>DASYKM010000254.1:0-49368 GCA_035995425.1 Steroidobacteraceae bacterium
TGTAGAGATACGCGGTCCACTCCGAGTCGGAACACGTAGCTGCGTCCGGCGCCTCGCGCACTTCCCCGCCGCTCACGAACTCCAGCAGCGGGCGCGGTCCATTGAGTGGGCAGCGGAGAATCTTCAATGTCCCACCGAGGCGGCGCCCTTCTCGCCGGTGAGCTCGAGGCGCGCGAATCGCTCGAGCGAGAAGCCTGTGATGAGCGGATGGGTCATCCCGGTGGCGACGGTGTGCGCCATGGTTTTTCCGGATATCGGCGTGGCCTTGAATCCCCAGGTGCCCCAACCGGCATCGAGAAAAAATCCCTCGCAGGGAGTGAGACCCATGATGGGCGCGAAGTCCGGCGTCATATCGGCCATGCCGGCCCATTGCCGATTCACCTTCACTTCCGAGAGGAACGGGAACAGGTCGAGCATGTGCACGGCCAGGCCCTCGGCGAAATCCAGCGTTGAACGCGTGGAATGCAACTCGTACGGATCGAGCGACGCACCCATCACCAGCTCGCCGCGCGCGCTCTGCGACACATAGGCATGCAGCGAGCTCGACACGATGATGGGATCGAGCCAGGGCTTGAGCGGCTCGGAAACCATGGCCTGCAACGGATGGATGACGAGCGGTGAATCGAGCCCGATGAGATCGAGAACGCGTGGTGTGCTGCCGGCGACGGCGCATAAGACTTTTTTCGTGGCTACATTTCCACGCGAGGTACGCACGCCGGCAATCGCGCCGTCGCGCACGTCTATGCCCAGAACCTCGGTGTTCTGGTGTATTTCGACGCCTCGGCGATCGGCACCGCGCGCGTATCCCCAGGCGACGGCGTCGTGGCGGGCGATCGCTCCCGGCTGGTGATACAGCGCGCCGAGAATGGGCGAGTGACCGCCGCATTCCAGGTCGATTAGCGGCACGAGCTTCTTCACGAACGCGGCGTCGACCACTTCCGAGCGCACGCCGAAATGTTTGTTCACTTCCGCGCGCCAGCGCGCGGTGCGCAGGTCCGCGTCCGAGTGAGCCAGCGTGAAATGCCCGCGCTGCGAATAGAACAGGTTGAAATCGAACTCTTCCGACAGTCCCGCCCAGAGCGCGAGGCTGGCGTCGTAGAACCTGACTCCTTCCGGCGTCAGGTAGTTCGAGCGGATGATGGTGGTGTTGCGCGCGGTGTTGCCGCCACCGAGGTAACCCTTTTCGAGCACGGCGATGTCGCGAATGCCATGATCGCGCGCCAGGTAGTACGCGGCGGCGAGCCCGTGACCGCCGCCGCCGATGATGACGACGTCGTAGCCGTCCTTGAGGCGAGCGGGTTCGCGGAACATGCGCGGTTCCGGATGGCGGCGACCAAGCAACGAACGGGCGGCGAGCTTCAGCAGGCGATGGGGCATCGAAACGCGAGTTGCATGAGAGTAAATTGAGTTGCGCACGGATAACATACCGGTCGCGGTCTGCGCAAGAGATAAGGAGTGGGTTATGGCAAAAGCCAAAGCAGAGGAGCCGGCGAGCGTTTCACGCCAGATCGGCGCGACCGTGCGGCGCCTGCGCAGCTCGATGGGACTCACGCTCGGCGAAGTCGCCAAGCGGTCGAGCGTCAGCGCCGGCATGTTGAGCCGGCTCGAAAACGGCGATGTGTCACCGAGCCTGGAAACATTGGCCGCCCTCACCGCCGCGCTCGGCGTGCCGCTCGGCACTCTGTTCGGCGATATCGGTAAACCACGAGGCGGTGCGCAACACGTGCCGCGCGGAGAAGGTCTCGAGGTCGTGCGCCGCGGAACGAAGCGCGGTCACACGTATCACTTGCTGGCCGCGGATCGCGGACCGCGACGGGCTTTCGAGCCTTTCCTCGTCACACTGAATGACAAGAGCGAAGTGTTTCCCGGTTTCGAACACCCGGGTACCGAGTTCATTTATTTACTGGAAGGCTCGCTTACCTACCGTCACGGCGATGAAACGCATCTGCTCAAAGCCGGCGATGCCCTGACGTTCGCCGGAACGGTGCCGCATGGGCCGGAGAAGTTGTTGAAGACGCCGATCCGCATGTTGTCCATCATCATCTATGCCGATGGGACTACGGCCGACCAGGTGTTAACCACCTGACTCGCCGCGAATTGCGCTACGCTCCGCCACGTCGATCATTACGCGAATGTAATCTGGCGCTCGGGGTTGAGGGGGTCGGAGTTGAACACAGCGAGCACTGTTGCAGCGGCGACGGGTGGCGCGGCGGCCACGGCCGTCAAGCACCCACCCGGTCCGAAAGGCCTTCCGGTCATCGGATGCCTGCTGCCCTTTCTGAAAAATCCGATGGAAGCGCTGACGAGCATCGCTCGCAATTACGGCGGGCTCGCGCGCGTGCCGATCCGCGGCAAATATCTCTACGTGCTCTCAGACCCCGAGATGCTCAAGGAGATGCTGATCACGCATCGCGCGAAGTACATGAAGAACATCCGCTACCGGCACATCCAGTCGCTGGTGGGACAGGGGCTTCTGCTCTCCGAGGCCGCCGAGTGGCGCCGCCAGCGCGTGATCACGCAGCCGGCGTTCAAGCCCGAGGCCATCGACGCGTCGGTGGCCTGGATGGGCCAGCACATCGACAGGTTCCTCGATCGCTGGAATGCGCGCGCGGATCGCGAAGAGGTGTTCGACATCGAACCGGAATTCAACCGCCTGGCGCAGCTGCTCTCGGGGCGCTACCTGTTAGGCGAGCCGTTCGCGGAAATCGCCGATGAATTCTGCATCGTCGCCGCGGCCGTCAAGAAACACTGGCCGCAGGCGCCGCGCAACATCGTGCGTGCCTTCATCCCGCATTCGAAAGAACTGATCGCGCGTTTCGACGCGGCCATCGCCGCGCTCGACGCCTGCATTCTCGGCTTCATCAGAAAGAATCGCGCCACGGATTTCGAAGGCTGCGGCGTGCTCAAGCGCATCGTCACCACCAGCCGTGCCGAAGGCAATGAATTCGACGACAAATCGCTGCGCGACCAGATCTCGACCTTGTTCTTCGCCGGGCACGAGACCTCGGCCACCGGCCTGTGCTGGATTCACTGGGCGCTGTCGCGCCATCCGGATGTTCGGGCGCAGATGCACGATGAAGTCGTGAACCTGCTCGGCAATCGCCTGGCTACCGCCGCCGAAGTGCACCAGCTGCAATACACCGGTCAGGTCATCGATGAATCGCTGCGCCTGCACTCGCCGATTCATTCCATCTCGCGTGTCGCCATGGAAGACAACACGGTCGGCGGATTCCACGTTCCGAAGGGCGTGACCGTCGCGATCTCCATGTACGCCATTCACCGCCTCGCGCATCTGTATCCGAACCCCGAAGCATTCGACCCGACGCGCTTCGAGCCGGCGAAGGTGGCCGCGCGCCATCGTTTCGCATACCTGCCCTTCGCCGCCGGCCATCGCAACTGCATTGGCGCCGGCCAGGCGCTGGTGGAGCTCAAGCTCATCGTGGCGCGCATCGCGCAACGCTTCGAGCTCGAGCTCGCGCCCGGCCAGAAGGTGGAGCCGGCGCCGGGCACCACGATGTTTCCGCGCTATGGCATGAAGATGAAAATCCGTCATGCGCGGGCGGCGCGGTGAACGCTCAGTCCGTGAAAGACAAGGCTGATTCACGCAGCGAACAGGCGCGACAGTTCTATGACGCCGCGGCCAGCGCCTCCCAGGACTTCGCCTTCATGAACTACGGCTTTGCGCCGTTGTCGGCCGAGCTCGCCGGCAGCGCGGAGCCGGAACAATATTGCCTGCAACTGTATCGCCACCTGCTGGGCAACGCGGAACTGCGCGGCAAGAAGCTGGTGGAAGTGAGCTGCGGTCGCGGCGGCGGCGCGGCGCATGTCGCGGCTACCTACCTGCCGGCAAGCTATCTAGGCATCGACATCAGCGAGCGCAATCTCGGCCTCGCCACGCAGCGATTCGCGAAAGTGCCTGCGTTGACATTCCAGGCCGGCAACGCCGAACAACTGCCGCTGCCGGACGGAAGCTGCGACGCGCTGCTCAATGTCGAGGCTTCGCATCTGTACGACAACCCGGCACGATTTTTTGCCGAAGCATTTCGCGTACTGAAGAAGGGCGGCATGTTTTTCCATGTCGACCTTGCGTGGAAGGACAAGGATCCGCCGGGCATGATCGCCGCGGCCGGGTTCAGGATCGCCTCGGTCGAAGACATCACGAGCAACGTGGTGCAGGCGCTCGAGCTGGACAGCGTGCGGCGCGAAGCCATCGTGATGAGCTTTCCCGAAGGCATGCGCAACGACTTCCGCGACTGGTCCGGCGTCAAGGATTTCCGCGCCTACAACCGGCTCAAGACCGGTGAGTGGGTGTACCGGATCACGCGCGCCGCGGTGTAAGCTCCTGCGCGTCGTGAAATCATTGCTTGCTTGCGTATTCGCCTGGTGCTGCTTGTCGGGCGGAGCCCTCGCTGCGGATACGTCCGCGCCCGATTTCGCCCACGACGTCCAGCCGCTGTTCAAGAAACATTGTTACGAGTGCCACGGCCCGGACAAGCAGAAGAATGGCTTCCGGCTCGACCGCCGCAGCGCGGCATTCAGCGGCATCGTGCGGCACAACATCATTCCCGGCAGCAGCGTGTCGAGCCGGGTGTATCGACGCGTGGTCGATTCGAGCGCCGGGCCGCAGATGCCACTGGAAGACACGCTGTCGGACGAGGAGATCGAGACGCTGCGTCGATGGATAGATTCCGGGGCAACCTGGCCCGATGAGCTTGCCAACGAAGTCGATCTCCCGCCGCCCGATGCCGAAGCTGTCCGCCTCGCGGCGCTGATCCGCACCTCCGCAGTCGATGCGGCGAGCCGCCGCCAGGTGATGGCGGCGGTGCGCGCCCTGCCTTCGATCGTCAACGCGCGCGGCAAGGGCGGCACGACGCCGCTCATGGAAGCCGCGCTGTACGGCGACGCCAAACTACTCGCGGCCATGCTCGCCGCCGGCGGCGACCCGAACCTGCGCAATCAGCGCGATGCCAGCGCGCTGCTGTGGGCGGTCGACGATCTCGCCAAGACGCGGCTGCTGCTCGATCACGGCGCAAAGCCGAACGCGGCATCCGTCTTCGGACAGACGCCACTCACGCAAGCCGCGGCCGGCGTGAACTCCGCCGCCGTGGTGCAGCTGTTGCTCGAGCGCGGTGCCGAAGCCACGCAGCCGGCGCTCAACGCCGCGGCGCGCGCCAACCCCGCGGCGTTGCGCCTCATCCTGGCGCGAGTTCCGGACAAAGGTGACGCGGCGATGGCGGCGCTGCGCTTTGGTTGCGCCGAATGCCTCACGATCCTTCAGCCCGGCGCGCCGAAGCCGATGCCGCGCATCCTGACGATGTTGCTACCCGTGGGCGGTCCCGGAGATCCCGATATGTTGCACGCGGCGCTCGAGCTGCGGCGGCCGGACGTGAATGTCACCGATCCCAAAGGTCGCACTGCGCTCATGATGGCGGCGATTTCGGAAACCGTGCCGCCCGATTTCCTGCGCACGATCATCGCGCGCGGCGCCAAAGTGAATGCCTTGAGCCCCGAGGGTCTGAACGCGCTCGACTACGCGCGGCGACTCGGCCGTCAGTCGACCATCGACGTACTCACCGAGGCCGGACTCAAACCCACGCGCGAAGAATCACCGGAGTCCCTGGCGTTCGTGCCCGACAACGACGCGCGCGCGGCCATCGCGCGCAGTGTGCCGCTGCTCCAGCACAGCGCCGTCACGTTCTATGAGAAAGGCGGCTGTGTGTCCTGCCATCACAACCTGCTCGGCGTGATCACCACGCGCACCTTGCAGCGCCAGGGATTGAGCTACGACACGGAGATCGCCGCGAAGGAACTGCGCGTGCTCGTCGAAGACATGGACGCATCGCGCGACCTGGCGCTGCAGGGTGTCGTGGTACCCGGCGGCGCCACCACCACCACCGGATACATACTCGTGACACTCGCGGCCGCCGATCATCCGGCGGATGCGGCGACGGACGCGCTCGTTCGGCTATTGCGCCGCGCGCAGTGGCCGGATGGCCGCTGGCTGAGCCCGGTGCGCCCGCCGAGCGAGGCCAGCGTCTTCACAGCGACGTCGATGAGCATGCGTGGCATCCAGCTCTACGGCAATGCGCGAAACCCGGCGGATAGCGCCGCCCTCACGCGCGCGGCGGCCTGGCTGCGCAAGGCGGCTCCGGTCAGCACCGAGGATCGCACGTTCCACTTGTTAGGCCTGACCTGGGCGCGCGTCCCGGCGCGCGAACGGCGCGCCGCGATGGATGCGCTGCTCGCGGCGCAGCGAGCCGACGGCGGCTGGGCGCAGCTCGAGTATCGCGCGAGCGACGCCTATGCCACCGGGCAGGTGCTCGTGGCGCTGCACGAAGCAGGCTTGTCGGCCGACGCACCGGCGTACCAGCGCGGCGTGCGCTACCTGCTCGACACGCAGCTCACGGATGGCTCGTGGCTGGTGCGTACCCGCTCGCACTTCACGCAATTCTATTTCGACAGCGGATTCCCGCACGGCGCCAACCAGTTCATCTCGGCGGGAGCCACGAACTGGGCGACGCAGGCACTCGCGTGGAGCGTGGTGCCGGACCGGGAAACCGGCAAAGCCGGCCTGCGCAGCGCCGCGCGATAGAGCTAACTAAACCGGGTCCGGCAGTACGGACAAGACCCGTCGAATCGAACCACTGAAATCGGCAGGCTATTGCCACATTTCGGGCAACGCCAGAATGCCCGGCTCAGCATCCAGGTGCCGAAGAGAAATGCGAACATCACCACGTAGATGAGGAAGCGAAGGTCCCGTTCCGCACGCAAGATCACGACCATTGCCGAAATGTTGAGCACCATCAGGCCGCCGGTCGAAAACGCGAGAAAAAGCTTCTGCCTGGCAAAATGCCGGGCTACCGGATCTTGGGTAATCGCCTCGCGCTGGGCTCGCGGTTGTCGGGCGGCGAGCCACAGAACAATGGCGGATACCAAGACGGCTGAAGCCGCGGCTGACAAGAGCCAGTAGGTGGGCGCAGTCGCATCGCCGTCGAGCAGCACACCAATGGGCAGCACGAGACTCACCAGCGAGACGCAGAGAGCCAGAAAGGCCAACGTGCCGATGAGCAGCTTGACGGCCGCGGCAAGACGATTGCGCCCGACCTCTCGCACGTCTGGAGGGAATGAAGGTGGTGGAGACGGCGGTGTCGGAGGATTCGGAAGCTGGAAACGACCTTCTCGCATCGCCCGGAGCTCAGCAATGGCTTTCAGGGCTTCTTCGCGATCCTTGGGATCGTGAAGCGCCCTCGCCTGTTGCTCGAGTTCGTTGAGATCGGCCCCGGCCATCTATGGCGCGATCGTTTCGCGATGTCGCCAGCGGATGAGACCGACGGCATAGGCGACGTAGTATCCCGCCAGCAGCCCGAACACCGCGAGCGTCAGCGGACTGCGGGCGAAGTCAGGGGTTGCCATCTGCGCGCCCGGGTCGGACGAATAGACCTGCGCCATGCGATAGACGACGCGTGCCGCCAGCACCAGCGAGAGCGCGATGCCGAGGTGGGCGTTTGGCGTGTAGAACATTCCCTGCGGCGTGTTCTCGAAGCGGGTCTTGCCGAGACCGAAGACGCCGAGCAGGGAACCCACGCACACCGCACCGCCTAACAACCACAGCCGCTCCGGATGGGCGAACGCGGCAACGCCGAACAGGGCGATCAGCACCGGGAACACGGTGACGGTGATCCACGGTCGAACCTTGGAGAGCGTCTGCCGCCCGATCGAGCGGCGAACCCGGCTGTAGAGCCGCCAGATGATGAGCGGTATGAATATGAGCAGCGGAATGAGCGTGGAACCGGGTGGTTGCATGTTTAGTGTCTGCGCCTGAAAAGAAGGCCCGCACCCGCGCCGAGGATGAGCCCGGTGACGTGCGAGACATTGCCCGGCGGGTTTGCCGGCGATATCGGCAGGAGCATGCCGGCAACCAGCCAGCCAAGCAAGATCGCGACGATAGTTAGCCAGAGGCCGCGGCGGATCGAAGGAGGATTCGCCAGCAGAAAACCGAGGAATGCATAGTCCACGCCCGAGATGCCGATTTGAGGCCGCCCGGACGACAAGAGCTCCAGCCCCGTCGGCAGCACCAGGCAGAGCAGCAGCGCGATTGCAAACCAGTGATGCCCGACCCTGCGTTCAACAGCCGACCCCAGCAACAGCCCCACACCCAGGTTCGGCAGCAGATGGTGCCAGCTCGAATGAAGCAGCGTGGCCGGAACGACCAGCAGCCAGAAGGCGCCGGTACGGAAAGCATCTGAGGCATGGAGCGCGCGCCACGGTGCATCGAGCGGAGATTGCGTGAGACTCACGATAGACAGGCCCGCGGAGATCACGCAAAAAACGAGCGTGATAGCTGGAAATACCGGCACATGCCTGGACGAAGCAGTCATGAGTAAGAGCACCCCTACCTGGGTTCAACGCGCCATCCGATCGTTAGGACCACGGGCTTCGAGCAGAATGCCGAAAACCTGATGTAAGGAGCGCACATGGCCACATCTAGTAACACACTCATCGACCTGGAGAACAGGTTCTGGCAGTCCCTGGTCGATCAGGATACGGATTCCGCGCTCGAGCTGCTGAGCCAGCCGGCGCTGATGGTTGGCGAGCACGGCGCAATGAAATTCGACCACGCAGGCTATCGCAAGATGGCGGAGAAAGGGCCGATGGTGCTGACAAGATTCGAGCTCAGCAAGATGGACGTCCTATTTCCCAACGACTCCACCGCTGTGCTCACCTATCACGTCAAGCAGGAAGTGGCTCCGCGCGGCGACGGCAAGCCGACCGTCCAGGAGATGCACGACACCTCGATCTGGATCAAACAGGACGACGGCTGGAAGTGCGTGATGCACACCGAGACTCCTGCGGGGGCGGCGCGCACGTCCCACTGAGCGGCGCCGAAGAGGGACGCACCTCAAAGAGGTACGTCCCTTTTTTTTGCGACTATGGGATCGGGCACGATCCAGCGCAGGCGCTGGTGTTCATCTGGCTGGGTGGCAGCAAAGTCACATCGCCCTGGCTCACCTGGCAGTTAGGCGTGTTGAACTCCACGCCCAGCGCCGAAGTACTGCCCTGCCCTTTGATGACACCCTTGTAGACCTGGCAGATCTTGGTCTTGGTGGTGCCGCTGTTGTTCAGCGTGAGATTACGGATCGTCGCCACGTCGCCGAAGTTGGAATTGATTCCGACGATGGTCGGCACGTCGCGAGTGATCACGTTGTTCACGAAAATCCTGCGCGGGCCGCCGTTGCCGGTGCAGTCGCCACACGAGCGCACCAGCTTCCCGGCATTGGCAACGTAGAAGTTGCTGATGCGCAGCTCGCCGCGGCCGTTGAACTGGAAGGTCTTGTCCGAGCCGTTGTAGGCGGCGCCGCAACTGATGGTCATCACCGTGCCCGCAGGGCCGAGCGCGGTCGCCGCGTCTTCACCGATGTCTTCCCACCACACGTGGTCGAGCGAGCAATTCCCGCGGCAATGAATGCCGTCCGCCGCCAGCGGGCCGATGATCACGTTGCGTACGGTACCGCCTTCCTGCACGTCGAACACCGGCGGTTGCCCTTCGCTCTGACTACCACCCGAGAGGTTGTAGCGCTTACTGCCGCCGTCGAAGACCTGGCCCGCGGCGACCACTTGCGTCGCGGTGAGCTGCACTGTTTGCACATTGCTCGGCATTGCACAGCCCGGATAGAAGCCGAGATCCGGAGTTCCGCCCGGAGGCGGATCGTTCGGCGGCGGCGGTGGCGGTGGCGGAGCGCTGCCCGTGGGCACCGAACACTCGTTCACGCCACCATCGATGCGCCCGCCGAAAGTCGCCGACGAGCACACGAAGCTGCCGCTCAATACTTTGGAAAAGAACTGGCCCGCGCGGCCGAAGGCGACGTTGGTCGACGCGGCCACCGAGCAGCTCTTGTTTTCATTGCAGATCGTGGTGTAACCGGGTGGCCGGTTCGCGGCGAGTGCTTCGCCCGCCAATGCCAGCGCTCCAAGCGCGAATAAGACGTGTCCATACCTCATGGCCTTCCCCCTGATTGAGTAAGTCGGATTTTGGAATGCGGCCGGCGCGCGAAGGGATCCTTCCCCGGCCTGACCACCGGTGTCATCCTATAAGACACCGGTGTCATTTTGAAGCTGGTAGAAACCGCAGGGTACCGCTATCAACGCGGCCGATTCATGCCATCGCTCGAATCGGAACGGGTTTTGGGAACAGGAACGCGAGCAGCACGGCGCCCACGGCCACTGCCGAGGAGCCGACGTAGAGCCAGGCGTAGGTGCCGAAATGATCGAACACCCAGCCACCGGCGAAGGGGCCGATCGACATGCCGAGGCTCGACAGCATGGTCGCCGCGCCAAAGACGGTGCCCATGATGCGCTGGCCAAAATAGTCGCGCGCCAGCGAGGCGTACAGCGGCATGCCGCCGCCGTAGGCAACGCCGAAGATGACCGCGAGCGCGTAGAACTCGCCGAGCTTGCTGACGGCGAGATAGCAGGCGATGGCGACCGCCTGCGTGAGCAGCGCCGCGATGAGCACGCGCTTGGCGCCGTAGCGATCCGCCAGCAGGCCTAACAACAGACGTCCGCCAAGGCCGGCCAGGCCCTCGACGCTGTAGACACTCACCGCCGCCATGGAGCCGAGCCCGCAGAACGTGGCGTAGCTGACGACGTGAAAAATGGGGCCCGAGTGCGCCGCGCAACACAGAAAGAACGTGAATCCCAGGACGAGGAACTGCGGTGAGGTCAACGCCTGACCCACCGAGACCTGCCGCGAAGCCGCTGCCGGCTTCAATTCGGCCGGTGCTGCCGCGCTGGCCGGGGGCCGCCGCACGAACATCGCCGCCGGAATCAGCAGCACCCAGGCAAGCACGCCGATGTAGAACATCGCCGGGCGCCAGCCGTCGTGCGTGATGAGCCAGCTCGCCAGCGGCGAGATCGTGAGCGGCGCCACGCCCATGCCGGCAGACACCAGCGACACGGCGAGATTGCGTCGTGTCTCGAACCAGCCGGTGACCGTGGCGATCATCGGCGCGAAGAATGCGCTGGCCGCGAGTCCGACGAGGATGCCGTACGTGAGCTGGAAGCTCATGAGCGACGCGGCGCGGCTCGCGAGCGTGAGCGCGAGACCCAGCAATACGGCGCCGATCAGCGTCACGATGCGCGCGCCCCAGCGGTCGCTGGCCGCGCCCCAGGCGAAAGAGCCGAAGGCCATGACGAGGAAGTTGATGGTCATCGCGAAGGAAATGCCGGCACGCGACCAGCCGGTTTCCACCGACATCGGCGCCAGAAACACCGCCAGCGAGAACATCGCGCCGAGCGCGACGCAACCCATGAGGCCGCCGAGCGCGACGATGACCCAGCGGTACGAAGTGTCGCTCATGACTTTCTTTTGACGACGCGCGCGGGCGTGCGCCTGGCGGCAGCCGCGATCCCCACCAGGCGCCGAAACGTCGGGCATTCCAGGTGGCTCGGGGCGGGACAGGCCGCCGCGTGCCGCAATCCATCGCGCATCGCGCTCATCTTGCGGATGGTGACGTCCAGCTCGTCAGCCTTGCTCGCGAGTGCGCGGCGGTCGATCTTCGGGCGACCGTCCGGCGCGAACATGCGCGCGATCTCATCGAGTGAGAAGCCGGCCGAGCGCCCGAGCGCGATGAGCGCCAGCCGTTCGAGCACGCTGCGGTCGAACAAGCGGCGCAGGCCGCGCCGGCCCACCGAATTCACCAGGCCTTTTTCCTCGTAGAAGCGCAGCGCCGAGGCGGGCATGCCCGATCGCTTCGCGACTTCATTGATATCCAGGTCCGGCAACACTTGACCTCAAGTTGACTTGAAGTGGCACTCTGCACTTCGTCAGTGGCGAAGGCAAGGAATGGAGAGGTCATGAACGACATGTCGTGCATTTTTCTGACGGGCGTCGGCGCCACCTTGACCACTGATTTGTGGGCCATCGCGCGCCGCCGTTTTCTCGGCGTGCCGCTGCCTAACTACGGACTCGTCGGCCGCTGGCTCGGCAATCTGGCGCGCGGACAACCGCGGCATGATTCCATCGCGGCAGTGCCAGGGGTTCGCGGCGAGCGCGCCATCGGCTGGCTGGCGCACTACCTCATCGGCATCGCGTTCGCGTCGATATTGCCCGCCGCGTGGGGCGTGGCGTGGATCCGTGAGCCGAGGCTACTGCCGGCGCTCGCCGTCGGCATCGTCACGGTGGCCGCGCCATTCCTCATCATGCAGCCGGCCATGGGCGCCGGCGTTGCCGCGAGCCGCACCCCGCGTCCCAGCGCCGCGCGGCTGCAGAGTCTGGTCACTCACACCATTTTCGGGCTCGGCCTCTACCTGGCCGGCTTTCTCGTCAGCAAGCTATTGAAAGGAGTTGTGTCATGACCTGGCCGGTGGCGTTTCCGACCGTAAGGTTCGTCGCGCCGAGGGTTCGCCGGGTGGTGGGTCAGGTGACCGCGCGAGGCGCCCTGCTGCCCTCGAACACGATCTTGGCGGTGCGGATGTCGAGCAGCGGCCCGAGCTCATACACGCGGGTGTAGCCATACGCGTAGAGCACGTTGATCGTGTGAATGTTGAGCGATGCGCTCGGTAGTTTGGCCGGAAAAGCCATCGGCTCATTCAGGAAGTTGTTGTTGCAGTAGATGAGGATGCGCGTCGTCTTCGAAGGAATGACCTTGGCGAGCTCCTCGGCCGTGATGTCCGGAAGACTCAGGTTCGTCGCGCCTTTGACGTGCAGCAGCTCGAATTTCTCGCGACTGCGCGCATCCAGGATGATCGTCGACGGCTCGGCGGAAAAACGGATGAACTCCGATTCTGTCAAACGCCTCTGCTCGCGCAGGTCGCCGACCGCCGCGACCTGGGTCTTGAATGCGTCGTAGTCGATCAGCCGATTCGCTATCGGGGGTTCCGCGGCGAATGCGAGACCGGCAAACAAGGCAAGGATGGAAACAAGGAACTGTCTGGCCACAACCGTCTCCCGCGAACGCGATGTGGTTTCGACCGATGCGGCGCCAACAAGTGCCGCGAACGACTACTTCTTGACCGCTTTTGGAGTTTCCCGGACCGGGAGGTAGGGCCAGTCGGCCTTCCGGGGCAGCGTCTTCTTGGAGGCCTCGGCTTCGGCCGGCGGCAGAAACATCCCGCCAAGATCATTGCCGTGGTTGAACGCGAAAAAGCGGACCTTGGTCTTCGCCAACTGGCGGTTGACGATGTCGAACAGCGCAAAGGTCGCGTTGTCCCAGCTGTGATCCTGATTGGCACCACCGTAGATGAAGTATCTGACGCCCTGACAAACAACGGTGTAGCTGGGCTCGTCGTTGTTGATGAGCTCCCTGATGGCCGCCGCCTGCGGGATGTATTTCCGCAGGCTGGGCCGCAGCTTCTCGTAGGCCGCCTTGATGCCGGTTTCGGCCAGGTCCTCGGCGTCGAGGGGGATGTACTTGTCGTAGTCGAGCGCGAAGCAGGTCCGCGGCGCGGCGGCGACGGCGACGCCCAACGATGCCAGAGAAGACATAAATGCACGGCGCTTCATGAAGTCAGAAGCGTACAACGTCAGCGCCACGAATCAAGTCCCCGTAGCTAGGGCATCAACGCATCGCTGACTTCCCGAGCGCGCGCGACACGAAAAAGCCCGTCGGCAATCCCACCAGGACGATGTGCCAGAAAGCGTGGACGTGCAGATTCTCGAGCGGATAGATGCTGCGGCCGATGGCCGAGAGCGGCAGGATCACGTAGTTCATGACCAGCAGAACGGCGATGCCTTGGATGATGGCGAGCACGAGCCACTGCCGCGGGATCCACTTCACGCGACTCACGACCAGGTAGAGAATTGCGGCGGCGCCCAGGCAGATGAACCAATGAAGCGCCGCGCCAAGCACCGCCATCTCGACGCCACCGTCGCGCGCGGTCTGCCCGAGCAAACCACTGGCTACACCCTTCCACGGCTGCGTCCACGGGTTGCCCGCCATCACGGTCCGGACGGTGGGATAGATGAAATCCGCGAGCCCGGCGAAGAATCCGCCGAGCAGGATGCCGCGGATCGCCGGGCTTCGGTAGTTAGACGGCATGGTGTTGGCAGCGGTGGTGTTCATGGCTCTCCCCTTCGTTGCGAAGAGACTACCGCGCGCATCGGCCGCTGCGAAGAGTCACCGTGCACTCGTCCCGAAGCCGGGCCGAGCGCGCTCTCATCCACCGGCGCGCTGCGCGCCGCGACCCTTGCTCGTATACGGGAGCACGAACATGTACAGACCGGTGAGCGTCAACAACGCGAGCGGCAGCAGCGGCGAGTAGGTCACCCAGGCCGGTGGCGGCCCTGCCGACATGGCGACGAAGTTGGCGATGACCGTCGCTGTAAAGGCAATGGACGTCCAGCGATGAAATTGCCTGATGCTCATGACTGACCCTTCCGCGCCTCGATCATCTTCCACCCGTTGCCGGACGGATCGCGGAAGCTGGCATCGGTGCTTCCGTAACGACTGACCGGTTCCTGCGTGAACTCCACGCCGCGCGAGCGCATGCCTTCGTAGGCGACGCGGCAGTCATCGACGACCAGCACGAGCGGCGGCATGGCGCCCTTCGCCACGATCTCGCGCAGCGTCTGCGCGGTCGCCGCGTCGAGCGTCGGCGGGCCGGGCTTGTATAGCCCTAGCTGGAAGGACGGCTGGTCCGGGTGTTGCACCGTGAGCCAGCGGTAGTCGCCGTTTTTCGAGTCCGTGTGCACGCGAAACCCGAGCTTATCTACGTAGAAATTGAGCGCTTCGTCCTGATCGCGAACGTACAGGCCGACAACTCCGACACCTTGACTCATGGGACCTCCTTTTTGGTGGTCTTCGTTTTACCGTGCCCGTCCTGGCGCCGCTTCTCCGAAACTGCGTTTATCAGGTTTGGCCGGTGAGCGGCGATGAGGAAGCAGGCCGGCACGCGATCGAGCTGGTGGGCAGCCGCTTTTTCGTGGGCACGGAGCTGTCCCGGACTCTGACCAGTGATGTCGCGGAAAATGCGCCCGAACGTCCCCAGGCTTTTCCAGCCTGTCTGGAATGCAATGTCGGTGATGGAGAGCTCCGTGTCGCGCAGCAACGCCTTGGCGCGTTCGATTCGACGCGTGAGCAGGTAGCGGTGCGGCGGGACGCCGAAGGCATCTCGAAACGATCGCGCGAAGTGAGCCTGCGAGACGCGGCTCACGCGCGCCAGCCGCTCGACCGGCCACTCTTCGTGCGAGGCCACATCCATGCGGTCTTTCGCGCGCAGCAGGCGGCGCAACAGATCGGGGTCCTGGCTCGCGGCCGCATTCATCTCTACGGCAGGTTGAACTGCCAGGAAATGCCCCAGCGATCCTGCAGCCAGCAGAACCAGTGGCTGAAGCCGTAGTTTGCCGGGCCCATGAGGTAATGCCCGCCCTCGAGCAACGCACCGGCGAATTTCTCGAGCTGCTCCTTCGAATCGCAATCGACGAACAGCGAGATTGCCGGCGTGAATCCGAAGGCGTGCTTCACCGGGCTGTCGAAGAAGCGGTAACGCGTACCTGCGAGCACGACGATGGCGCTCTTCACGCTGCCCTCCGCGCCGGGCTCGTTTGCGCCGTATTTTTCCAGGCTTTCGATGGAAGAGTCGGGCAGCAGGCTCACGTAGAAACGCAATGCCTCTTCGGCCTGCCCGGCGAACATGAAAAAGGTTGTGATACGCATGGGCGGAAGTATTGGGCGTGCTGGCTTGCGCCGGCAAGTGGCAGAATGCGTGCCGCCTCATGCGCAAACTCCTCGTCTTCCAGCATTCCGCCCGCGAACCGCTGGGCCTCTTCGACCCCATGCTCCGCCGCGCCGGTTTCCGCATCCGTTACGTCAACTTCTCGCGCCAGCCCGATTTGCGGCCCGACGTCAGCCGTTACAACGGCCTCGTCGTCCTCGGTGGGCCGATGAACGTCGACCAGGCCGATCGCTTCCCGCATCTAGCTACCGAGATCTCGGCCATCCAGGAAGCGCTGGCACGCGGCATACCCATCCTCGGCATCTGCCTGGGCGCGCAACTGCTGGCCGCGGCGCTGGGCGCGAACGTGCGGCCCAACCACGTGCGCGAGATCGGCTGGCATCGCCTGCACCCGACGGCCGCGGCCGGCGGCGATCCGCTTTGCCGGCACCTCGACGGCAGCCAGCACGTGTTCCAGTGGCATGCCTACACCTTCGATCTGCCGCCGGGTGCCGTGCACCTGGCGAGCTCGCCGACCTGCCCCAACCAGGCATTCCGGTTCGGCGACCGCGCCTACGGCCTGCAGTTCCACCTGGAAGCGGACGAGAACCTGATTCAGCGCTGGCTGCATGTGCCTGAGTATCGGACCGAGGCGGAGAACGCCGGGCCCGAGCATCATCTCGAGCACATCCTGCGCGACACGCACAGTCATGCGCCGCACGCCCTCACCTTGAGCGAACGCGTGTTCGGCGAGTTCATCGAGTTGTTAGGCTGGCGGCGGCGGATGCGGCTCGGAAGTCTTTGACCGCCAGATCAGCGCCGCTCCCATCACGATCAGCCAGAGCGGCAGCAGCGCGTTGTTGACGTCGGCGATGATCTGCACGGCCGACGTCACGTTGCGAAATGCCCCGATCGTGAACAACAACGAGAAGGCAACGCCCGACCAGCCGAGCCACTTCGGAAATCTTGCCGCATCGAGCATCGACAGTCCCGACAGCAGGAAGAAAGCCGCGAGCATCGTCTCGCCGAGAAACTCGCCGATGTAGTTGCCGAGGTAGAGGTTCATGCCGCTGAACACCGCGTCGAGGCTGGTCTTTGCTTCCGCGCCCGCGTGCGAATATGCCTCGGCCAGCGCCCAATGAAGACTGGGCCACCTCATGAGCCCGAGACACATCGCCAACGCGCCCAGCGAAGCGAAGACCAGCGCGAGCGACATGCGGGCGCGGCTCGCCGGGAAGGCCGAGTACGCGCCGACCGCGCCGGGCACCAGCAGCAATGGAAGAAATGCGTAGACGGCCCAGACCGCCCGCATGACCGCTCCGCCGTCGCGAAGCCTGGGGAGCACCTCGGCGGCGCTGCCATCGAGGATGTCCGGGTAGTTGAAGTTAGCCGCCAGGTAGCCGAACACGGCCACGAACGCCAGCGCTGCGACGATGAAGCTGGCTCCCCCAAACACGATCATCTTGCGTTCTTGCATGTGCGGGAGCGTACCGCGAAACGGCGGTGAGGGAACAAATCGCGCCCATCGCGCTACTCATGGTCTGAACACCCAAGGAGGGATCGTCATGACACGGAAAGTTCTCGGCGCGGCCATTGCCGCCATTCTCGGCATCTCCCACGCTGCGCACGCCGACGTCGTACTGCACGAGTTCAAGGCGGGTCAACCGGCGCGAGCTTCCGACGTCAACGGCAACTTCAACAATCTCAAGAACGCGGTCGAAGCCGCGCAGCGCGAGAACAACGAGCTGCGCGGGCAGCTCAAGGATCTGAAGGCCACGCTCGCATCCGTGATCGCGCTCAAGGACGCATTGAGCGTCGAGAGCGTCAATGGCGTGCGCACCGTGCGCCTGACCGGTGTCAACCTGCAGGTCGTCAACGGCACCAACAGCACTGAGCTCGTCAACGGCGCTGGCAACCTGATCGTCGGCTACGACGAACCGAACATCGGCACGCGCATCGTCTGCTCGCTCGCCACGGACGCGAACGGCAACTCCCTCACCAACGAAGCCAAATGTCTTGGCGCCGGCGGCACGGTCGCGGTCCCGCAGAAAAGCGGTTCGCACAATCTCGTGATGGGAACCCAGAACAGTTATTCCTCCGCCGGCGGCATCGTCGGCGGCAGCGGCAATTTCATCACCGCGCCCTTCGCGTCGAATCTCGGCGGCACCGGCAACTTTGCCAGTGGTCGCTTCGCCGTGAACGTCGCCGGAACGGGAAATCATCCTTCGGGACTCACCGCCGCCACCCTGGCCGGCGCTAACAACACCGCTTCGGGCAGCAACGCCAGCGTGAGCGGCGGCAGCTCCAACACCGCGAGCAGCGTCGGCACGACGGTCAGCGGGGGTTCCAGCAATGCGGCGTCCGGCCCGCAGTCGAACGTTTCCGGTGGCATCGACAACATTTCGTCGGGGCCGTTCTCGCATGTCTCCGGCGGTGGCAACAACAATTCCACCGGCGCGACCTCGACGATTGCCGGCGGCAGCACCAACGAGTCGCGCGCGCCGACCTCGAGCGTTTCCGGCGGCAGCCGAAATGTGACCACCGGTGTCACCCAAGTCCTTCCCTGACAAAAGACAGCCGGGCAGGCCATTTCGCGGTAGGTATTTGCCGCGAAATTGGCCTTTTCGCGTCATGGGAGCGCTAACTGGCGTGCCCTTTTCCGTACGTGTGCTAGGCTGGTTTTGACACCGGTGTCAGAGAAGGACTTCTCATAAGGCACCGTGTCACGTTGACGGAACGACACATCAGACAAGGGGGATTTACATGATTCGCAAGGCGTTATGCGCCGCTGCGTTGTTTGCTTTTGCAAACGGCGCGTATGCGGCTACCGATTATCCGACCGGCTACACGAAGTGCGCTAAGGAAGGAGAAACCTGCACATTCAGCGGCACGCGCTCAGTCGCGTACGGCAAGGCAGGCACGTTTGTTTTCGCGACTCTCACCGGGCCGGTCAGCTGCGCGGCGTCGCGGTTTCCATCGATCAGTGTCAGCACTCCGCGCTACTGCTCGTATGGACCCACCGGCTCGGGCTCGTCCAGCTCGAGCTCGGGCGGCTCCTGCCCTGCCACGACGATCACCGCGGTGATCAACGGCACGCAGACTGCCAGCGCCACCGTCGCCTCGGGGGCACAAGTTGCCTTCGCACCTCTGCCGTCATCGGGCGGTAGCTGGTCGTGGAGTGGTTGCGGCACGTCCGGAACCTCGCGCACGCAGACGGTCCACCCGACCGCATCCTGCACGGCGACGGCGACGTACACCAACACCTGCGGAACGCAGTCGACGCGCGCCCATACCATCACCGTGAGCACCGGCGGCGGCAGCAGCAGCAGTGGCGGCGGCAATGGCGGCACTCCGATCGGATTTGGCAGGTCGACCACGGGTGGCGCGGGCGGCGCGACCGTAACCGCGAGCACCGGCGCGCAGATCAACGCGGCGCTGTGCGCGCGGGCGAGCGTGAGCACGCCGATCATCATCCGCGTGAATGGCACCATCAATCACGGCAACACCACCAAGGCCAGCGGCAGCTGCGATACCACGGCGACCGAGATTCAGTTCAAGGGCGTCAGCAATGTCACGCTGGTCGGCGTTGGCAGCAGCGGCGTGCTGGACCAGATCGGCGTGCACATACGCGGCTCGTCGAACATCATCCTGCAGAACCTGCACATCATGAACGTCAAGAAGAGCGGGTCGCCCCTCTCCAATGGCGGCGACGCGATCGGCATGGAGTCCACGGTCAACAACATCTGGGTCGACCACAACACGCTGGAAGCGAGCGGTGGCGAATCAGATGGGTACGACTCGCTGCTCGACATGAAGGCCGGTGTCACCAACGTCACGGTGTCGTGGAACCACTACCGGAATTCGAGCCGGGCGGGTTTGATCGGATCGAGCGATGACGACGCCGCGAATACCAACATCACCTTCCACCACAACTTCTACGACAACATCCAGCAGCGCACGCCGTTGTTGCGCCATGGTCTCGCGCACACCTACAACAACTACTGGTTCAACATCAGCAACAGCGACATGATCCATGGCATCAATTCGCGCATGGGTGGCAAGGTTCTCGTCGAAGGCAACTACTTCAAGAACTCCAACAACCCGCTGATCGCCTCGGATGATTCGCCGCAGGCGGGATGCTGGCAGACGCGGTTGAACACGCTGGACTCCATCACCTACGACCGCGGCGTCGGCAACGGTGCGTTGGTGGTTCCGATCATCAGCGGCGGACAGTTCGACTCGACCTGCTCGGTGACCGTGCCGTACAGCTACTCGCTGGATTCATCGGCGAACATTCCGACGATCGTGCCGGCCGGCGCGGGGTTCGGAAAGATCTCGCCTTAATAGCCAGGACTTCGATAACGCAGATCAGGCCCCGCTCGACACAATTCGGGTGGGGCCTTTTTTCTTCGCAATTCGCCATCGGAGGGCGACATGAACATTCAACACACCAAAATCTTGATTGCGGCAGCGTTGTTGGCGGCACTGCCCGCCGGCGCGGCCGTTCCCGGCTTTGCCGGCAACGTGACGGGCGGCGGCAACGCCACGCCCGTCGTCGTCAACAGCCTGTCGACGATGCAAACCGCCGTGAACAGTTATTCGGGCAGCGGCGGCCTGGTCCTGCGCTACACGGGCACGTTCGACGAGGCAGCGATCCTCGCGAACATCTGCGGCCAGTGGAGCAAGCCCAAGCAGGAACTGTCGGTCAGCGGCAAGAACGACATCACGATCCTGGGCGCGGACGGCTCGTCCGCCAATTTTGGAATCCGCATCAAGGGCACGTCGGGCAACATCATCGTGCGCAACATGAAGATGGGTCTGCTGCCGGGCGGCGCGGACAACGGCGACATCCTCGGCATCGAATCCAGCGCGCACAACGTGTGGATCGACCACAACGAGTTGTACAGCCGGAACATCGCCTGCCCCGGCACGCCCGACGACGACACGACGTTCGACGGCGCACTCGACATCAAGAATTCAGCCACCAACATCACGGTCTCGTACAACTACATCCACGACCACTCCAAGGTCGGCCTCGACGGATCGAGCGACACCGACAGCGCCGACCGGCGCATCACCTATGCGCACAATCGCTACGAGAACATCGGCGCGAGGCTGCCGCTGCAGCGTTTCGGCTACACGCACGTCTACAACAACTATTACAACGGCATCACCAGCAGCGGCATCAACGTGCGCATGACCGGCCATACGCTCATCGAGAACAACTGGTTCGAGAACGCGGTCAATCCGGTGACCTCGCGGTCTTCGCCGACGCTCGGCGACTGGGAGCTGCGCAACAACAACGCGCAGAGCGCCGCGGACAACGCCCGGTTCAACATCACCTGGAGCTCAGGCAGCTCACCGTTCCGCAATGCGGATACCTGGGCGACGAGCGCGACGTTCCCGATCACGCTGCCGTATACCTACACCACCTATCCGGCCGACGTATCGCGGTGCATCGCACTGAACGCCGCGGGCGCGGGCAAGGGTCTCAAAGAGGCGGCGGATGTGTTGAGTCTCTGCGGCGGCGGCGGCACCAACAATCTGACCGTGTCGCCCACGTCGCTGTCATTCGGCGCCGCGGCATCCTCGTCGCCAGTGGCCGTGACGGCGAACGTGAGCTGGACCGCCACCGACAATCAGGCCTGGCTCACCGAATCTCCGGTATCCGGCGCTAACAATGGCAGCGTCGCGGTGAGCGCGACCGCGAACACCGGCACGGCGAGCCGCAGCGGCACGGTCACCGTGGCCGGCGGCGGCATCACGCGCACGGTCGCGGTCACACAAGCCGGCCAGACGGTGACCAGCACCGTCTATCAAACTGAGAACGGCACCGTCGGTGGCGGCACCGTTCTCGAGAGCTCCAACGGCGGGTTCAACGGGACCGGCTACGTGAATTCGTCGGCGAGCGGCGGTTTCGCGCAAATCAGCAATGTCGATGGCCGCGGGGGTGGCGCCAAGACGCTGCGGATCCGGTTTGCGCTCGGCGTAACTGCGTCACGAACGGGGCGCCTGCTCGTGAACGGAACGGCCACGAACATCACGTTCAGCGCGACCGGCGCGTGGACCACGTGGGTGCTGCAGAACGTCACCGTGACGCTCAACAACAACACGACGAACACGATCCGTTTCGAATCGAACGGTCAGGACCTGGCGAACATCGACCAGATCGAAATCCTCTGAAAAGGTGAGGGTTTACCTGCGCCCTCCCGTGTGTCACAGTATTGATGTGACACCGGAGGGCGCATGGTTACCTTCAAGACGAGATTCATCCCAGGCCAGTCCATCTTCGACCAGGTGGTCTTCGCCGCCACCAAGTCCATCCTCGCTGGTGAATTGAAAGCCGGGGAAGCTTTCCCCTCGGTGCGGACGCTCGCGCTCGATCTGAAGATCCATCCGAACACCGCCCACAAAGTGGTGCAGCACCTGATCCAGGAACGCTGGCTGCTGGCGCAGCCGGGCGTGGGAACGGTGGTGGCGCAGGCGCCGAAAGCACGCGCCGGCGACCGCAAGCACCTGCTCGAACACGACGTGGAAAAACTGGTGGTGGAAGCCATTCGCGTCGGCGCTTCCTTGAATGAAGTGCAGCAGGCGGTGGAGGACACCTGGACCGATCTGCGCGGCCTCAAGGCCATAGCCAACGAGTAGTGGGCCCATGATCATCGAGACCCATCACGTCGGCAAACGCTTCGGTCGTTTCGAAGCGATCGAGGACTTGAGCCTCCGTGTACCGGAAGGCTCGGTGTTTGCGCTGATCGGCCCCAACGGCACCGGCAAGACCACGACCATCCGCATGCTCATGAACATCCTGCGTCCCGACCGCGGCGACATCACCGTGCTCGGCACGCCATCGCGCCAGCTCGGTCCCGCGGATTTCGAGCGTATTGGCTACGTGTCGGAGAGCCAGAGACTGCCCAAGGGTCTGACTCTCACCCAGTATTTCGAATATTTGCGAAGCCTCTACCCCTCCTGGGACGCAGCCCTCGAGAAAGAGCTGTGCGCGCAGTTCGAGTTGCCGCCGTACCGCAAGATCAAACACCTTTCGCACGGCATGCGCATGAAGACGCTGCTCGTGGGTGCGCTGGCGTTTCGCCCCAGATTATTGGTGCTGGATGAACCGCTGAGCGGCCTCGACACGCTGGTACGCGACGAAGTGGTGAACGGACTGCTGCTGCAGGCAGCCGAAACCACGATCCTGATTTCCTCGCACGAGCTTTCGGAAATAGAAAGCTTCACCACCCACGTCGCGTTCATGCAGGACGGCCGGCTGTTGCTGCAGGAAGGCATCGACGATCTGCGGCTGCGCTTCCGCGAAGTGCTGGTGACTCTCTCGGCGGCCAAGGAGCCAGCGCATCCGCTGCCCGCGGACTGGCTGCTGCCGGCAATCGAAGGACACCGCCTGCGCTTCATCGCGTCCAACTATCAAAACGACGAAGCGCTCTACCAGCAGCTGACTGAACGCTTCGGCGCCGTAAGAATGGAATGCGAGGCCCTGCCGCTGCGGGCGATCGCGAACTCGCTCATGCAGGCCCGCAGGCGCGCGCGCGGTTCGACCCCATGAACTTCAGGATCCTGCGAGCCATCCTCAAGAAGGATGTGCTGAGCCTCCTGCCGCTGGCGTCGTTGACTGCCCTGCTCTTCCTGGGCGATGCGCTCATCACGCGCCTGGACCTGCTGCCGTTCTGGTCGGAATGGGGCCCGGCGGTGCTCCTGGTGGCGTTCGTCGTGTTCATCATCTCGGTGTTTCAACTCGATTCGCCCGCCAGCCTCACCGAAGACTGGCTGTGCCGGCCGGTGCGCAAGCGCGAGCTCATTGGCGCAAAGCTCGTGCTCCTGCTGGCGGCCATCTATCTACCCCGTGCCATCGGCACTTGCATCGCCGATGTGAGTCTCGGCTTCTCCATGCCGGAATCTTTCCTGGATGCGGTGTTGTTGCCGAACACGGTGTTCCTGTTCATCTTGCCGCTGCTGATGTTCGCCGCCATCATCACGCGCACGTTCGTCCAGGGATTCGGCGTACTTTTCGCCATCTATGTTTGCGCATTCGGGATTCCAACGCCGTTCGTGCGCGAACCCGGCCCCCTGGATCTCGGCATCCGCGACGCGTTGCTCACCTCCGGGATGGCATGGGTTTCCACGGCGCCCGCAAGGCTCGCATTACTCGCCCTCGCCGTGCTCGGGTTCTGGCTGGTGTACTGGCGACGAAGCCTCACGCAGGCGCGCGTCCTGATGGGTGTCACTGTCTACGTCACGTTGTTCTTGCTGGTGCTGCCGATGGGTTTTGCTCCATGGAAATCCACGTTCGCAGTGCAAACAGCGGTCGGCCCGACACCCCCCGGGGACGCGACGCGCTTCTCCTTGCGCAACACGCGCGTTTGTTTCCCCGCCGCTTTCCGCGCGGAACTGTCGAACGATGCCGGATTCATGGCCGCAAGGAGGGGCGTCAGTCTGTGGGCCAATGACGCACTGCGCGATGTTGGGCCGAACGCCATCGCATTCCTCACGGCCATCGAAGCACGGGGACTGCCGCTCGAGTGGCGAGTGAAGCTCAACCACGTTCAAGCGGACTATTCGGCAGGCGGCAAGCGGCTCGAATCGCTTCGACCCGCCAGCTTCATCACGGACTTCGCGAGCGGTGGAGCGCTGAATCACGCCTGGATGCTGCCGGAGAGCACATTGCAGAAGCTGCGCGGCGTGCAGCCGCAACTTCAGCTCACGTATTCGTTGACGCTGCTGAAACCCATCGAGCACTCTCTTCCCACGGACGGTAGGCGCCACGCATTGCCGGGCCTGGGATGGTGCAGCGCCGAGGTCGACGAGCCTGGCAATGTCATCGACGTCGACTGTTTCAGTGCGATCTCGCATCCCACGCAGATCAGCGCGCAGCTGAACGAGATTTCCGCAAGCCGCGTCTACGGCAGCGTCGACTTCTCGCCGCGCTGGACGCAATGGCCATACGGCGAGCGCGTGAAGCTCGCCATCGCCTCACCGCGCCTCGCCAAACACCAAACCGTCACCGTGACGGCGTGGGAGGCCGCGGGCTTCGTGTCCAAGTCGCTGACGCTGCCCGGCATCCTGGGTGACATCACGGAAACCTGTCCGCTGCCCACGAAAGATGGCAACCTTTTCCAGAAAGCGCGCTGGCGCGACGGCGCGCCGCACGAGCCTTCTTCACTGACCGTCGATGAAGGCGTGCAACTCGAGGTGCTGGACTTCGGCGGCAAGGGTTCACCGATCCTGCTGTTACCGGGTATGGGCGCAACCGCGCACTCGTACGATGAGCTCGCTCCGTTGCTGGCACAAAAGCATCGCGTCGTCGCCCTGACGCGTCGGGGCAGCGGCGCCTCCAGCAAGCCTGATTTCGGCTTCGACACGCCGCGCCTCAGCCAGGACGTTTTGCGGGTCATGGATGCGATGGGCCTGCAGAAAGTCGTGCTGGTCGGCCATTCCATCGCCGGCGACGAGCTGACGTGGCTGGGCGGCCATCATCCGGAGCGCTTCGACGGACTCGTCTATCTGGACGCCGCATACGATCGTTCTGGCGAGCGCAAGAATTTCCGCGTACGCGAGCTCGGCCGGTTTCTGCCAGCCGAGCCGCCGATACCGCAAGCTGCCCTGCAGAGCTTCGATGCAATGACGAAGCTGCGTCTCGAGCGCGGGCACTTGCGCCTTCCGGAGGGCGAGCTCATCGCGTTTTTCCAGATGGACAACCCATACCTTGCGGGAACTCCCAGCATCGATGGGCGCACCATGCAGGCAAGCAGCGCGGCGCTCGAGAAGCCTGATTATGCAAAGGTGAAGATCCCGGCGCTGGCGATTTATGCGATCGCGGATTCGAATGCACCGCTGCCAGCCCGGTATGACGTGAATGACAAGCAGATGATGGCGGACCTGGCCGAAAAAAACCGCCTTCTGGCCGCGATGCAACGCGAGAACATCGAGCTCTTCAGGCGCACCGTCGAGAAAGGACAGGTGCTGGAGTTGCAGAACGCCTTGCACTACATCTTCCAGTCGAACCAGCAGGAAGTGCTGGAGGCCATCGAGAAGTTTGCCGCGGAGGTGGTGCCGCGCGCGCTCTAGTTAGGCTCCACCACTTGGTAGCCGCGCGCGCGCAACCCGGCCAGGTAGCCATCCGGCGAAAAGAGCTCCGCCATCTGCACGACGGCCATCGTGCTCTTGTTGTCCCGCAGCGCCCGCTCGGCCGCGCTCAGCCACGCCTCGGTGCGCCTTGCGACAAACTCGTTGGCACGCTGCTCGCCGCCGTACAAGGCAACGGAGCACTTGTTCTCGTGGTGGTCGGGTTGCAGCGCGTACAACGGCACGAGCTGCCGCAACGCATCGATGTCGCCGACCGCCCAGGCGTTCGCGAGTCGCCGAAATCCGGAACCACCGTCCTCGACGATGTCCACGATCATCTCCAGGCAGGGAACGGTCGAGCCGTTCTCCACGTTCTTCAAATGCTCTTCGTGTGTCTGCCCCGGCGTTTCGAGCAGCGTGACCCAGACATTCTTCTTCCGCGCGAGGCTTTTCACCGCGAAGGTCGCGCTGAATCTCTTCTCCATGTCCATGGAGCGGAGCGCGCTCATCAGGATGCGCCTCGCCGCATAGAATGGCCGCAGCTGCTCGATCTGTCTGGGGGTGTTGAATTGCTTCCTGGCGACCTCGACGCGCGCGTACAACTCGGGCGTAACGACGTCTTTCAGTGTCTGCCCGCCGGGAAGCTTGCGTACCCTCGCCTCCGCTTCCTCCTGAAGCTTGTTAGGCCACATCACGCCCGAAAAATCGAGGATTACTTCCTGCGATTTCGCCAGCAGACCCTCGAATCTCCTGGACCGCCATTTCATGCTGTCGGGCTGCGGGGCGACCTCCCCCAGAATCCACAGCACGTGATCATGGGACGACACTTTCCAGAGCGCCGGCCCCGGTTGCTCGCCCGTGACCAACACCACTTCCAGGGCCTGGGAAGTGGTGTCGGTCGCTAAGTCATCAGCAACTGCAACTCCAGCGAAGAGCAACGCGGCGAGAATGAACGCATCCGTCACTCCCCAACCCACACGTACCCGTCGCCCTTCTTCTCGAACTTTCCGATGCCCGGGAACGGGAAGTGCACGGCATAGATGCGCTGGCCACTCGCGGCGGATTCGGCGATCAAGGCCGCGCGACTCTTGGCGCCGGTCGCCTGTTCGCTGTCGAAGCCCATCGGCCAGTCCGGCTTCTGCACGGACACGATGGAGTGGTGCATCGAGTCGCCGACATAGAGCAGCGAATCCGGACCCGAGGTGATCAGGTAACCCGAATGGCCCGGCGTGTGACCCTTGATGTCGACCGCCTTCACGGTACCTTGAACGATCTGCGAGCCGGGCGCGAACGCGCTGACCTTCGGCTTCATCGCGGCGACCAGCGCGTCACGAGTTCCGAGCCCCATCTGCTTGGCGATGTCCGCGCTCACCGTCGCCAGGAACTTCCACTCGGGCTTGGAGATGTGAATCGTCGCGTTCGGGAAGGCGAGCTTCCCATCCGCGTTCACGAGACCGCCGACGTGATCTCCATGCACATGCGAGATGAAGATGTCCGTGACGCTGTTCGGATCGACACCCGCTTCAGCGAGCGCGGCCGGCAGCTGCCCCGCCGTCGGACCGAAGTTCGAAGCCGCGCCGGTGTCGAACAGCAACACCTTGTCGACCGTCTTCACGAGCAGCGGCTGGACACTGAGCTGTAGTTTGTCCGTCGGCAGTCCCGCGGCGGTCAGGAGCGCGTTCACTTCCTCAGGCGTGTGCCCCAGACCGAAGACCTTGTTGTCATTTGGGAATTCCAGGTAACCGTCGCGCAGCGCCGTGGCGGACAGCTCGCCGATCATGAATGACTTGGCGTTCGCAGGTTTGGGTGCCGGCGCGGCTTCGGCCGCGGGTGGAGGCGGAGGAGGCGTCGTTTCATCGGCCTTCGGCGGAGGCGTGACGCCTTTCGAACACGCGGCGAGCGCTAAAGCCGCGGCGATGGCGATGAACGTGGCATTGCGGATTGTCGATGATCGCGGCATGAGGGCTGCTCCTGAATCTGGTGAGAACGGATATTGGATCGGCCGCGGGCGGGATTCAATCGTCGGCGGCAGCGGATTGGGCCTGGAAAAACGCGATTACCCAGAAGAGCAGCCCCGAGACGAGGCCCAGCGCCAGGAACGGCCAAAACTCCTTGCCAGGAATCCTCCAGTCGTTGAGCCGCAAGGCTGTCGCGACTCCAGAGACCCCGCCTACGAAAATCGGAAACCCCAGGCGAACTCCATGATAGCGACGCAAGGCCCAGTAGATAGGTATGAAAACCACGGCGGTCATATGCGCGATCGGGATGAAGAATATCCAGGGGAATCGCCCGAGCACGCTCGCCACCGCGCACGCCGGCAGGATCGGCGCAAGAAACCATGCCGCCGCTTCGCGCCAGGTGCCGTCGCGCTCGAGCACCCACCAGTACAGCCAGCCGATGCCGATGAAGTAGCCGACGACGATCATCGAGAGCTCACCGTGAGCCTTGGCGGCGCGCCGTCGGATTCGGCGTCGGCGCGCCAATTCTCGTGAGCGTCGCGCGATCGGTGTGCAGGAACGGTTCCGCTTGGCCGGGAATGATCAAAGTAGTTGTTTGGTCGTAGGACCAGGTTCCGTCGTCGTGGATCGAGATGGTGATGCGGTAACTGTCCGTCCTGAACGCATATTCCAGGAACGGCACGGAACAGATTCCATTGACCGTCGCGCCGCGAACGGCTTCGAGGCGAAAGGTTCTCGCCTCGGCGGTTGTCTTGCCCGTGGCCATGGCGATCTGGCCGCGCGGAATCGCCAGTGTCTGGATCACCGTGCCGGTGGCGGGCTCCCACAACCAATAGCCCACCTGATCGTGGAGCGTTTCGATCTCGCCCGGCTTGATGATGTGCGAGTGATAGCGCAGTCCGTAGAACAGCTGCGGGCCGTTGGCCTGCGCATCGATAGGCTGCAGTTCCATGCGCTCGATATAGGGCTGAAGCTCAGGTCCCGCCGCTTTCGGATTGACGTCGAGACCCGTGGCGCTCGTCCAGATACCCGCCATCGCAGTGAGCGGCCCCAGGTTGGCAAGCGTGTCGGTCGCCGGTTCCGGCTCCGTGTAGATGTCTTCGGGAAATTCCGCCATGGGATCTGGATGTCATTGTATTCGGTAAGACGGAGGAGTTTGTGGCCGTCGGACACCGCTCCGCGGCGGAACGCCCGCCCCCAATTCGGGTCCACTGCCGAAGCCACCTTCGGAGATGCACATGCCCGATACTTCATTTGACCATTTCATGCGGCAACGCCGCCACGTGGCCGCCGCCTTCGTGAATGGCGACCCCGTTCCGCTACGCGAGATTTCGACGGCTGCGGATCCCGCAACGTTTTTCGGACCTGGCGGAGGCGTCGAGCAAGGGGCCGCGCACGTGCTCGAAATCAATGAGGCTGGTTCACATCAGTTTCATGGCGGAACCACTGAACTCGAGGTCCTGCACAGCGGCTCGGACAGCGAGCTCGGCTATTGGACTGGCTGGCAACGCGCGTCGGTGCGCGTCGACGGCAAGACAGAGCCCGTGCCAATGAGGCTGCGAGTGACTGAAATATTTCGCCGCGAAGATGGTGCCTGGAAGCTCATTCACCGCCACGCCGATCCACTCGCCGAGAAGTCGAAGCACTGATCGGGTGCCGCACGCGCAGCACCATGCTTCCGCGAATGGCACCCCGCGCGAGGCGGCGATGCGCGTCGGCCGCGCGGGACAATGGAAAGACCGCCGCGATCGGCACATGGATGGGTGTCTTGGTGATGCTGCGGTGAAGCTTCTCGAACCACCGTGGAGTCACGTCGAGGTCATAGCTGGAGCACCTCACCGACCTTCGACGCCGCGGAGCCCCGGGCTCGATGCCATTCGGAAATGCCACGCGGCCGCCGGGACGCATGACGTCCAGACAGCGTTCGAGCCGCTCTCCTCCGGCAAACGCGAGCGCGGCATCGATTCCATGGGGAGCCAGCTTCCACAGGCGTTTGATGGACTCGTCGCGGCGGGCATCGACGACGGCGTCGGCGCCGAGTCGGCGGACGAGCGCCGTCGCCCGCTTTCCAGACGCCGTTGCGAGCACCCGCGCCCCGCGCTGCTTCGCGAACTGGACCGCGAGCGAGCCGACCGCGCCGGAAGCGCCGAATATCAGGACGACTTGTCCGCGGCGCAGGTCGAGTTCGTTGACCACGCCTTGCAACGCGGTCAACGCCACCGGCACGGCCGCGCCGGCTTCGAGCGGCCGCAACTGCCGCGGTACGCGCGCCGCGTGTTTCGCCTTGACTGCCACGTACTCGGCGTAAAAGCCGCCCTTGGGGTTGCCGAATTCGTAGGCATAGACGCGGTCGCCAACGCGAAAGCGTTTCACCTTCGCGCCTTTGCCGACGACCACTCCGGTGCCATCGGTGCCGAGCACGAGTGGAAACCTGGCGCGCTTTGGCGGCCAGCTGCCGTCGCGAATCGCCGGATCCCACGAACCGACTCCCGCCACGTCGATGCGAATCAACAGCTCATCCGCGCCAGGCTTCGGCACCGGTCGCTCGTGGACAGCGATGGCGGATGGCGGGCCGAATCGATTGATCGCGGCGGCCTTCATGGTGCTCGGGATTTGCATCGCTGCTTTGTGCCGCAATCACCGCCGCAGGACATTCAGACGACGCCCCCGACTCACGTAGGTCCGGCGCTACTGGAAAGGATCCGAGAATTTCGGATCCTCGAGAAACTGGTGATCGGTAAACGTGTTGAGAAATGCCTCGAGGGCGTCTTTGTCGTCTTCGCTCAAGTTCAGATTGGCGGAATTGGTGCTGAGCATTCCGCGCAGGCGGAGATCGGTCGTGGCGGTATCGAGGACGCCCGAACTGTAGTGTTCGATTACTTCGCGCAGCGTCGCGAAACGGCCGTCGTGCATATAAGGCGCAGTCAAGGCGACGTTGCGAAGTGACGCCACTCGAAAGTTGCCGTTGCCAGAGCCCGGGTCCAGGGGCTGCGCATCGAGTGCGTTGTTGGTCTCCGGATCCATCGTCTGCGCGCCCTGCGCGTGGCAGAAGAAGCAGTGGCCCGGCCCATTGAAGATTTCCGCGCCGCGCAACTCCTGCGGCGTGAGGACGGCTTCCGGCTGTGGCTGCACTCCTTCGGCCAGCGGTTGGTACGCGCGGTCGAAACGCGTGTTGAACGCGATCATCGAGCGCAGGAATTGCGACAACGCCTTGGCGATTTTTTCGGCATCGATCTCGCGCGTACCGAAGGCCGCCTCGAACAAGGGTGGATAGAAATCCGTCGCCGCGAGCTTCGCGACCAGCAACGGCATCGCATTGCCCAGTTCGGCAGGTTCCTCGATGGGCAACACCACGAGTTGTTCGAGCGCGGTTACACGCCGATCGGAGAAGTATTCGTTGTCGAGGTTGTACCGCACGGCCGTGAGCCCCATGACGTTGCGCCTGGTGAGCTCGCCTTGCGGACCGGCGCTGAATCTTTCCGGCGCCGCGAAGCCGTGCTCCTGGTGGTGACAGGTTCCACATGAGCCGAGGTTGGAGATGGACAACCGCTTGTCGTAGAACAGCACGCGGCCGAGCGTCGCTCCCGCGTTGGTCGTCGGGTTGCCCGAGTGCACGGTGGTGTCCCACAGCGGCGCGAAGCCTTCACGCGAGGACCGCACGATGGCGGGCAACGTCAACTGCGCGTCGTCGTATACGTACGAAACGGCGGGCAAGGTCGGCTTGCGCGTTTCCGGCACGGGCGCGGCGATCGCGAACACGTCTTCGACGGAGCCGCCAAACCCATCGCTCGCCTTGACGTGTACGAAGACACCACCCATCGAGCTCAAGACACCGCGAACCCGTGTCCCCTCCACTCTGAGGCCGCGTGCCTGCGGCGTCAGCGAAATCTCATAAGCCAACACATCCCCGTCCCGATCGGTGAACGCGGCGCCACTGCCAGTCACTTCATAGTCGACGGTCGCGCCGGCGATCAGCACACGGTCGGTGTTCGGGCTGACAACAGCCGGCGCTGAGTTCGGCCCGATGGTGATGGCAAATTCGGTGTGGAAGGTGCCACCGCGTCCATCGTCGAGATCGACGGTCACGCCTGTTTGCGCCACGATCGTGGAGATGCCATCGCGATTCGGAACGCCAACGACGCGGCCACCATCGGCTCGCAACCCGTGCCACGACCCGTCTGGCTGCGCCGCCTTGATGACGATGCGATAGGTCACCGCGTCGCCGTCCGGGTCGACAAAGAACGGCCTGAGGTCGAAATCGACCGGATGTGCTTCGACGATGGTCGCGGGGAAAGTTATTCCCGCGCCCTTGGTGGTCGGCGGTTGATTTGTCACGGGCGGCGGTGACGGCGGCGGCGCAGGCGCGGGCGCGGGCGCGGATCCGCCCTGACTGCCCCCGCCTCCACAGGCGTTGCACAGCGCTGCTACGGCGCAAAGAGTCAGCGTTCCTGGGATTTTTTTCAGGGCACCACCGGCAACGACACCGCGGTCGCGCTGGCACCGCCAAACCAGATGCTCTGCGTCGCCTTCTTATAGTCGCCCGGCTTGGCGAACATGATGTTGTCGACGTAGGTCTGCGGATTGCGATCGTAGAGCGGGAAGAGACTCGACTGGATCTGCACCATGATCCGGTGACCCGGCAGGAACACGTGATCGACGTTGGGCAGCGCCCAGCGATAGTGTTCCACCTTGCCGGTCTTGAGCGGCGCCGGCGCGGCGAAACTCTTCAGATACCGTCCGCGAAAGATCTCGATGCCGATCGGAATCTCGTTGCCGGCCATCGAAGGCTTCGCGCCCTGCCCGGCACCTTCCGGCGTGTTGTTGGGATAGACGTCGATCAGCTTCACCACCCAGTCGCTGTCGGTGCCGCTCGTCGAAGCAAACAACTCGACCTCGGGCGCGCCCATGATGTGAACCGGCTTGTCGAGCGGGGTGGTCTTCCAGGTGGCGACGTCGGGGCGATCGGTCACGAAACGCTGGTCATGCACGAGCCACGGCTTCCACTGCGTCACGTCGTTCATGTCGATGGGGCGCGGGATGAACGGCACCGGGTGCGCCGGATCGCTGACGTACTCATAGTGTCCCGCCGCCTTGGGCTGCTCGAACGTAGCCGCGCCATCGGCCGCCAGGTAGATAGGCTTGGCCGTGCCCATCGGCCAGCGCGGCGAGATGTTCCACTTGTTCACGCCGGTTGCATAAGTGAGCACGGGCGGCGTCTGCGGATTCGGGCCGCCTTTCAGCCAGTGGTCGAAGAACGGCTTGACGTAGTCGACGCGCCATTCGCGGGCCGTGTCCCCGGTGAAAGTCAGGGTGCCGAGGTCGTAACCATAGTGGTTGGCGCCCGAGTGTCGCCACGGCCCGATCACCAGCGAGACCATGTCGTTGTTGGTGTCCTTGGGCTCGAGCGCGCGATAGACAGCGGGACCGCCATAGCTGTCTTCCTGGTCCCATTGCCCGACCTCTATCATCGTCGGCACCGTCAGGGGTCGCGCCGCGAGCCACTTGTCGACCGCCTGCAACGACCAGAACTCGGTGTACGCCGGGTTTTCGAGGAATTTGCGCACACCGGAAAACTTTTCGATTCCCAGCATCTTCGCGTAGTCGGCGATGGAGCCGGCCTCCAGGTAGCGCGTGTAATCGTCACCGGCGCCGAGGGCGAACTCGCCGCCACCCTCCGCCTTGTTCGTTCCCTGGCCAATCGCGAAGTCGAGCGCGCTGACGCGAAAAGCGCCGTTGTGAAACCAGTCATCGCCCATCCAGCCGTCGACCATCGGGCTTTGGGGAACCGCGGCCTTCAACGCCGGGTGCGGATGAATCTCCGCCATCAGGGTCGTGAAGCCCAGGTAGCTAGAGCCGATGACCCCGACCTTGCCGTTCGACTCCGGGATGTTCTTCACCAGCCAGTCGATGGTGTCGTAGGCATCCGTCGACTCGTCGATGCCGGTGTCGTTCAGCGGCCCGGCCAGCGGCCGGTTGAGGATGTACGCGCCCTCGGAACGATGCAGGCCGCGGATGTCCTGGTAGACGCGGATGTAGCCGTCTTCGACGAACTCGGCATCCATCACTTCGACGATGTCGACGATCCGCTGGCTGGCGACGCGATGGGTCGACTTGTGCGCGTCATAGGGATTGCGCGACAGCAGGATCGGTCCCCGCGCGGTGCCCTTCTTCATCACGATGGAGGTGTAGAGCTTGGTGCCGTCGCGCATCGGCACCATCGCCTCACGGCGGATGAAGTCGGCCGAGGGCAGCGTCTGTTCGTACTTGTCGATGACGTCCGGCGTCATCGGCGTTACGCGGGCTGGCGCTTGCGCCGTTGTAATTTGAGAGATTGCAGCCGTATCGATGAATAGAAGTCCGGCGGCAATGAGGGAAATAGTGCGTTTTGAAAGTGTCATGGCGACTGAGCCTACGAGGCTCGCCACTTCACTTCAACTTCCGCGGCACGCGCAACGTACACGGCTTGCTCGGCACGAGCCGCCGCCCGGCGGAGCGGGCGATGTTGCGCCACGCGGCGTATGACGGCGAGCCCTCGTGGCCAATCCTTGAGCGCGAATCGTCCCAACAAGTATTCAAGGCCGGGGTAAGGCAGCTCGCACACCTTGTCCCAGCACGCCGGATGAAGAAGGAGCAAGCCGCGGCGTGCAGGCAGCATCAGTATCAGCGCATGCAGAAGCCAGTTGTAGGGGCGAAACAAGCCCGCCAGCAACAACGCGCCGAATGCTATCGAAGGGAGCGCTCGCGGCACGCCGCCGTCGACATATTTGCCCCCCACTCCGATGAGTCCCGCAAGAACCAGGATGATGGGCATCCACAGCAGCAAGTGCGAGACCGCGGCTCGCAGACTGGGCAGGCACCGCGCCCACGCCAGCAATGAGCCAAGTAAGAAGCCCGCCGCGCTGCCCATGAGTACTCCGTCACGCCCACTCGGCAGATGTCCCACGAATCCCGTCAACAAGAACAGCCAGAACACACATGGCCCCAGGAAGCCGATGGCAAAAGCCACGATGGCGGGTACACCGAAAGCTGCGGCAATCACGCTAACGACAAAACAAGCGGCCAGAACGCCAAAACTGATCGCGAACGGTTCCCGGGCGTAGATCCAGACTTGATGGACGAAGTCCATCCACGGCTGCGACGTCCAGGCAATGATCGCAACCAGCAGCAGCACAATCGACAATAGCGAGAACACCTCGAGGCCTGCTTTGCGCCGCATGAACGCGAAGAAGACTGGTGGATCGGCGTACAGGTTGAACAACGCGGGCAATGTTTCGAAGTTGTGCTTCGATTGGCTGGCCTCGATGTCCGGATCGCGCTTCGGTGGAGGTCCGCCTCCCCGTTCTCCGTGAAGAATGTAGGGAACCGCATGGCATGCGCAGACGTGGCGATCGCCTGTTCTCAGCAACGCGGTGGCAAGCGACTCTCGCAGGCGTTCGGGCACTGTCGAGCGCAAATCGGTGGTCAGCAGGTGCGCGATCGAAAAATCGCGGCTCGGTAGATAGAACAAGCCGGCCGGATCGTACTCCGGCAGGTCGAATCCTTGCTGACTCAACTGTTCTCGATAGGACTTCCAGGCGTCGGCCCGTTTCGTTCCCTCGTCACCGAATTCGCGCTCCGGCTGCATCACGACTATGGTCTTGGCATACCAGCCGGAGTCACGCAGCTCAGTCAGCTCTTGCAGAAGGCTTTCGGAGCGCTCCGGTATGAAAACGATCAGGCGCGCGATTTCCGCCGCTCGCTTCATCGCCTCGAACCAGACCTCGTCGCCAACTTCGAGGCAGAGCGACGAGGAGCTGTGACGGTGGACACTCCGACCACCGAGTCGAACCAAGCGCGCCAGGCCGATTGCGGCCTCGTCGATGTCCCAGAAGAGGTCATTGTGAATACGGCGATCGAAAAAGCGACTCCCTTGTTCTGGATAGCTGTAGTAAGGCAAGGGGCCATACGTTGTGCCCTTGCCAGTTTCCCGCTCGTGGTACTCGATAACCTGATCTGCAGGTCGCGTGAACGAATGCAACAGCAGGAGCACGCCCGCTTCATCGTGTGCCACCTCGGTCTCATTGAGCTCTTCCGCAAGCGCGTCGCGGCGATACAGCCACCTTGAAGCCGCGCCCCTTACCACAGGTATTCCGACGGCGCCCACCACTATGAAAGCGATGCAGGAGACGACCGTCCCACCCACGGAGCCCATAACCAGCACGATGCCGAGCCCGACACAATATCCGGCAATGATCGTAACCATCGGCAGAACTTCACAACAGGATATGCAGAATGCCCGCCAGCAGTGGCGCCCTAGCATCTCGTGCCGCGGGCAACGCAACATAGTCTAACTACATCCGAATCCGCCGCTGACGGCGGACGAGCAGCAACCCCAGCAACAGCGCGACCGGCCAATCGAGGCGGCCTCCTCCACCGCCGGACTTCGGCGGACTCGAAGGCGGATTCGAAGGCGGGTTCGACGGCGCTGGCTGCGCGGCATTCACCGTGACGGCAATGGTGCCTTCGTCATTGGCGTTCGCGAAATCGTTGATCGCAGTGACTCTGGCGGTGACCACGAAGTTGCTGGCGGCGGGCGACAGCAGACTGAGATCCACCTGGATGCCCTGGCTTTCAGGCCACGACGAAGGCAGGTCGCACTCGAGCGTGGTCGTTCCCGAACAGACGAACACCGATCCCGACATCGATGAAATGCTGACGCCGGCCGGCAACGTGATCCGGAGCTTCCCACCGACGATTGGACCCTGGCGCCAGATCGTGATGCTGGGCAGGGAGAACACTGTTCCAGCGATCGCCGTAGAAGTGGTGGCGGCCACGGCGACGCGCGCATCGCCCACGGGCGCGACCACGAAGCTGGCGCCGATCTGATTGTTATTAGGAACGTTGTCGCCCGGCGCGGCCACGTTCACTCCGAAACTTCCACTGCCAGAGGTCGAGGTGGCATTGATCACCGCGGTGAGATCCACGCTGCTCCCGCCGGCGAGGTTGCCGAGCGCGCAGGTGAATAGATGCGTGTCGACTCGCGTGCAACTACCGACGCCAGTGGAGATCGACGTGAGCTCGGAATCCGACTGCGCAAACACGTTCGCTGTGACACCGCTGACCGGGTGCGAGCCGGTGAACACCGTGATGGGAACGGTCAAGGCATGACCGGCGATCAGGTATTGCGGGATCGCCAGCGAGCTGCGCACGCCCACGTCGAGCGCCGCGTTCACCGTGATGGGCCACTGCGTCGTGTTGTTGGCCGGATTCTCGTCACCTGCCAGCGTGATGGTGGCGGTGGCCTGATAGACGCCCGGCACGTCGCCTATCAGGTAGTAACTGACATCCTGATAGGAGCTGCCTGGCGGAATATTGTAGGTGCAGCGCAGATGCTGCGGATCGATCATCGCGCAGCTCGTGGTTGTAGTCTCACGCGCGAAAAACCGCGTGAAGCGGACCTGCGGCGGCAGCGCCACGTTCAACACCGCATTGTTGGCGGCCTGGGTGCCGTACGACCAGGCCGCAAACGATCCGGAGTCCTCCCGGCCTTCGACGAGGATGGGTTGGCCGCCGCCGGTAACTGCGGCATCCAGTCCGTAGCGCACGGTCCAGCCGCGATAGACCTGATCGTTCGAAGTGTTGTCGTTGATGGTCGCGTAGGAATTCAGCAAGAAGCGCGTCTCGCCCAAGCCTGTGGCAATGCCCTTGATCGACACCAGCAGCACTTCACTCGCCGCCATGGTCCCGACGATGCAGTCGTAGTGGTAGACCGCAAGCTTGGTACAGGTGTTTCCGCCGACGGTCACGGACGTCACCGAATTGAGCGCCGCGGAGTCCTGCATGGTCAGGTCCACGTCGACGTGCACGCCCGATACGGACTGCAGGCCGTAGGAATGCAGGTTCGCCTTGTACTCGTACGGCATGCCGAACTGCACGGGCGCGGACGTCGTGAGGTCCTCGAGGCCGACATCGTGCGCGGCGACGACGCTCATCGTGAAGTAGGCGTTGTTGTTGGAATTGTCCGAGTCGTTGTCGGCACTCATGTACACGACGCCCTGCAACAACTGGCCAACCTGCGACGCCGTGGAATGCACGACTATGGTCCTGGTCGCGCCGCCGGGCACGTCGCCGAGAATGCAGAAAGTCTGGCCGGCATTGACGGCGTCGAATTGGCAACTGGCGCCCGCCGGCACATTGGCCGATATGCCGCGCACGCCACCACCATAGGTGCCGACGCGAACATTGCGCGCCGTATGCGTCTTCAGCGACTTCACCGTCAGCGTGACGTCGACGTTGTCACCAAAGGCCGCCGTCGGAGTGGACGTGGTTGCCGACACCGAGACGTCGACGTTGGGCAGCACATTGAGCACGACGCCTTGTTTGGAGTTGCGCGTGTTCTGATTGTTCGACGCGGAGATCGTCGCATCCGTCGTGAATCCGGCGGCCAGGCCGGGAAGGAACGTGAGCTCCACGCGTTTCGTGACGCCGGCGGCAATCGAACCGACTTCGCAGCTCAGTCCTAGAGTCACCGGCGTGCAGACGACCCCTGGCGTCGTTCCGGTCAGCACGAGGCTTTCGTGAATCGGAAAAAGAACCAGCTTCACGTTGTTGGCGGTACGCGTGCCGATGGAATGCAGGTCGAAGGGCACCACCAGCGGCTCGTCGAGCTCGCCATTCACCATGAGTCGGGCCTGCGGCAGCTCGACGTGAGCGTAGGCGGCCGAGGTGATGCACGATGCGCTGGCGATGAACGTGCTCATCGCGGTGAGACTGCATTGCGAGAACTGTTGGCTGCCGTTGAGATTCGGCGCCATGATGAATGTTTTCGGCGTCGCCGCGCAGGTGCCGTCACCGTCGTGCACCGCGCCCAGGTTGTGCCCAATCTCATGCGCCATGATCAGCGCATTGGAAACCGTGCCGTGCCAGGCTTCGGTGAGTGACACCGCATCGTCGGTGCTGCAGGCGCCGCTCAGTCGCGCGATACCGATGGGGTCGCCATCGAGCTCATGACCGGTGAACAGATGCGCAATGCCGAGCGCGGCAACGACCGGTGTGTTCTGGCGGTAGGTCACGATCTGCGCGAGCAGCGCCGACGGATCGGTCGCCGTGAACGGGTCGCCGGCCGCGGGAAGCGATCTCATGTCGGCCGGAACGATCAGGAGCCCCACCTGCTCGGCGAAAATTCCGTCGACGATGTTGTAGCTCGCGAGCATTTCGCCGGTTGGATCGGTGACGCGCGCCAGCATTGCGCTGTCGGCGATCATCGAGATCTCGATCTGCTTCGTGGCGCCAGCCGACACTTGCGTCTGCAACTCCGCAATCATGTTGCGGTATTGCACGAGGCTGTTGTCAGGCGCGAGGCCATCGATGGATGGTCCGGTGGCGCAGTAGCCGCTGGGCAGTAGATTGATGGCGTCGGACAGCCGGAAGATCACGGTGTCGCCGGGCTCGGCCGCCATCGGCGTGCCTAGATAGGCCGCGATCTTTTCATAGCGGGTGACGGCGTAAAGATCGTGGCCGTCCCAGATCACACCCTCGCTCGCGCCCGCGTGCTCGGTCAGTCGCACCCACGAGCCCGAAAAACCTGCGAGCACCCCACGCCACAGCCGGTATCCCGCGATCGCCGCCGGCTGCGTGAGCTTCAGATGGCCAAGGGCGCGCTCATTGGTTTGCAGTTCGAGGACGAAGCGCCGGCCATACGCATCGAACTGCGTCTGCGCGGTGCCGGTGGTCACCGTCACCTTCTCGGCGTACTGGATGTGCGGGCGCTCGGAAGCCTGAACCGCCGCCGAGAGTGCGAGCGCCAGCAGCGCCGCGACGAACTTGCTCCCTGTGCCCACCCGAGGCTCCTCCGCCTCTGTGGGCGGTTCGGTAGATGGACGCCATCATACGGCCGTCGATGCGGCGGGACCAATTTGAGCCCGAACTCCCCGAAAGAACGGGCCGGGGGCGACATAACCTCGAGCGGCGGTCCGAAAGGTCAGCCCGCGAGGACACGAGGTCAGACATCGGCACGGCAAAGGGCATCGCGACACTGACTGCCTGCCAGGGCACCGCCGCGTACGGTGCGAGGGCCTCCCACAACTCTACTGGAGCACTCATGAACACGAAGTTACTGGTTTCCGTGTGCGCCGCGGCCGCGCTGATGGCCGCGTGCAACAAACCTCACGACAAGGACGCGACCGCTACGCCCGACACCCAGGCACCGCCGCCGGCCGATACTCAAACGCCGCCGCCGCCGGCCGATGCCCAGACGCCGCCGCCAGCCGATGCTCAGCCGCCGGCGTCGGACGAGAAGCCGGCCAACCCGCCGCCGCAGTAGGCGCGGCGCTCGAGTCGTCCACCGCGGGTGACGTCCCTGTCACCCGCGCCCTTCGAAGCGCTCAGTCGCGAGCCAGCTCGCACTCGTTCTCGTCGTGATGCTTGCGATGACCGTGCTTGCTGTGGCCATGGCTGTCGTCGTCATCGCAGTCGAGCAGCGGCGCGACGTGCAGCACGATGAACTCGTTGTTGTCCGCGACACCAAACTCGCGACCATTCGAGCCCGGGTAGTTGTTGTCGTCGATGACCAGCAGCCGGTTGTTGTCGAGCACCAGCACGTCTTCGATCGTGGTGAACGGGAACGTGAACACCGTGTTCGTGCGACCGTCGTCGGCGACGTCGCGCGGGTCGTAGATGTTCATGAGGTCGGCCACCTCTTCCTTGATGAGCGTGCCGCTCGCATCCACTTCATCGAGATCGATGCGGTAGAGCTTCTTCAAGCGCGCCGGGTTCACCTGGCGCGGGTCGCTCGCATTGCCCTGTCCCTGGTCGCGCTCGATGATGATGAACTCACGATCGGTGAGCGCCGTCATGTCGCCGATGGAGTTGGCGGGCGCGTCGATGGGATACGCCCAGGTCTTGCCGGTGTACTTGTGCTGCGCGAGCGAGAACTCGCCAATGAGCAGGCGCGTGCGCACCGGATCGCCGTTGATCGCCTTCTCGAGCAGCGGATAGAGACGCGTGCCGCTCTTGTTGAGCGCCATGCCCTCGAAGCCGCCCGAGTCCGGCAGGTTCGCCGCGAGCGTGCGTACCGGATTGCTGACCGACTGCACCAGCGGGTTCACCTCCGTGCCGCCTGCCGTGCTTGGGAACTGGCGGAAATTAGGGAGCGGAATCGGAGCTTCCAGCACGCGGCCGAATGCATCTGTGTGCACCAGGTACGGACCGAACTCATCGCCGAACCAGAACGTGCCGTCCGGCGCGCGACGGATCGATTCGATGTCGAAGTCCGAACCCGTGAGCAGGCGACCGGCCTTGATCGAAGGGTCCACGGGGATCGGCGCGCCGCCGCCCGTGGGCGTGTTCGGGTAGTTAGCGCCGTCCGCCACGATGGGGAACGGCACCTTCTTCCAGGGATCGCGCAGCGTCATGAAGCTATCCGCGGTAAAGCTGCTCAGCTCCTCGCCCGAGAAGCGATTGACCGGCGTTACTTCGCCCGTCTCGAAGTCCGGCTTCATCGCCGTGACACGCAGCAGCGCATCAGCGGAATTCGCCTTGGCGCCGAAGCCGTTGTCGGACATCACGAGGTACGTGCCCTTCTTCGGCCCCGGTAGCACGGCCGAGAAGCCCTGCACCGGCTGCTTGTTGATGAGTGGGAGCACCTTGCCGTTGGCGCCCGAGGCGAACTGGCCGGAGGTCGGTCCTGTAGAGAAGGTGTCGGCCGGCAACACCGCGCGGTCGAGCAACTCGGCGGCGACGGCGGAATGCATGACGAATGCGACACAGAAGGTCGACGCGAACACGGCGCTGAACCTGGGGCGGGTGAGGGGCATGTTTTTACTCCAGCGCACGAAACGGCGCCGGGTAATGCTGGCGGCTGATAATTTCCCTGGTGTGAAGAATCAGCGACGAATTTCTTTCCGTCACGCGATTGCAAAAACGCGGGCGCACCCTTCGGCAAACAGCAGGCAGCCACACCATGACGCCATTCGATCGCCGCCAGTTCCTCAAGTACTTGAGCGGCACCGCCGTCACGTCGAGCTTCATGGAGAGCATCGCCAAGGCGGCGGCGATACCCGCCTTTTCGCGCAGCGGTACGATCGACGACGTGAAGCACGTGGTGTTTCTCATGCAGGAGAACCGCGCCTTCGACCACTACTTCGGAACGATGCGCGGGGTGCGCGGCTTTGGCGATCCGCATCCGGCAATGTTGCCGTCGGGCAAGTCGGTCTGGCATCAACCGAATGGAAATGGGCCGAATGGCAACGGATTCGTGCTGCCGTTCCATCCCGCGGCCGGCGACTTCGGCATGCAATACCTGGTCGACACCGCCCACGACTGGAACGACACGCACGAGGCGTGGAACGGCGGCAAGTACGACCAATGGATTCCCACCAAGTCGCCGCAGACGATGGCTTACTACACGCGGCGTGATATTCCATTTCACTACGCGCTGGCCGACGCTTTCACGATCTGCGACGGCTACCACTGCTCGTTCCTCGGCGCCACCGATCCGAATCGGTATCACATGTGGACCGGCTGGGTCGGCAACGACGGCCTGGGCGGCGGCCCGGTCATCAACAACGCGGAAGCGGGTTACGGCTGGTCTACCTACCCCGAGCGGCTCGAGCGCGCCGGTATCTCCTGGAAGATCTACCAGGACAGCGGCGTCGGCCTCGACGGCCCCGGCTTCTGGGGCTGGACCGAAGATCCTTACATCGGCAACTACGGCGACAACTCGCTGCTGTACTTCCACCAGTATCAGAACGCGCTGCCCGGCTCGCCGTTGTACGAGCGCGCCCGCCGCGGGACCAACATCGCCGTGCCCGGCACGTCGTTCGACGCTTTGTTCGAGCCCCTGCGAAAAGACGTTCGCGACGACAAACTACCGCAGGTGTCATGGATCGTCGCGCCCGAGGCGTTCACCGAGCACGGCAACTGGCCCGCGAACACCGGCGCCTGGTACGTCTCGCAGGTGCTCGATGCCCTGACTTCCAATCCGGAGGTGTGGAGCAAGACCGCACTCTTTGTGATGTACGACGAGAATGACGGCTTCTTCGATCACGTGGTTCCGCCGACGCCGCCGCGCACCGCCGCCGACGGGGCCTCCACCGTCGATGCCAGCGACGAAATCTACGCGGGTGATGCTGATCACCCGTCCGGCCCGTATGGCCTCGGCGTTCGCGTGCCGATGATCGTGGTGTCGCCATGGAGCAAGGGCGGCTGGGTGAACTCCCAGATCTTCGACCACACATCGCTGATCCGCTTCCTCGAGCAGCGTTTCGGGCGGCACCATCCCGACTTGATCGAATCCAACATCACGCAGTGGCGCCGGACGGTGTGCGGCGACCTGACGACCGCCTTCGACTTCTCCAATGCGCGCGCGGCCCCGGTCGAGCTGCCGGATACGTCGAGCTACATGCCGCTGAGCCATGCGCGTTTTCCGGACTACGTCCCCGAGCCGCCCGCGCATCAATCACTGCCGAAACAGGAGCGCGGCTTGCGGCGCGCACGTGCGCTGCCCTACGCGCTGGACGTCGAAGCCAATGTGTCAGCGCATGGGAACGCGCTGCGGCTCGAATTCAAGAACACCGGTGGAGCCGGGGCGTGCTTCCAGGTTCGTTCCACCAGCGGTGACGCAGGACCATGGACCTTCACCGTCGAGCGCGGCAAGTCGCTCGCCAATACCTGGGAGCTCGGCCAGTCGCATGGGCAATACGATCTTTCCGTGTTCGGGCCCAATGGCTTCTTCCGTCGCTTCCGCGGCAAGGTGGCGCACAACGGCGCCGACCTCGACGTCGACGTGCGTCTCGACGACTGTGGCTACGCGGTCATCGTGCGCGTGTCGAACCAGGCTCACGAGGCGCGTCGCGTGCGCATCGAGGACGCGTACAGCGAGCGCACGTTCGTGGAAGTTCTGCCGCGCGGCCGTACGGTCGAGAAGCGCCTGTCGCTCAGGCCTAGCTACGGCTGGTACGACGTGGCGGTTCGCACCGACAGCGGCGACTTCCTGCGCCGCGCGGCCGGGCACCTGGAGAACGGCGAGGACAGCGCGAGCGATCCGGCGTTTGGCAGCAATCCTTAGAGCGGGATGCGGTCCTTGTACTTCGCGAGCCAGCCTTTGAAATCCAGCAGCGCGGGATTCAGCGAGCGCACCGTATCCAGGTTGCGTGCGGCCGCGAATTCCTTCTCGAATTCCGTGTAGTACTGGAACATGTTGCCGAGGTCGTCCGCGCCCGGGAAACCGAAGCCGCGAAACACCTCGGGGCTCACCACGTTGTAAGCCACCTCGATGCCCAACGCCTTGGACATGTCGGCCGCCATCTGCGCGCCCGTCACGTGATCGCCGGCGATGCCGACGCGCTTGCCGATCCACTGCTTGCCCTGCTTGAAGACGCCGAAGGCACACTTGCCGATGTCTTCGCTCGCGATGCCGGACAACCGCGCATTGCCCATCGGCATCGTGATGCTGTACTTGCCGTCCGGCCCCTTCTTCGGGCCCATGCCGAAGTAGATGAAATTGTCCCAGTAGAAGGTTGTTAGCAGGTAGGTCGTTGGCACGCCCGCCTCCGCGAACACCGCGTCCGCGTCGCCCTTCGCATCGAAGTGCGGCACCTTGTATTTCTCCATGAGCGTCGGCATGCGGGAATCGGTCAACGGCACGCGCAGGCGCGTGTCTTCGAGCGTCGACCAGATCACGTGCTCGAGCTTCGCCGCCTTCGCGGCCTGCGCCATGTTGCGTGCCTGGCTCACCTCTCTGGCGGGTGTCATGTGTTCCCAGTAGTTGGTGACGCAGTACGCGCCGTAGGCACCTTCGAACGCCTTCGCGAGCGAGGCTTCGTCGTCGAGATCCGCCTCGACCACCTCGGCGCCGAGCTTGCGCAGTTCCGCGGCCTTGTCGCCGCTCGCCTTGCGCGTGATGGCCCGCGCACGGAAGCCGCTCGCCGGATCGGCAAGGATGGCGCGCACGAGACCGCCGCCCTGGGAACCGGTTGCGCCGACGACGGCGATGAGTTTTGCACTTGTCATGGGGTCTCCTTCGAATGACTCGACGCCCACCACTGCGAATATGGCGAGTCTTTCACCTTGTGGCGATTCAGATCGGGCGTGCCGTCCGTCCACCAGACCGGGCCGCGTTCGCCAAGCGCAATCTTGGTTGCATCAACAGCCTTACGCGCGAGCGCCAGCTCCTCGGGCTTGCCGGACTTGAGCGCCGTCTGCACCGCGCGCCGCGCGGCCATGAGCTCGCTCACGAGGACATCGCGCTTTTCCACCGGCAGTTGGGGATTCGCACGACGCCATAGCCGGCCTCGTACCACGAAATATCGGCCGTCTGGAGTAACACGCTCGTTCATGGGCGCGAGCTTACCCGCTCACGGACGCTAGCCCGTGCGAATTTTCAGTACCACTTTCCCTGCGACCTTGCCCGCTTCGATGCGACGATGCGCGTTGGCCGCCTCCGCAAGACTGAAAGTCGCCGCAATGGGCACTTCAAAGTGCCGCGCCTCGATGGCCCGGTTCAGCTGCGCGAACTGGACCTTCTGATCGCCAGACAATGCGTCGAAAGGAATGATGGTCAACCCTTCGCGTGGCTTCGGCACCGGCTCGACACCGTTCGGATAGGCCACCCGTCCGCCCGCGCGCAGCGCATCGAGACATTTTTCCAACGCTGCACCGCCTGCGAACGCGAGAACCGCATCTGCGCCCTTGGGAGCAAACGCGCGCGCGGCGGCGGTGATGTCGCCATTTCGCCCATCGACCACCGCATCCGCGCCCAAACGACTAACCAGCGCAAGACCTTCCTCTCCGGAGGCTGTCGCCAGCACGCGCGCGCCTCGCAACTTCGCGAGCTGCAATGCCAGCGTGCCCACTGCGCCGCTCGCGCCGTGGATGATGACCGTGTCGCCGCGCTTGATGCTCAAAGCCCTGTCCACACCGCTCAATGCCGTGAGTCCGCTCGCGCCCAGCGCTCCTGCCGCATCGAGCGAAATGCCTTTGGGGATCCTGGCAACGCAGTCCGAGGAGACCGCGACGAATTCCGCGTAAAACCCGCCCTTGGGATTGTCCCAGCAGTAGGCGTAGACGGCATCGCCGACTTTGAACCTCGTGACTGAGCGCCCGACCGCGGCCACCAGCCCCGACCCATCGCTGCCGAGCACGTATGGAAATTTCGGCGCGTTGATGAATGCCAGCGACTTCCTGATTTGCGTGTCCCACACCGCAACCCCGGCGGAGTGCACGGCAATCAAGACCTCATTCGCCTCGACACCCGGCACCGGCAACGTACGAAGAACCAGCGCCTCGGGGCCACCAGGCTGGTCTATGGCGACGGCATTCATGGTGGCCGGGATGGTTGGAGTCAGCGCCATGAAGGCGATCGCGAGCGTCAGTATTTTCGTCATGGCTAGTGGAGGAATTTCACCGCGCAAAGTTCCCGCCTAACAACTTCGAAGCATGTTCACGATGCATCGCGGGCGCGCCGCGCGTATACTGTACGTATACACAGTGCCGCCAGACACTCTATATATATGTGGAGCTGGGATGGACCAGGAGAAAAGGAGAAAAGGGGACATTCCTATTTTGTTAGGAAATTCGGAATGTCCCCTTCGTTTCACTTCGGATAGAGGATGACAGGGATCTCCGTCACCGAATCGATCGGCAGAGTGTTCCGCTTTGCCGCCTCGCGCACCGCCGCTTCGCTCGGACCCGTGTAGACGCAGAACGTCTTCGTCTTGTCCGCATTGGCGTACGAATGTTCCCAGGTGACGCCCAACTCCTTGTTGTTGTCGTTCACCACTTTCTTCACCTCCGCGTTCACGCTGTCGAGGGCGCCCGCGGGAAAGGTTCTCTGGATCAGGTAGCGATTCACATTCATCATCATCTCCAACATTTGGGGTGACGGAGAGACTAGACCCGCGGTGCGGTACTTCGAATGACTAACAGTCCGCCATTCTTGTCTGATCGTTCATGTTCGACCCTTTGCGGCCACCGCGTGATTCTTGTTGAGAAGTCCGGTCCGCAACAGTAATGTTCCGGCCGCATGCCACGCGCCAAATCCAGCTCCGGAAAACCCGCCTCGCATCGCGGATATTCGGCGCCCGCCCTGGAGAAGGGCATGGACATCATCGAGTTGCTGGCCGATGCCGAATCCGGTCTCTCGGTTTCCGAGATCTCGCAGCGATTGAAACGCCGCATGAGCGAGCTGTTTCGCATCGTCGTCGTCATGGAGCAGCGTGGCTGGCTGCAGAAAGACGCGGAGACTTCCCGCTACAGCGTCACCTACCACGTCCTGAAGCTCGCGCATCGAGGTACGCCGACGCAAACGCTGACCTCCGCGGCCGGTCCGGCGATGCAGGAACTATCTACTCGCATCAACCAGTCGTGCCATCTCGTGGTGCGGTCTGGCACGCAGGGACTGGTGATCCTGCGGCAGGAAAACCAGCGGCGTCACGCGAACCTCTCTGTCAGGCTCGGCGCAGTCATCGAGCTCGTGTCGAGCTGCTCGGGGCAGATATTGCTGTCGCATCTCGATCCCGCGGGTCGTCAACGCCTGCTGCAGACGATTCCCCGGCCCGCCGGAATGTCAAAGTCCAGGTTGGAGGCGATTCTGGAAAAGATCAGGAAGCGCGGATTCGAAATTCAGCGCAGCCCGATCACCGCCGGCGTTACCGACATCGGCTATCCCATACGTGGATTCGACGGCCAAGTGCTGGCGGCCCTGACTGTTCCTTACCTGCACGCACTCGACGACTCGCTGCCCACCGACCTCGAGAAGACCCGGCGGCTCCTCGAGCAAGCCGCCGGGGTGATCTCACGAAATCTTGGATGGGGTCGATAGTCGCGCGCTACTTCTGGCGAAACAATCGCGGCGCGAAGTCTTTGAGATTGCGGCGCCAGGTCTGCCACTCGTGATCCGTCCCCGGCGACTCCCAGTACACATGCTCGATTCCGGCCTCATTCAACGCAGTGTGAAAGCCCTGGATGCGCACGCGGAATCGTTCCGGTTCCGCGGTCCCGACGCCGAAGTACAAGAGGTGCACCTTCTTCGCAAACTCCGCCGGATCCGCGAATATCCCGTTGAAGTCGGTCTTGAAGTCCCACTTGCGATCTTCGAGCATTCCGCCGATGCCGCTGAACCCGCCGATGTGCGAGAACAGATCGAGATGCCTGGTCGTGACTTGGAACGTCTGGAATCCGCCCATCGAAAGTCCCGCCATGGCCCGGTGATCGCGGTCCGCCAGCGTGCGGTAAGACTTGTCTATGAATGGGATCAATGCCTGGGTGACGTCGTCCTCGAAGGTCTTCGCCATTTCGTCTCGCGCCTGCGCGCCCTGCGGCGTGCCCATCGCGGGGCCTGACAGATCCGGCGCCGGCACACCGGCCCGACGCGCATAGCCGTAGGCCATGACGATGACCATCGGTTTCGCCTCGCCAGCGGCGATCAGATTGTCCAGGATGAAATCCGCGTGCCCCTGGCGAATCCAGCCTGTCTCGTCTTCGCCGCCGCCATGCTGTAGATAGAGGACCGGATAGCGCCGCTTCGCCTGCGCCTCGTACTCCGGCGGCAGGTACACCATGGCAGGACGCCAGGAACCGGTCACTCCCGATTCGTACCAGACTTCACGAACCTGGCCGTGCGGCACGTTCTGGATGGAGTAATAGGTGGATCCCGGTTCCGGCACCTCCACGGCGCTCGCGTACCGGGTGCCGCCGAAAAAGACTTTGCTGCCTGGATCGCTGGCATCGGCGCCGTCGATGTTGATCAGGTAGTAGTGCAACCCGGGCACGAGCGGAGTCGTGGTGATGGTCCAGAACCCGTCCGCCTGTTTCTCCATGTCAACTTTGGGGCCGCTCCAGAAGTTGAGCTTGACCTTGTTAGCCTCCGGCGCCTTGACGCGGATCTGCACGCGGCCCGCGGGGTCGACGCGCGGATATTCCGCACCCCAGACATTCGTCTCGGCGGGGTGAAACTGACCCGAGTCTTGAGCGGCGCAAGGGCCCGCGATCAGCAGCAGGGCAACAGCGATGGCCTTCGGAGACATGGACCCCCCTTCAAAGAGAATTGTTCTTGAACTAACTAATCAATCCGCGCGCAGCCAGGCTCGTGTCGCTGCGCGCCGTTGTCAAGGAGAATCCGCCCTACTCTCGGGCAATACATGTTTTGCTATGCACCTATCCGCTTAGTGAAAGTCTATTGCCATAGTGAAAGCCGTTTCGGAGTGCTACCTTTCACCGGAATTCACCAAGGGGAGCCATGGCGACGTACGCGACCAAGACGCGTGACCATCTGCGCGTGCATGGGACGATTGCCCGCGAAATCGGCATGTCGATCGTCTCCGGACACCTGCGGCCCGGACACGTGCTGGACGGTGAGGTTGAGGCCAGCACCCGGCGGAGAATTTCGCGCAATACCTATCGTGAAGCGATCCGCATCCTGAGCGCCAAGGGTCTCATCCACAGCCGGCCACGCACCGGCACGCGCGTGAGCGAGACCTCTGGATGGCACCTGCTGGACCCCGACGTGCTCGCGTGGTCGTTCAGCGGCGTGCCGGCGCCGGAAGTGCTGCATGGTGTATTCGAGCTGAGAACGATCGTCGAGCCGGCGGCAGCCGCGCTCGCCGCCATGCGCCGCAGCCAGGAACATCTCGCGGATATGCGCCGCGCGCTCGACGCCATGACGCTCCATACCCTGCACAGGGTGGAAGGTCGCGAGGCGGACAAG
>DASYKM010000255.1:0-11163 GCA_035995425.1 Steroidobacteraceae bacterium
GGTGAGGTCGAGCTGCTGCAGAACCAGACCGAAGGCGGCAAGAACCAGAACCGCAGTCTCTATGGCGATCTGGAGAAGCGGCTCGCCGCGCTGGAGACGCTGGGTGGCGTGGGTGGCGCGCCGGCCGGTGGCGCCGCGGCGGTGCCGGCCGCGGGCGCGTCCGAGCAGGCGACCTATGACGCCGCCATGGCCGCGCTGCGCAGCGGCAATTACGACAAGGCCGCCGCCGCGTTCCGCGAGGTGGTTACTAACTACCCGACCGGCGACCTGGCGAGCAACGCGCAGTTCTGGATCGGCGAGAGCTACTACACCAAGGGTGATCTCGAGAGCGCGATCACGGCCTATCGCAAGGTGCTCGCCGACTGGCCGCAGTCGCGCAAGGCGCCGGATGCCATGGTGAAGCTCGGCTTTTCGCTGTCCGATCTCAAGCGCAATGGCGAGGCGCGCAACATGCTCGACGACGTGGTGCGCAAGTATCCGGGCAGCAGCGCCGCGCAGCTGGCGGCCGAGCGCCTCAAGCGCCTGCCCCCCAGGTAGACAACGAGAATAGATGAACCAGGCGGCGCCAGCCGAGCTCGAACCAGGCGGCGCGCGCCGCCTGAAGATCACCGAGATCTTTTTTTCCCTGCAGGGTGAAGCCGACACCGTGGGCTTTCCCACGGTGTTCGTGCGCCTCACCGGTTGTCCGCTGCGCTGCCAGTTCTGCGACACGGCGTACGCCTTTCACGGCGGCGAATGGCACAGCATCGACGACGTGCTGGCCCGGGTTCGTGAGCTGAGTGTCCGCGAATTCGCGCCGCGATACGTGTGCGTCACCGGCGGCGAGCCGCTGGCGCAGAAACCCTGCCTGGCGCTGCTGACGAGTCTCTGTGACACTAACTACCGCGTCTCGCTCGAGACCAGCGGCGCGATGCCGCTGGCCGGCGTCGACCCGCGCGTCATCCGCGTGGTGGACGTCAAGACGCCCGGTTCGGGCGAGGAACGGCGCAATCGCTACGACGACCTGGCGCTGCTTCGGCCGGAGGAACAGATCAAGTTCGTGATCTGCGATCGCGCCGACTATGAGTGGGGTCGCGAGCAGGTCGCGGCCCGTGGACTCACGCGGATCTGCCAGGTGTTGTTTTCTCCCAGTGCGGAGCAGTTGCCGGCGCGCGAGCTCGCCGACTGGATTCTCGCCGACCGCCTGCCGGTGCGTTTCCAGATGCAGCTGCACAAGGTGCTCTGGGGCAATGTTGCGGGAAAATAAATGACGACTCGCGCGGTGGTCCTGCTCTCGGGCGGACTGGATTCGGCGACGGTGCTGGCGCTGGCACGTGCGGCCGGACTCGAGTGCTACGCGCTGTCGGTCTCCTATGGTCAGCGGCACCAGGCCGAGCTCAATGCCGCCGCAAGAATCGCGCTTGCGCTGGGAGCGCGCGAGCATCGGATCATGCACGTGAACCTCGGACGCATCGGCGGCTCGGCGCTCACCGACAAGTCGATCGACGTACCGGTCGAGCCAGGCGAGGGCATTCCGGTCACCTACGTTCCCGCGCGCAACACCATCATGTTGTCGCTGGCGCTGGCGTGGGCCGAGGTGCTCGGGGCCACCGAGATCCACATCGGCGTGAACGCGGTGGACTACTCGGGCTATCCGGACTGCCGCCCGGAATTCGTGGCGGCTTTCGAGCAGCTTGCGCAGCTCGCCACCAAGGCCGGAGTCGAGGGTGGGGCGCTCGCCGTGCGCGCGCCGCTGATCGATCTGAGCAAGGCGCAAATCGTGCGCGAAGGGGCACGTCTCGGCGTGGACTACGCCCTGACCGTCTCCTGCTATCAGGCCGACGACGCCGGACGCGCCTGCGGTCGCTGCGACTCATGCCGATTGCGCCGCGAAGGCTTTGTTTCTGCTGGGATTCCCGACCCCACGCGCTACTCGCAAGGCGGCGAAAAGATCGTGTAGACTTCGCGCCCTTCCCGGGGGGTCGGTAGCTCAGTTGGTAGAGCAGCGCCCTTTTAAGGCGTTAGTCGTGGGTTCGAGTCCCACCCGACCCACCAACCCCGCATGGTCCGTCCTGGTCACATCAGACCCGGTCGCACATCTTCACCGCGCGGCGCGGTCCGGCTCTTCGCTAACTACTTCCGGCTGCTCGTTCGGCAACTTCAGGTATGCGACCAGTCCCGCGCGCCTCGAGGTTGTCTCCTGTCGCGCAGTTGGATTGGAATCAAACGCGCTGGATTTCACCCCTTACTACTCGGCCCATTGCCCGGTTCCGCTTTGCGGGACCACTGGGGCGTACACTCGCCCGGACTGAATGGCTTCATTTTCAACGGAGGTACTTCGTAGCCACTGGTTCCGGAGACTCGCATCGCGGATTCGTGGTCTTTTCCGGCGGATTTGCAGAAATTCTCATGTCAGCCGGGGCCAAGCTCGATGGCGAAGGTTCTAGTAGTCGACGACAACGCGATTTGCCGAAAGGTGGTCGCGAGCGTGCTCGGCGACGAAGGGCGCGGGATCTTGCGAGCCGCCGCCCGCGGGGAGCTTGCCCCACCTCATCATTGCCGACGTCGTCATACCGTCAATGGACGGGTACGAATCGTCGCGGCACGCGAACCCGGTACCGGCATTGCCATCGCTGATTTCGGGACGGGCTATTCCTCACGGGGCTGCCTGGCGGCTTATCTGGCGAGCGACAGGAGGCGGCGATGAAACGCTCGCTTCGTGTCATGAACTGGCCGCTGCGGACGAAAATGGCGGCGCTCTTTATTCTCGCCTCTTTCCTCCCGTCAGGCATCGTCATGCTGGCGCGCATTCCCGACTTGCGGCAGCAGCTGCGGGCGGATGCGGCGGCGCAGTTGACGGCTCGCGGAACGCAACTCGTGCAACGGCTCGACGGATTTCACTACAGCTATCGGCGTTCAGTAGATAGCGTCGCGCGATTGCCCAACGTGGTGGAGTTTTGCGAGGCCAAGGCGGCGGATCAGGCCCGAACGAGGCTTGAATTGGGAGAGTTCCTGAATGTCTGGCCGGCCGGTGATCGAAATGTCCGGGGCATTGCGATCCTGGATGCGGCCGGACGGGTGATCGCGGGGACGGAACTCCCGCTCATTGGAAGCGATCTGTCTTACCGTCCTTTCGTTCGAGAGGCGCTGCGAAAAGGGGCCGTGATATCCGACATCCACGTGGCCGAGGAGCAGGTGGGCGAGGTGCCGACGATCGCCTATCTGGCGCCGGTACGGGGGGTGCTCGAAAAGCAATGCGGCGTCGCTGTCCTGTGGGTGCGCGCCGCTTCGTTGTGGGACCTGATGAGGCAATCCAACGGGCTCGCAGGCCCAGGCAGTTTCGCGGTGATGTTCGACCGCCATGGGATCCGGGTTGCGCACACTTACAGCGACGACATCGTCTTCCACCCCGGTGGTCAGCTTTCTCCCGCGACCATTGACGCACTCGTCGCCGAACGGCGGTTCGGCACGAGAACGCGGAAGCTTCTCGAAGACGTTCGGCCATTCCCGCAACAGTTCGCCCGCGCCATGGCGGAAGTGCCCGACCCGGAAATGTTCCATGGCCTGGCGCCGGTCAACAACAAGTGGAATTACGGTGTCGCGCGCCGCGGCGAGTGGGTTCCGTGGACGGTCTTCTACATGGTTCCGGACGCCGCCCTCAATGCGTCGCTCAGCAGGGCGAGCTGGGAGCAAGCCGGTCTTGCGAGCCTGTCCATCCTGTTCGCTCTGCTCGGCGGCGTATGGTTCGCGGCCGTCCTTCTCAAGCCCGTGATCTCCCTGTCGAGAGCCACCGGAGAGCTTGCTGCCGGCGATCTGACGGCCCGCACTCATGCAGGCACTACGGACGAGTTGGGTAGATTGGGCGCCAGTTTCAATTCCATGGCCGAGCGCATCGAGATACAGGCGACGGCGCTGCAGAAGGCGCGCGATGAGCTGGAGCGTCGGGTCGTGGAGCGCACCGAGGAACTGCAGGTCGAGGTCGGGGAACGCAAGCGTGCGGAGCAGGCCGCGCTTTCCAGCAAACAGTTGCTGAGCGGGATTGTCGAGTCGTCGGACGATGCCATCATCAGCAAGACTTTGCAGGGCATCATCACCAGCTGGAATCCTGGCGCGGAACGACTTTTTGGTTTCTCGGCGCAAGAAGCCGTAGGCCAGTCGATGCAGATGTTGATCCCGGCGGAAAAGGCGAGCGAAGAACCGGAGATCCTGGCGAGAATGGCGCGAGGAGACGCCATCGAGCACTTCGAAACGGTCAGGATCAAAAAGGATGGGGAGCGGATCGACATCGCCGCCACCATTTCGCCGATCAAAGACAGTACCGGGCAGGTCACCGGCATTTCGAAGATTGCACGCGACATTACCGGTCGCAAACACGCGGACGCCCGCTTGCGCGCGCAGTTGCAGCGCTTGAGTCTGTTGCAACAAATTACTCAAGCGATCGGCGAACGTCAGGACCTGGCGAGCATCTTTCAGGTCGTGATTCGAACGCTGCAGGACCAGCTGCCCATCGATTTCGGGTGTGTATGCCTCTATGAGCCGATAACCAAGAAGCTGACCGTCGCTCGAATGGCACTGCGCAGCCAGGACCTTGCGGCAGAACTGCCACTGACCGAACAGGAAAACATCGACGTTGGCGAGAACGGGTTGTCTCAGTGCGTACGGGGGCAGTTGATCTACGAGCCCGACATCAGTCAGATGTCATCCCCGCTTCTCCGAAGGCTGGCCGAAGGCGGTTTCCGTGCGCTGGTCGCTGTCCCATTGCTGGTGGAAAGCAAGGTCTTCGGCGTCCTCATCGCCGCCCGCCGCGCGCAACGTAGTTTCAGCAGCGGCGAGTGCGAATTCCTGCGCCAGTTGACCGAGCATGTAGCGCTCGCGGCACACCAGGCACAGCTTTACGGCTCTCTTCAACAAGCGTACGACGACCTGCGCCAGACGCAGCAGGTGATTCAGCAACAGGAGCGCCTGCGCTCGCTCGGGCAGATGGCCAGTGGCATCGCCCATGACATCAACAATGCCATCTCCCCCGTCACGCTTTACACCGAAACGCTGCTGGAGAAAGAGCCGAATCTGAGTCCACGCACGCGGGAATATCTGGAGGTCATCCTGCGCAGCATGGATGACGTTGCCCAAACCGTGGGGCGCTTGCGTGAGTTCTATCGGCAGCGGGAAGCCAAGCAGACGCTGGTGCCCGTTCAGTTGAATCCCCTGATCGAGCAAGTCATTGGTCTTACGCGCGCGCGCTGGCATGACATGCCACAACAACGCGGCGTGGTAATCGAGCTGCATCGTGATCTCGCGCCCGATCTGCCTTACGCGCTCGGTGTGGAAAGCGAAGTACGAGAAGCCCTGACCAACCTCATTTTCAATGCGGTGGATGCCATGCCCGAGGGCGGAACGCTGACATTGCGAACATGTCTGGCAAGCCGACAGCGTACTTGCGTCGAAATCCGCGACACCGGCATCGGCATGGACGAGGAAACCTGCCGCCGATGCCTGGAGCCATTCTTTACGACCAAAGGGGAGCGGGGCACTGGCCTTGGGTTGGCCATGGTCTATGGCATCGTGCAGCGTCACGGCGCCGAAATCGAAATCGAAAGCGTTCCAGGCCGCGGTACGCTCTTTCGCATCACCTTCGCGGTCCCGGACACCAGTGCAGATGCGGTGGATCCGGAGGTGGCTTCGCAGCTGGAGAAACTCCCCGCCTTGCGCCTGCTGGTTGTCGATGACGATCCGCTGCTGATCAAATCGTTGCGCGCTGCGCTCGAAGACGACGGCCATACGGTCGCGACGGCAGATGGCGGACAGGCGGGCATCGATCGGTTCCGGGCGGCCCAGGCAGAAGGTGAGCCGTTCGCCGTCGTCATCAGCGATCTCGGCATGCCTCATGTCGATGGTCGAAAGGTAGCTAGCGCGGTGAAGGAGGCTTCGCCTCTGACGCCCGTGATCCTGCTCACCGGTTGGGGACAACGCATGCTCGCCGAAGAAGAGGTGCCGCCGCATGTGGACCGGGTGTTGAGCAAGCCGCCGAAATTGCGCGAATTGCGCGCGGCTCTGCTTCATTGTTCGCGATTGGCGGATATCTCGAGAGAACCGAAGGCGTAATCCAGGTTGGCGGCGTCCGGACCGCCCCGTCCTGGAACCAGCCCAGATCGCAGTCGTTCGATGAACTTGATCCTTGGCGGGCAACGTCGCCCTGTGGGCCTCCGTACTAGAGAATAGTTAGGACCCTTAGTCGATTCACCGGACAGCCATCATATATCGTCGTGCGTGGCGCACCGGACGGAATTGTCGCCCAATTAAGCGTAGATTGACGGCGTCGCCGCCACGACCACCATCCGGCGACCGAGGCCTTCGCAATGGATCCAGAACCCGCTGCGCCGATCCGCATTGTCGTCGTCGACGACCATGGCATCGTGCGTGACGGACTCTGCGCACTGCTCGACGGGCACTTCCACATGAAGGTGATCGGCGCGGTTGCGACTGGACAGGACGCAGTCCTCTGCGCGCAAAGACTCAATCCCGACGTCATCGTCATGGATCTCGTGCTGCCCGACCTGAATGGAATCGACGCAACGGCGCGCATTCTTGCCTCCGCGCCTCGCACCCGCATCGTCATTCTGTCGACTTGCGATACCTCGGAGCACATCGTCCGCGCGTTGCGCGCAGGTGCACTCGGTTACGTCCTGAAGGAGAGTGCCAGCGGCGAGCTCGTCCAGGCAGTGCTGGCAGTGTCCGCGGGCGAGCGATATCTCAGCCAGCGCATCACGGGACTGTTGATCGACGCGCTCCTCGGCGACGCGGAGCATGCGAGCCCGATCGAGAGTCTCAGCGCACGCGAGCGCGAGGTGCTGGTCTTGACTGTTGGTGGTGCTTCGAGCGCGGAGATCGGCCAAAAACTCTCACTGTCACGCAAGACCGTGGATACATATCGAAGCCGGACCATGGAAAAGCTGGGGGTGCCTGACCTCGCGGGGCTGATCCGTTTCGCGATCGCGCACGCGATGGCTCCCGCCTGAGGATTGCGCGAGCGCCATGTGACCTGGCGCTCAGATCGAAGATGACGACGCAGACTGTCCAATTGTCCTGACAGAGCTGCGGAACCCGACTAACTAAAGTGCTCGTTCGGCGGCATTTCCCGCCAGGAGGAGAGACGTGGAACACACGACTGTGGAGCGCGTAGGCCGGGTGTTCCCGGCGGTCGCGGACGCCTCGTTCGACGCCCAGGCGCTCTCGACCCGGGATCCTGAGCTGCTCAAATACGAACGGCAGGTGCGCGGTCGCCCACGACAGCGCCAGACGTCGCAGACGCGCCTGACGCCGTCGGCGCGCCTGCGCCATGCGATCGAGCATGACGAACTGAGCCTGCACTATCAGCCCCAGTACGAAACCGGTGGCGGCCACCACTGTGGAGTGGAAGCCCTCGCACGATGGTTCCTGCCCAAAGGCGGATCGATCGCGCCGACGACCTTCGTCCCGGCCGCGGAAAAGAACGGCCTGATTTCCGCACTCGGTGCATGGGTGCTCGGTGAAGCATGCACGACCGTGGCCACCTGGCATCGTTGCGGCGCAGAGTCCCCGACATTGTGCGTCAACGTCTCGCCGCGACAGATTTCCCCGGAGTTCTGCGCGGTCATTGCCAGCGCGCTCGAGCGCAGCGGTCTCCCGGCGGCGCAACTCGAGCTGGAGATCACCGAAGGTATCCTCATCGAGCGGCCGGACCTGGCGCTCCATTGCCTCGCGCAGTGGAAGCACCTCGGGGTGCGCATTGCGCTGGATGATTTCGGAACCGGATATTCGAGTCTGAGCTACCTGTCGCGACTGCCTGTCGACCGCCTCAAGATCGACAAGTCGCTCATTCGTCGCATGACCAGCGATCCGAAGACCGCCGCCATCGTGCGCGCTGTCATTTCGCTCGGCGCGGACCTCGGTTTCGTCGTGCTGGCTGAAGGCGTCGAATCCGAAGCGCAGCTGGCCATGCTGAGCGGCATGGGTTGCCAACAGGTTCAGGGGTACTTGTTCGCGCTGCCGGCATGCGCCGATGAGGCGCGAGCGCTGCTCGCCTCGGACTGGGGCAGTCGCGCGATCCCGCGTCCTTTTCTTCCAATGCGTTCCGCCACCGGGAGCTCGTATGCATTCTGAACGCCGCAATCTGTCATCGCCCAGCCCGCGAATCGACGCGGACGATGCCGGCATCGTGTTGCTCTCGGATCCGGTATTGCCGTGCCACGTGCTGGTGGTCGATGACGACGAACTGGTCATCAAGCGAATGGGCAAACTACTCGAATCCCGCGGCTACGTGGTCCACACGGCGCTCTCGGGCGAGGAGGCCCTGCGCGTTCTGGACACCACCGTCTGCCAGATCGTGCTGACCGACTGGCGCATGCCGGACATGGATGGGCTGGCACTGTGCCGCAACCTTCGAGAGCGGCAAAGCGATGGCTACATCTACATACTGATGCTCACCATCCGCAACAAGACCAGCGACATTCTGGCCGGCCTCGCCGCCGGTGCCGACGACTATCTAATCAAGGGAGCGAACTCCGCGGAGATTCTCGCGCGCGTCGAAGTCGGCCGGCGCACTACGCACCTGGATCGCTCGCTGCGGGCGAGCAACCGCGAGAACCGGCGCATGTCGGTTACCGATGCATTGACCGGCGTTCACAATCGGCGCTTCCTGATGGAGTACTTGCCGCGCGAGCTGGAACGGTCGCGCCGCTACAACCATCCGCTGGCGATCGTCAGCTGCGACATCGATCACTTCAAGAAAATCAACGATGGCTTCGGCCATGAAGCGGGCGATGAAATCCTGCAGGCTTTCACCGCACGCGCCCAGGAATGCATCCGGCAGGGGATCGACTGGATCTCCCGTTCTGGAGGAGAGGAATTCGTAATCGTCCTGCCGGAGACTGATCTCAACGGCGCGAGCTGCGTCGCGAAGCGACTTCGCCATGCCCTGGCCGCCCGTCCGATATCCACGTCGTCGGGTCCAGTCGCGGTGACGGTCAGCATGGGGGTGACCGCGGTCGAGACGGCGCACCAGCTGAGCGCGATGTCGGTGGCGCAGTTGCTGCGAGCGGCGGATTGTCATCTCTATACGAGCAAGCACCTGGGTAGAAATCGCGTGACCGCATCCCTGGTGGGTTGCGGCAACCTGCTTCCCGACGCCATTCCGAGCTCCTTACGTGACACACACTGAGCTGCGACGACCAAGCAACGTAGAGCGCTTGTCGCCGGACGAAGAGTTCGCTGAAGTGCGTCTTTCATTTCTGGCACGCCTCTCTTCCGAAAGAACGAAGCTGGCGAAATTATCCAACGCGCTGGCAAGCGCCGCGCTAAATCCCGCGCCTCTCTTCAGCGACCTCGAATACTTCGCGCACCGACTGCGCGGCGCAGCGGCGGTCTTCGAGTTCCCAACGCTACGCGACGCCGCGAAGGCGTTGGAACTGGCCGCTGGGGCCGCCGTGAGCGCGCGAGCGCCCAACTTCGAGCCATTGGTCCTGAAAGCGATGCAAGCACTGGATACCAGGCTGGCATACCTGAGTGAGGGCACGCTGTCGTCGGCGGCTGCGGTGGCGCCCGCACCCGCAAACTGAACAGTCGCGGCCCGCCAGCGAATTCAAGCGAACGAAAACGATGTTGGCGCTGTATCGAAAAATGCAAATCGGGCTGTTCGCGGTTTTCGCGACCCTGCTCGTGGTTGGCGCCATCTCCTATCGCGCCCTGCTGGAGGCGGACGACGGCCAGCAATGGGTGCGGCATACCAACGAGGTGCGGGTGCAGCTCGCGCAGTTGGGCTGGGCCATCGAAAAGTCGCAAGCGGCTTCCCGTAGGTATGAGTTGACCGGTGACGATGAATTTCTTCGCGAAGCCATCGCCAGCAGGTTGCGGGCCGACGAGGTGCGGGTCGTCCTGCTGGAGTTGACGGCCGACAACCCCGAACAGCAGCGGCGCCTCGGCGCGCTCGTCGGCCTCGCGCAACCGATCACGCTCGAAGAAGCGAAAACCATTGACAGCGGGTCGCTGGCGGCCGCGCTCGCGGCTTACCGCCGCGCTCCGTCAGACATGGAGCAGGTAGAGCTCCAGTTGTTGGCGGAACGCGAGTTGAAGATGCGGCGGTATTTCACCCAGGCCAAGGTATCGGTGGCCCTCGGAAGCATTTTGGGCTTGGTTTTCGTCGTCATTGCGGGCGGGATCGCGCGGCGCGACAACGCCACCATCAAGCGAACCCGTGCCGAGAGCGACGAGCGCATCCGGGTGCTGGTCGACGGCGTCCAGGACTACGCCATTTTCATGCTCGATCCGCAGGGCACGATAGTTAGCTGGAACATTGGCGCGGAGCGTATCAAGGGTTACGGTGCCGACGAGATCATTGGCCAGAACTTCTCGCGCTTCTATTCACAAGAGGACATCGACCGCGGCATGCCGGCGGAAGAGCTGCGCGTGGCGGCCACCAGCGGCCGATCGGAAGTCGAGCGCTGGCGAGTCCGCAAGAATGGAAGTCGATTCCTGGCGAGCCTGCTCATTACGGCGGCGCGCGACACCACCGGAAAACTGGTCGGCTTTTCCGAAATCAGCCGTGATATTTCCGAGCGCAAGGAATCGGAGGCGAAGTACCGCGGGCTCCTGGAGGCCGCGCCCGACGCAATGGTCGTGGTGAGCGAAGCCGGAAAGATCGTGTTGCTGAACGTTCAGGCGGAGCAGCAGTTCGGCTACTCCCGCGATGAGCTGCTCGGGCAGAACGTTACGGCGATCATTCCCACGGGCTTCGCGGAACGGCTGCAGGCAGATGCGCTGCGCACGGTGAAGGAAACGACGACGCAGCAGATCGGAATGGGAATCGAACTGTTCGGGCGCCGCAAAGATGACAGTGAATTTCCAATTGAGGTGATGCTGAGCCCGCTGCAAAGCTCACAAGGAATCCTGGTGACCGCGGCGATCAGGGACGTTGCCGAACGGAAGAGAGCCGAGGAACATCTGTTGCAAACGGTGGGTGAACTGAAGCGCTCCAACGAGGAGCTGCAGCACTTTGCGTATGTGGCGTCACACGATCTGCAGGAGCCGCTGCGCATGGTGGCCAGTTACACCGAGTTGCTGGCCAAGCGTTACAAGGGGCGCCTGGACTCCGACGCCGATGACTTCATCGCCTACGCCGTCGACGGCTCCAGCCGCATGCAGCGCCTGATC
>DASYKM010000256.1:0-3013 GCA_035995425.1 Steroidobacteraceae bacterium
TGACCCATAAGGAAGATTGAAAAATGGCGTGCCGCGCGCAATCTATGAGGCTTTAACGCCATTTGAATGGCCAAAATTATACATGAGCACTTCTCGTCACAGTCCCCTCGTCATCCTCGGATCCGGCCCTGCCGGCTACACGGCGGCCGTCTACGCGGCGCGCGCCAATCGCAAACCGCTGCTGATCACCGGCGTGGAGCAAGGCGGACAGCTCATGACCACGACCGACGTGGACAACTGGCCCGGCGACGCACACGGCCTGCTCGGCCCGGCGCTCATGGAGCGCATGAAGGCTCATGCGGAACGTTTCAGCACTGAAATCGTCAGCGATCACATCCATACGGTGGATTTCTCGAAGCGGCCGTTCGTGCTGAACGGCGATTACGGCAGCTATACCTGTGACGCGCTGGTCATCGCCACGGGTGCATCCGCCAAGTATCTGGGCATCCCGTCGGAGGATAAGTTCCGCGGCAAAGGTGTTTCGGCCTGCGCCACCTGCGACGGCTTTTTCTACAAGGGTCATCGCGTCATGGTGGTCGGCGGCGGCAATACCGCCGTTGAAGAAGCGCTCTATCTATCCAATCTCGCCAGCCACGTAACCGTGGTGCACCGGCGTGACAAGTTCCGCGCCGAGAAGATCCTGCAGGATCGCCTGTTCGCGCTCGAGAAATCCGGCAAGGTGCGCATTGCGTGGAATCACACCGTCGATGAAATCGTCGGCGACCAGTCGGGCGTGAACGGCGTGCACATCAAGCCGACGCAGCACGGCGGCACCATCGAAACCCTGGATGTCACCGGCGCGTTCATCGCCATCGGCCACACCCCGAACACGGGCATCTTCGCTGGCCAACTCGACATGCGCGACGGCTACATCACCATCAAGAGCGGCAGCGAGGGCGCCGCGACCGCGACCAGCGTGGCGGGCGTATTTGCCGCCGGCGATGTTGCCGATCACGTGTATCGTCAAGCCATCACTTCCGCCGGTTCCGGCTGCATGGCTGCGCTCGATGCGGACAAATATCTCGACCAGCATCACGGACATTGATCCGGCCGCCTGGGATGCACTCGACGCGGGCGGCTCGCCCTTCCTGCGTCACGCATTCCTGGCGACGCTCGAAGGCACCGGCTGCGTAGGTCCCGGCACGGGCTGGCTGCCGGCGCCGGTCACCTTGTATGACGACAAGGGGCTGGCCGCAGCCGCGCCCGCCTATGTGAAGTCGCACTCTCTCGGCGAATTCGTGTTCGATCAATCCTGGGCCCACGCCTACGCTCAGCACGGACTCCAGTACTACCCCAAGCTCGTGCTCGGCGTGCCGTTCACACCCGCGAGTGGCGCGCGACTGCTGCTTCGGCCGGACTGCGACGTTCCGGCCATGCGCGAGGCGCTCATCGCGGCGATTCGCGAATTCGCCGAAGCCCAGGACTTCTCTTCGATCCACGGTTTGTTCGTGGCCGAGCCCGACCGCCAGGCGCTGCAGCGCGACGGCTGGCTGGCGCGCCGCGACGTGCAATTCCACTGGCACAACCAGGGCTATCGCGATTTCGATCACTACCTCGAGACCTTCACCGCGGAGAAGCGCAAGAAAGCCAAACGCGAGCGACGGCGCGTGGTCGAAGACGGCATCACCTTCGATACGTTGTTAGGAACGCAGCTCGGGCCCCCGGCGATCGACGAAATTTACGACCTGCACCGCGATACCTTCCTGCGGCACGGCCACGAGCCGTACTTGACGCGCGCGTTTTTCCGCGCGATGCCGGCGGCGCTCGGCGACCGGTTCATGGTCAAGCGCGCGCGCAATGGCGGCGAGACCGTTGCGACTGCGGTTTTCTTCTGGAGTCCCGAGGCGCTGTACGGCCGCTACTGGGGTGCCAGCGAGCTGCACCACAGCCTGCATTTCGAGGCCTGCTATCACCAGGGCATCGAGTTCTGCATCGAGCGCGGTATCACCCGCTTCGAGCCCGGCACCCAGGGCGAACACAAGGTGAGCCGCGGATTCGTTCCCGCGGACACCTGGTCGATGCACTGGATCGTCGACCCGCGCTTTCGCGCCGCCATCGGCGACTACCTGCGGCGCGAAGGCGCCCATGTCGACGAATACGCGCGCGAAATCGAACATCACGTTCCTTATCGGGACGCGCGACGCGACGCGCGCGGCAAGCAGCCACGATGAACAAGAACATCACCTGGCTCGCGCCCGACGGAGATCGCGAGTGGTTCCCGCCACTGGACCAGGCGCTGGACGAGCCCGAGGGCCTGCTCGCGGCTGGCGGCGACCTGTCGCCAACCAGGCTCCTGGCTGCCTACCGGCGCGGTATTTTTCCCTGGTACTCGGCCGGACAGCCAGTGCTGTGGTGGTCGCCGAATCCGCGCGAAGTACTGCTGCCGGGCGAATTCCGCTGTTCGCGCAGCCTGGGCAAAACGTTGCGAAATCGGGGCTTTGAAGTGACTTTCGATCGCGACTTCGCCGCGGTCGTCGATGCCTGCGCGGCGCGGCGCGAGCATTCCGCGGGCACCTGGATCACGCCGGAAATGCGCACCGCGTACTGCGACCTGCACTCACGCGGTCGCGCGCACAGCGTCGAAGTTCGCCTGAATGGCGCGCTGGCGGGCGGGCTGTACGGCGTGCTGGTCGGCCGGGTGTTCTTCGGCGAATCGATGTTCAGCCGGGAGCGCGATGCCTCGAAAGCGGCGCTTGCCCACCTGGTCGAGCGCGGAGTTGTTGCGGGCCTCCAACTCATCGATTGCCAGCTACCTACACCGCATTTGCGTTCGCTGGGCAGCAAGCCGATGCCCCGTGCCGATTTCAGCGCGCTGGTAGCTCAATACACTGCCGCGGAAGACATAGCGATGTTTTCCGCGACCTGAAATCCGCTCGCCAATGGCGCTTTTCTGGCAGAATTCGCCGCCTTCTCGGGTGCCACAGGTAACGGATGTCGAAAGAAGATGCGATTCAGATGGAAGGCGAAGTCGTCGAGACTTTGCCTAACACTACTTTCCGCGTGAAGCTGAAGA
>DASYKM010000257.1:0-8287 GCA_035995425.1 Steroidobacteraceae bacterium
CGACGGCGGCTGGGACGTGCCGGGCGAGCCGTACACCAGTGCCTCGGACGACCCCGCGCGAAAATTCGTCTGGTGGCGTTCGCGCATGTTAGGCGGGCGCACGAATCACTGGGGCCGCATCTCGCTGCGCAACGGGCCCTACGACTTCAAGCCGCACACGCGCGACGGGCTCGGCTTCGACTGGCCGATGAGCTACGAAGACCTGGCGCCGTTCTATGACAAGGTCGAAATGCTCATCGGCGTATATGGGTCCAACGAAGGGCTCGAGAACACACCGAGCTCATCGCCGGGTGTCCTGCTGCCGCCGCCGAAGCCGCGCGTCAGCGATCTGCTGGTGCGCAAGCACGCCGCCAGGCTCAAGGTGCCGGTCATCGCCGGTCACCGGGCCGTGCTCACGCAGCGGCTGGATCACCTGCGCCTGCCCAAACTACTGCACCCGGGCAACGACAAGGCGCAGAAAATTCTTGCCGCCGACATGCAGAAGCGCGCCGCCTGCTTCTGGGCGACGCCCTGCGGCCGCGGCTGCTCCATCCGGGCTAACTACCAGTCGACCACCGTGCACCTGCCGCCCGCCATGGCGACCGGCAATCTCGACATCGTCACCGACGCCATGGTGCGCACCGTCATCAAGCGCAAGGACGGGGCCGCCGAAGGCGTGGTGTACGTCGATCGCAAGACCGGCGCCGAACATCGCGCGACGGCGCGCGTGGTGGTGCTCGCCGCCAGCGCGCTCGAGTCGGTGCGCATCCTGCTCAATTCCGGCGTCGCCAACGGCAACGGCAAGGTCGGCAAGTACATCATGGACACCGTGGGCGCGAATTTTGGCGGGCAGGTGCCCGCGCTCGAGGGCCTGCCGCCGCACAATGAGGATGGCGCCGATGGCGGCCACATGTACGTGCCGTGGTGGCTGTACAAGGAGCAGGTCGCCGGGAAGTTAGGCTTCGCGCGCGGCTATCACATCGAATTCGGCGGTGGAAAAACCATGCCGGGAATGGGCACCGGCGGCGGCATGGAATGGCTCAATGGCGGCAACTACGGCCGGAAATTCAAGGAAGACGCGCGGCGTTACTACGGCTCGTTCGTCGGCTTTGCCGGCCGCGGCGAGATGATCCCGAACGACGACTGCTACGCCGAGCTCGATCCGGCCGTGAAGGACAGGTTCGGAATCCCCGTGCTGCGCTTTCACTGGAAATGGTCGGCGCACGAAATCGGCCAGGCCGCGCACATGCAGAAAACGGCGGCGGAAATCATCGAAGCCATGGGTGGCCGCATGCAGGGCCCGCCGCAGAGCGGCGAGAAGGCCATCAAACAAGGCGGGATCATCATTCACGAAGTCGGCGGCGCGATGATGGGCGACGACCCCGCGAAGTCGGTGACCAACAGCTTCGGCCAGAGCTGGGAAATGAAGAATCTCTTCATCACCGACGGCGCCACGCTGTGTTCCAACGCCGACAAGAACCCGACGCTCACCATCATGGCCCTGGCCTGGCGCGCGTCCGAGCACATGCTCGGACTCATGAAGAGGAAGGAGCTATGACCATGGACCGGCGCACCACGATCAAATGGATGTTGGCGGCCGCGGCGGCCGTCCCCGGGCTGGACGCGCTCGCCTATACCCCCGAGCCACAGGCGCGCGATGTGGCGGCGAATCAGGCTGGTTACGGCACCGATCCGGCGCTCATGAAAGAGTGGCGCCCGGGCGGGCCGTGGCCGCTGACCCTCGGCGTGGCCGCCCGACTAACTACCGCGGCACTGTGCGACCTCATCATCCCGGCCGACGAACTGTCGCCGTCCGCCTCGTCGGTCGGCGTCGTCGATTTCATCGACGAGTGGATCAGCGCGCCGTATCCGCAGCAGCGCGGCGACCGGGCGATCATCCTTCCCGGACTGACCTGGATCGAAGCCGAGGCAAAGAGCCGTTTCGACAAGATCTTCGCCGCGCTCGAGAGCGCGCAGCGCGAAGCGATCGCCAACGACATCTGCAGCCCGGGCAAAGCGGCGCCGAATCTCGCGACCGCCGCGAAATTCTTCGCGAAGTTCCGCGATCTCACCGCCGGCGGGTTCTACACCACGCCGGTGGGCATGAAGGACATCGGCTATGTGGGCAACGTGCCGCTCGCGAAATTCGACGGGCCGCCGCCGGAAGTGCTGAAGAAGGTCGGGCTTGTCTGAGGCGTATCGACCGCGGCGTGCGTGGGCCGCTGCCTGGCTTCTCGTGGCTGTGTCCTGCCGGCTGCACGCAGAGCCTCAGGAAAAAATAGTCGTGAGGTTTTCCGACCACTCCAGTTTTCCAATCGTGATTCGCGATCCACCCTGGATCCGTTTGCCCGACAAGTCTCCGGCGCAAATCCTCAGAGAGCTCGAGCCGGCGGCGCTCGCCGGCGATTCCAGGATGGCATACGGAATCTTCGTGGTCATCGATGAGTGCAGGCGAACCCGCGCGACCCAGGTGACTCAATTCGAGGCCTGCAAAACCTTGACCGAAGCGGATTACGAGTCGGGCGAGCGCTGGCTCAAGATGTCGGCCGAGGCTGGATTCGTTTTTTCCTTGCACGAAATGGCACGGCGCACGCAGCACGGGGAGGATGATGAGCAGGCGCTGATCATCAATCGAAGGCGTTGGGAGGCGGGCGACATCAATGCGCTGGACTCGCTGACAAGACTCACCGACGCGCGGGATCCGATCTTGTCAGCGGCTTATGAGATGGTGTACCTGGAGATCAACACCGCCCTTGGCCGGTCCCGCGAACATCCGAACGCGAAGAGAATGGCGAATGACATCCGGGACAGGCTGACTGCCCGCCTCGAGAGCCTGAGCGCCGAAGATCGGCAGCGCGTTCTTGGCAAGGCCAAAGAGCTGCTCGCTACGAATGCTGCCTGCTGCCTCCGGTTGTAGAAACCCGCGCCACTGCCCACACGTCCACTCGCCGCACGCCGGCCGCGAGCAAAGTGCATTTCAGTTCCGCGACCGTGCTGCCCGTCGTGATGACGTCGTCGACGACGGCCACGTGACCCGCGTCTAACAACCTTCGACGCGCTCGTGCGCCGTTCACCGCAAACACCCCGCGCACGTTGCGATGCCGCTCCTCGACGCTCAATGACGTTTGCGATGGCGTGTCGCGCACCCGGCGCACGGCGCCATGTGCAAATGGAACGTCGAGCATCCGCCCGGTGTAACGCGCCAGCGCCGCGGCCTGGTTGAAGCCGCGCTCGCGCAGGCGCGAGACATGCAGCGGCACTGGAATCAGCAAGCGCGGCAGCGAGGCCGCGCTTTCGTCGACGGCCTGGGCAAGCAGCACGCCGAGCACGCGCGCGTTCGCCATTTCGCCGCGGTACTTGAGCTGGCGAATCAGGTCGTCGGCGGGTGGCTCGAATCGAAACGCGACCACTGCTCCGGGGGAGGGGTCGGTGATCCAGGGCAGGTCGGCATGACAGAAGCAGCACAGATCGAGATCCGGCGAGGCGCCCGGAAAACCGCACAGGCAACAGCGGGGCGGGAAAAACGTGGCCGCGAGCAGGCGCGCGGCCTGCCGGGACGCCGTCAACCGCGCGTGCCGCAGACGGTTGACAATGGAACTGCCGCTGCCGAACATGCCGGCGAGTTTCGATGCCTGGCCGACGCGCGGCCAGCCGAAAAACTGATGTGAATCAACAATTAAAGGGATGGGCATGAGCACCGTACGCCACGACTGGACTGTTGCCGAAGTCGAAGCCCTGTTCGCCCTTCCGTTCGCCGATCTGATGTTCCGCGCCCAGGAAACGCACCGCGTGAACCATGAGCCCAACGCCGTGCAGATGAGCACGCTGCTGTCGATCAAGACCGGCGCGTGTCCCGAGGACTGCGCGTACTGCCCGCAGTCCGTGCGTTACGACACTGGTCTCGAGCGCGAGAAGCTGGTGCCGCTCGATGAAGTGCGCTCGCGGGCGCAGGCCGCCAAAGATGCCGGCGCGACTCGCTTCTGCATGGGAGCGGCCTGGCGCTCGCCGAAGAAGAAAGATGTCGAAGCCGTCGCGGCGATGATTCGCGAAGTGCGCGCGCTCGGCATGGAGACCTGCGCGACGCTCGGCATGCTCACGCCGGATCAGGCGCACGAGCTCAAAGACGCCGGTCTCGACTACTACAACCACAACGTCGACACCTCGCCCGAGTTCTACGGCGAGATCATCACGACGCGCACCTACCAGGATCGTCTCGACACGCTGGCCGCGGTGCGCGATGCCGGGCTCAACGTGTGTTGCGGTGGAATCGTCGGCATGGGCGAGACCACGCGCGATCGCGCCTCGATGCTCGCGACGCTCGCGAATCTTCCGCAGCATCCCGAGAGCGTGCCGATCAACCAGCTGGTGCGCGTGCCGGGCACGCCGCTCGCCGGCGCCGCGGCCGTGGATCCTTTCGACTTCGTGCGCACGATCGCCGTGGCGCGCGTCGTCATGCCGAAGGCTTTCGTGCGTTTGTCGGCCGGCCGCGAAGCGATGGCCGACGAACTGCAGGCGCTGTGTTTCCTCGCCGGCGCCAACTCGATTTTCTACGGCGAGAAATTGCTGACCACGGGAAATCCCGACGTGGCGCGCGATCGCGCATTGCTCACGCGATTGGGAATCGAGCCGCTGGTGCCGCCGGGGCTCGCGGCGCAGCCGCAATCGCACGAAACGGGATCCACGGAACACGTTCACGGCCCCGACTGCTCGCATGACGCGCCGCGACCGCAGTCGACATGCAACGCGACCCGGCAGCGCTGAAGGCGGCGCTCGCCGACCTCGAGCAGCGCCACCTGCGACGCACTCGGCGCGTGGGTCTGCGCGCCGGACTCATCAATTTCTGCAGTAACGACTACCTGGGATTGAGCACGCATCCCGAGGTCGTGCGCGCATTCTCCGAAGCGGCGATGAAGTACGGCGTGGGCAGCGGGGCATCGCACCTGGTCAGCGGTCACGGCCCCGAGCACGAGGCATTGGAGCAGGCGCTCGCGGCTTTCACTGGGCGCGAAAGGGCGTTGGTCTACTCCACCGGCTACATGGCGAACCTGGGGGTCATTGGCGCATTGGCGGATCAAACTGCGACTGTGGTGGCAGACAAGCTCAATCATGCGTCACTGATCGATGGCGGGCGCCTGACTCGCGCGCATTCATTGAGATATCGCCATGGCGATTCGGGCCACGCCCGCGAGCTCCTGGCTGCGCTCGATGAGTCCATCGATACGCGTCTCCTGATAACCGATGGCGTGTTCAGCATGGACGGAGATGTGGCTCCGTTGCCCGAGCTTGCGCGAGCCGCGCGTGAGTCCGGCGCGTGGCTCATCGTCGACGATGCGCATGGCCTCGGGGTGTTGGGTTCCACCGGACGCGGTACCTGCGAGCACTTCAATTTGGACGCGGATGACGTGCCCGTGCTCGTTGGTACTTTCGGCAAGGCGTTCGGTACGTTCGGCGCGTTCGTGGCCGGCGATGCGGATCTCATCGAGTTCCTGATCCAGAAGTCCCGCACTTACGTCTATACGACCGCATTGCCCCCGGCCGTTGCCGCGGCCACGCGCGCGGCGCTGGAAGTGAGCCAGCGCGAATCGTGGCGACGCGAAAAAGTGCTGGCGCTGGCGATGCGTTTTCGCCGCGGACTCGGACTCGAATCACGAGAATCCCAACCCGGTACCACCATCATTCCGGTGGTGCTCGGTGATGCGCAGCGCGCGCTCGCGATCAGCGCGGCGCTCGAGGACCAGGGCTTCCTGGTGTCGGCGATCCGCCCGCCGACGGTACCGGCGGGCACGGCGCGATTGCGCGTGACGCTGTCGGCCGCGCACGAAGAAGCGCAGGTGGACGCGTTGATCGCGGCGCTTCGGCAGACGCTCGCCTCATGAGCACGGATCCGGCCACGGTCTTCTCGCTCGATCGCCGCGCCGTGGCGCAGGCCTTCGATCGCGCCAGCGCAAGCTACGACGCGGCCGCGGCGCTGCAGGTTCGCGTGCGCGACGAGTTGTTGGAGCGCCTCGCGGAGCTCAAAGCCGCGCCGCTTCGCATTCTCGATCTCGGCGCCGGCACCGGCCATGCGTCACGCGCGCTGAAGCGTCGTTACCCGAAATCGCTGGTGATCGCCGCCGACATTGCCGCCGGCATGCTGGCGCGTGCGAAATCGCAATCCCGGTGGCTGCGCCGTTTCGAGCGCGTGCGCGCCGACGCCTATTCGCTGCCGTTTCGCGATGGCTGCTTCGACTTGGTGTTCAGCAGCCTGATGCTGCAGTGGTGCGATGACCTCGACGCGGTTTTCTCCGAGGCCGCACGCGTGCTCAAGCCGGGCGGAATGCTGCTGTTCAGCACCTTCGGCCCCGGGACACTGGCCGAATTGCGCGAGGCCTGGGGCGCGAGCGACGCGCCGGGCAATCACGTCAACCATTTCTTCGATCCGCACGCACTCGGCAGCGCGCTCATGCACGCGGGACTCTCCGAACCGGTGCTCGACGTGGACCGCGTGGTCATCGACTACCCCGACGTGCTCACGCTGATGCGCGAGCTCAAGGCGATCGGCGCGCACAATGTGACGCGCGGGCGGGCGCGCGGGCTCACGGGACGCAAGCGTCTCGCGGCGATGACCCGGGCATATGAAACGAAGCGCCGCGGCGGACAGCTGCCGGCAACTTATGAAGTGATTCATGCGATCTGCTGGGGCGCGGAACGGCGCGCCCAGGGCTTTCCGGGTGAGGCCTTGATTTCACCGGGCTCGATCCGCAGGCGCGGGCAGACATGACGTCCGGTGCTGGAAATCAAGGCTTTTTCATCAGCGGCACCGACACCGGCGTGGGCAAGACGCTGGTGACCGTGGCCCTGACGCGCGCGTTCGTCGCTCGCGGCTTGCGCGCCGCCGTCATGAAGCCGGTCGCCGCCGGCGCGATGCCGACGCCCGATGGTCCGCGCAACGACGACGCGCTCGAGTTGTTAGCCGCCGGCAATGTCGAGGCCGGTTACGACGACGTGAATCCGTACCTGCTGACGATGGCGGCATCGCCACACCTGGCCGCGCGCCATGATGGCGTCACGATCGGCGCGGAGAAAATCCTGGCCGCGCATCGCCGACTCGCTGCGATCTCCGACGTCGTACTCGTGGAAGGCGCGGGCGGCTGGCTCGCGCCGATCTCGAGCGTCGCGACGATGGCCGACATCGCGGAAAAAATGGCACTGCCGGTGATTGTCGTGGTGGGTCTGCGTCTCGGCTGCCTCAACCACGCGCTGTTGACCCGCGAAGCCATTCGTTCTTCCGGCCTGCCGTTTGCCGGCTGGATCGCCAACAAGATGCGCGAAGAGATGCCGCTCGCCAGCGCGAACATCGAGACGCTCGCGGATCGCTTCGGAGTCGCGCCACTGGCGGTGGTGCCAGCAGGAAGTGGTGCCGGGAAGGGGTTCTCGGGGGAAAAGGGGACATTCCTGTTTTCCGCGGCGGAAAACAGGAATGTCCCCTTTTCCCGCGGGGCACCGCTCGTTCCACCGTGGGCAATCGAGGTCGCCGAAAAGCTCGTAAGCCCTTGAGTGCACCAGCAAATTGGCTGGTATAGTCGCGGCCCGTGCTAGCCGCCGCCCGCCACATCGACCTGGCCCCACACTGCTCTTTGAGCACGCGCGGCGCGCTGCTGTTTTTTGGCAGCGTCAGCTTCGTCACTTTCGGCGTGGCCACGGTCGCGACGCTGCTCGGATTCTGGCCCGTGCTCCCTTTCGCCGGCGCGGAAATGCTGCTGCTCGGCTGGGCGCTGCACTCGAATATGCAAAGGCGCTACGACCGCGAGAGCATCGATATCTCGGAGACAGAAATCGTCATCGAATACGCGCGCGGCAATCGGCGTCGTGTTGTGTTCCCGCGCCACTGGGCACGGGTTAAAATCCGCCGCCCGAAATCGCCCCTCCACCGCGGCCAACTCGTCATCGAGTCGCACGGCCGGGCCTGCGAAGTCGGCGAGTTTCTGACAGAGGAGGAGCGTCGCCAGCTGGCCGCCGATCTTGGGCGTCTGATTGGCGGCACGAACCAGTCGCCGGAATTGCCCGCGGCCGGTTCACCGCATCAGTTTTCTTGAGGTCATCGATGAGCTTTCACATGAATAACGCCTACGCGCGCCGTGGATTACTGGCCGCCTCCGTCTCTTTGTCTGCCCTGCTCGCGCCGGTCGCGCACGCCGAGTGGGGACTCAACATGACCCAGGGTGTCTCCATCCTGAGCAAGGAGATCTACGGTCTGCACATGACCATCTTCTGGTGGTGCGTCGCCATCGGCATCGTGGTGTTCGGCGCGATGATCTACTCGCTGGTG
>DASYKM010000258.1:0-6775 GCA_035995425.1 Steroidobacteraceae bacterium
TGATGGTGCGCAACCAGTCGGGCTGGCCGGCGCGCATGGGCGACAAGCTCTCGTTCCGTTACTACTTCACGCTCGAGTCCGGCGTCACGCCGTCGATGATCACCATCTCGGCGAACTTCAACAATTGCCTGGCGCCGACGGGCCCGACACTGCAATCGGGCAGCACCTATTACGTCACGATCAGCTGCAATGGCGTGAAGATATATCCCGGCGGCCAGTCGCAGTCGCGCGCCGAAGTGCAGTTCCGCATCGCGAGCTCCGGCGCCTGGGATCCGAGCAACGACTGGTCGTTCGCGGGCGTCTCGCTGACGCCGGGCTCGACGCCGGTGCTCGTGCAACACATCCCGGTCTACGACAACGGTGCGCGCGTGTTCGGCACCGAGCCCGGCGGCGGCACTCCCGACACGCAGCCGCCGAGCACGCCTGCGAATCTGCGCGTGACCGGCACGACCAGCAACAGTGTGTCGCTGGCGTGGAATGCTTCGACCGATGATGTCTCCGGCGTCACGGGCTACCAGGTGTTCCGCGGTGCGACGCAAGTCGGCACTCCGACCGGCCTCACGTTCACGGACACGGGACTCGCGGCGAGCACGACCTTTTCGTACACCGTGCGCGCGGTGGACGGAACGGCGAAAGTCTCGGCGGCGAGCACCGCTGTCAGTGCGACCACCACGGCGGTGACCCAGGACTTCACCGTCACGCCGTCCCCTGCGGCAGTCTCGGTGACACGGGGAGCCAGTGTTCCGACCACGGTCGCGATCGCGCGCACCAACTTCACCGGCGCCGTGACGATGACGGCATCGGGACTTCCCGCGGGCGTCACGGTGGGGTTCAGTCCGGCGGGCGCGACCACCGGCAACTCGGTGACGGCGACGTTCACTGCATCGAGCACCGCAACGCTCGGCGCAGCGACGGTCACGCTGACGGCGACCTCGGGCACGGTGACGCGTACCACCTCGGTGTCGTTGACGGTGAACGACGTCGCGACACCGACCTACGCCGTGGCGGCCGCTCCGGGCACGATCTCCGTTGCCCGCGGAGGAATGGGGGCTTCGACGATCGGGATCACGCGCACCAACTTCACCGGCGCGGTGACGATGAGCGCGACCGGCCTGCCAACCGGCGTCACGGTGGCGTTCAATCCATCGACGGCCACCACGGGAAACTCGGTGATCGCGACCTTCACGGCATCGAGCACGGCCACGCTCGGCACGGCGAACGTCACCATCACCGCGACGTCGGGGTCGCTGTCGCGCACGACGACGGTCGCACTGACTGTCACCGGTGGCGGAGATACGGGCGGCACGCTTACGGCAACCCCCGCGGTTACCAGCAACAGTCCGTACTTCATCGAGGAGCACCTGACTATCGCCAACACCGGTGCGCTGACTGCCTTGTCGATCACCGTGACGGTGGTGCGCACGACCGGAGTAACCGCTTCGGGGCAATACAACACGGTGGGTAGTCAGTTCGCGATGAGCAACAGCAGCACGACAAGTGCGATCACCTACCAGTTCACGCTGGCCGCGGGACAGACGCTCGCAGCTGGAACGAACCGGATGTTCGCCGTGCAGATGGGCGGAACGGGCACGGCGCATGCGACGGCCGGTGATACCTACACCGTGACGTACACGACGGGAGGTCAGACGTTCACGACGTCAGGTCACTTCTAAGGGGCTGCCCACTTTCAAAAGGGGGCGCGTCCGGACGGACGCGCTCCCTTCTGTCAGATTTTCTCGATGCCACCCATGTACGGGCGAAGCGCTCCCGGCACATTGATCGATCCATCCGCGTTCTGATAGTTCTCGAGCACGGCGACGAGCGCGCGCCCGATAGCAACGCCGGAACCATTGAGCGTGTGCAAGGGCTCCGGCTTGCCGGTGTCCGGATTGCGCCAGCGCGCCTGCATGCGCCGCGCCTGGAAGCCCTCGCAATTGCTGCACGAGGAAATCTCGCGGTACTTGTTCTGCGCCGGCAGCCACACTTCGATGTCGTAGGTCTTGGCGCTGGCAAAACCGACGTCACCGGCGCACAGCGCGATCACGCGATAGGGCAGCTCGAGCTTCTGCAGCACTTTCTCCGCGTGCCGCGTGAGCTCTTCGAGCGCGGCGTATGAATCCGCCGGCTTGACGATGTGCACCAGTTCGACCTTCTCGAACTGGTGCTGCCGAATCAGCCCGCGCGTGTCCTTGCCAGCGGCGCCGGCTTCGGAGCGGAAGCATGGCGTGTGCGCGACGAGCTTCATCGGAAGTTGTTTGGCTTCGACGATGCTGTCGCGCACGAGGTTGGTGGCGGGCACTTCGGCGGTGGGAATGAGATAGAACCCCTGCTCGCCCTCTACGCGAAACAGGTCCGCCTCGAATTTCGGCAACTGGCCCGTGCCCTGCAACGCGGACGCACTGACCAGATATGGAACGTACAGTTCGGTGTAACCATGCTCGCCGGTGTGCAGGTCGAGCATGAACTGCGCCAGAGCGCGATGCAGTCGCGCGATGCCTCCACGCATGACGGAAAAGCGCGCGCCGGAGATTTTCGCGGCGGCTTCGAAATCGAGGCCACCGAGTTTCTCGCCGAGCTCGACGTGATCCTTGGGCGTGAACTCGAATTTCCGCGGCTCGCCGTGCCGGCGCACTTCGACGTTCGCGGATTCGTCACGACCCTCGGGCACGGATTCATGCAGCGTGTTGGGCAGGCCCAACTGCCAGGCTTCGAGCTGCTGCTGAACCTTGGCGATCGCCGAATCGCTCGACGCGAGCTGGTTGGTGAGCTCCTCGGCGCGCGCCAGCAAGGCGCTCGCATCTTCACCCTTGCCCTTGGCCATGCCGACTGCCTTTGCGTTGGCATTGCGCTCGGCGCGGACGCGATCCGAATCCATCTGCGCCTTCTTGCGCGATTCATCGAGAATGGCGAAAGAACCGACGTCGAGCGTAAATCCGCGACGCGCCAGGTTTGCGGCGACACCCAGGGGATCCGAACGAAGCTGTTTCAAGTCGAGCACTTATTTTCTTCCTGCAAACTTTTGAGCCGCGTCCCCGCGGTTCATTCGAACCTGGCTAGGAAACGAGGAATGTCCCCAATTTCATTCCGGCGATGGCGGCCAGCAGGCAGCCGGCGACGGTGGCGGCCACGTACAGCACGCCGGTCGTCGAAAAACCCAGCAAGGCGCCTTCCAACGCGAACGCGGAATACGTGGTGAACCCACCGAGTACGCCGGTCATCCAGAACAGGCGCGCAGCGTCGGCGCCGGCTCCCCGGGCCGCAACATACATATATAAGAGTCCGATCGCGAAGGAACCCATCAGATTTACGGTGAACGTCGCCACGGGCCAGCCACTCGGCACCGGCGGCCACAATCGATAGGCGCCGTAGCGGGCAATGCTGCCGAGCGCACCGCCAATCCCCACCCACAGCCAATTCATCCGCGCCCTCTCATTTCCGGGGTTCCTTTTCTTCTTCTCGTTCTTCTTCGCGCAAGCGCGCCAGCGCTTCGCCAATCTTGATTTCGAGGCCGCGTGCCACGGGCCGGTAATAGCGGCGATCGGGCATCTCGTCGGGCAAGTAGCGCTCACCTTTGACGAAAGCACCCGGCGCGTCGTGCGCGTACTTGTATCCCTCACCATAGCCCAAGCCCTTCATGAGCTTGGTCGGTGCATTGCGAAAGCGCAGCGGCACGTCGAGCGTGCCGAATTGTTCCACGTCCGCCTTCGCTTCGCCGTACGCCACGTACACGGCATTGCTCTTTGGCGCGACGGCCAGGTACACCAGGGCGTTCGCCAGCGCGAGCTCGCCTTCGGGACTGCCCAGCCGCTCGAAGGTCTGCCACGCATCGAGCGCGAGCTGCTGGCCCCGGGGATCGGCGAGACTGATGTCCTCCACCGCCATGCGCACGATGCGTCGCGCCAGGTAGTGAGGATCGCAACCACCGTCGAGCATGCGCGCGAACCAGTACAGGGCCGCGTCGGGATCGGTGCCTCGCACCGCTTTGTGCAGCGCCGAGATCTGGTCGTAGAACTGTTCGCCACCCTTGTCGAAGCGCCGGCGGCCACCGCTCGCGACCTCTTGCACCTGCTCCATCGTGATCGTGGCCCGCCCTTCCCGCTCTTCGGCCAGATCCGCGGCCACTTCGAGCATGCCGAGGGCGCGGCGCGCATCGCCATCCCCGCCGTGCGCCAGCGCCACCAGCGCGGCATCGTCGATGGCCAGGGCGCGCGTGCCGAGCCCACGCTCAGGATCCTCGATTGCACGACGCAGTAGTTTGACGATGTCGTCGACGGTCAGCGAGCGCAGCACGTACACGCGCGCGCGCGACAACAATGCGCTGATGACTTCGAATGAAGGATTCTCGGTGGTGGCGCCGATGAAAATGAGCGTGCCGTCCTCGACGAATGGCAGGAAGGTGTCCTGCTGCGCCTTGTTGAAGCGGTGCACCTCATCGAGGAACAGCACGGTACGGCGTCCGCGTTCGGCGCGCACGGCCCGCGCGCGCTCCACTGCATCACGGATGTCCTTGACGCCGGCCATGACGGCGGAAAGCTGCATGAACTCCGCGTCGGCGCGGCGCGCGATCAGGCGCGCCAGCGTGGTTTTCCCGGTGCCCGGCGGGCCCCAGAGAATCAGCGAATGCAGCTGACCCTTCTCGAGCGCCTGGCGCAGCGGCTTGCCCGCGCCCAGCACCTGTTCCTGGCCGACGAATTCGTCGAGCGAGCGCGGCCGCATGCGATCGGCGAGCGGCCGCAGCGCATCGTCCGGCTTCACGTCGCGCAGGAAGTCGGACTGCCCGCGCGATGTCACGCCGGCGCCCGTCCTAACAACCACGCGGCCAGCTCGGGCCAGCGCGCCAAACCCAGGCGTCCGAGCACCAGCCCGAAGAGCGCGCCGACGGCGTTTGCCAGCACGTCGCGCGGATCGCCTTCACGCCCGGCGTGCATGTAGTACTGCGCGCATTCGATCGAAATGCCGAGCAGCAACAGGAACGCGAAGATTTTCCACCAGCCGCGCCGCGGCACCAGTCCGGCGAAATACACCGCCATGGCGCCGTGGCCGGCGACGTGGCTGAGCTTGTCGTTCCACTCGAACGCTTCCGGCAATTCCGTTCCGGGCACGAGGCAGATCACGATGGCCGCGGCGACCAGCAGGGCGCCGAGCGCCCACCACAGACGCTGCAAGGTCATGGCGTCGGAGTGCCGATGACGTCCGCGCCCGCGGGCGGCGTGAATTTCACCTCCGCTTCGGCAACCGGCGGATTGCGTTCGCTCGAGAAGAAGTCGAGACGAACCGTCTGGCCCAGCTTGTCCTTGAGCACCATGCGCTTGAGCTCGGACAATCCGAACCCCAGGCGCGCCTCGCGAAAGTCCGCGTCATTTTCTTTCGGCGTCACCAGGACCCAGTCGAGTCCGTCTTTTTTTCCGGCCGGCGACACGGCGAACAGCTCGCGGATATTTCCTTCACCGGAAAGCAGGCCGGCGGGCGTCGCGGTGAGCGCGGTGGATGCCGGTTTGACCGACACTTGTTCGAGATCGCGATCGTAGAACCAGAGATTCTTGCCGTCCGCGACCATGAGCTGCGGTGAGGCGGCGCCCCCCGTGGTGGACAAGGGCGTGAGCTCCCAGCGGAAGCGCCCTGGCCTCACGATGACGAGCTTGCCTTCGGCTTTCTGCGTCTGCTGGCCCTTGTTGTCGGTAACCACCTGCGAAAACTCGGCTCGCAGAGTCTTGAGACTGGTGAGGTAGCTGTCGAGCGGTGTCTGCGCCTGCGCAGCCGCGGCGAGCAGCAGGCTCGCCAGCATTCCGAGGCCGCGGATCTTCGGTTGAATCATTCGCTTCCCGGCGGAGCCGGCGCGAGAATTTCACGCGCACCATTCGGCTGCAAGGGCCCCACCACTCCCGCGTTCTCCATGCTCTCGAGCAATCGCGCGGCGCGGTTGTAGCCGATCTTCAAGCGGCGTTGCACGTAGGAGATGGACGGCTTGCGTTCGGTGGTGACGATCTTGACGGCTTCGTCGTACAACGCGTCCTGCTCGCCGCCCGCGTCGCCGCCGGCGCCGTCCTGCGGCTCGCCGGAGATCCCGGCGAGCGGCGTGCTCGGGCCTTCGAGGACGTCTTCGATGTAGTTCGGCGCACCGGTTTTCTTGAGTGCCTCGACTACGCGATGAACTTCGGCATCGCTCACGAAGGCGCCATGCACACGCGTCGGGATCGAGGTGCCCGACTGCAGGTACAGCATGTCGCCGTGGCCTAACAAGGATTCCGCGCCCATCTGGTCGAGGATGGTGCGCGAGTCGACGCGCGCCGAGACCTGGAAGGCGATGCGGCAGGGAATGTTGGCCTTGATGAGACCGGTGATCACGTCCACCGAGGGACGCTGCGTCGCGAGCACGAGATGGATGCCGGAGGCGCGGGCCTTCTGCGCCAGTCGCGCGATCAGCTCTTCGACTTTCTTGCCGACGATCATCATGAGATCGGCCAGCTCGTCGATGATGACGACGATGTACGGCAGCGGCGTCAGGTCCTGGATCAGCCTCTGATCGATGGTCGGGTCGTTCGACGCCGCCAGGGTCATGACCGGATCTCGAATCGGCTTGCCCGCATCGATCGCATCCTTGACCTTGCGATTGAATCCGGAAATGTTGCGCACGCCGAGCGCGGACATGAGTTGATAGCGTCGCTCCATCTCGGCCACGCACCAGCGCAGCGCATTCGCGGCGTGTTTCATGTCCGTGACCACGGGCGCGAGCAGGTGTGGGATGCCCTCGTACACCGACAGCTCGAGCATCTTC
>DASYKM010000259.1:0-6470 GCA_035995425.1 Steroidobacteraceae bacterium
GCGCGTCGGCAAGATGTTCGGCCCGATCATGATCGCCTGGTTCGTCACGCTGGCGGTGCTCGGCGTCATGGCCATCGTGAAAGCGCCGGCGGTGCTGCTGGCGATGAACCCGCTGTACGGCCTCAAGTTGTTAGGCGCGCACCCGATGATCGGCCTCGCCATTCTCGGCGCGGTGATTCTCGCGGTCACGGGCTGCGAGGCGCTGTACGCCGACATGGGCCATTTCGGGCGCCGCCCGGTGCGCATCGGCTGGCTGGTGCTGGTGTGGCCGGCGCTGGTGCTCAACTACTTCGGCCAGGGTGCGCTGCTGCTGAGCTCGGATGCCCCCATCGCCAACACTTTCTATGCCCTGGCGCCGCAGGGCACCCTGTCGTTGCTGGTGCTGTTGTCCACCGCCGCCACGGTGATCGCCTCGCAGGCGGTCATCTCCGGCGCGTTCTCGCTGACGCGCGAAGCCGTGCAACTCGACTTGCTGCCGCGCGTGCGCGTCCTGCAGACCTCGGAAGAGGCACAGGGCCAGATCTTCGTGCCGGCCGCGAACATGTTCCTGTTCGTCTGCGTGATCCTGTTCGTGATCACCTTCCGCAGCTCGAGCGCGCTCGCGTCGGCGTACGGAGTGGCGGTGATGGGCACGATGTTCGTCACGACGATTCTTGGAATCATCGTGGCCCGCTCGATGTGGAACTGGTCGTGGTGGCGCGTCGGCAGCCTGTTCGGCCTGTTCGTGATCGTCGATACCGCCTTCCTGGTCGGCAATCTCACCAAGATTGCGAGCGGCGGCTGGGTGCCGCTGGCATTCGCGGCGCTCATGTTCGCCATGTTCATCACCTGGCGCGACGGCCGCCAGCGGCTGCGTGCCGAGCTCGAGCACCGCGCCGTGCCCGACAAGCATCTGCCCGAGCTGCTGGGGAAGACCGTCAAGGTGCCCGGCACCGCAGTATTTCTCGTCAGCCAGAGCGGCTTCGTGCCCACGGCGCTGCTGCGCAACCTCGAGCACAACAAGGTTCATCACGAGCAGATCGTCATCCTGCACATCGAGATCCAGCGCATTCCGCGCACCGATCCGCTGTGCCGCGTGCTGGTCGAGCAGCTGCATCCGGGCGTCTATGACGTGCGCGCGCGATTTGGCTTCATGGAGACACCGGACGTGGGCGAGGCGCTGCGCAACGCGCGCCGTCAAGGTCTCAACGTGTTTGCCGAGGACTCCTCTTTCTTTCTGGGCTGGCACCTGGTGCGCGCGCGTCCCCGGCCGGGGTTTCCCGGATTGAAATCGCGTGCATTCGCGTTTCTGCAGCGTCGCAGCGCGCAGGCGGCGGAGTTTTTCCGCATGCCGACGCGCGGCGTGATCGTGCTGGCGACCGACATCGAGCTGTAGCGAGACATTTCGCGTTGACGTGCCATGGCGCTACGCGCCATCGCGTGTCCCGCAGCCAGCACAAAATAGTCCACCGGGTCATCTCGGCCATTCCGGCGTTACGGCTCGTCGGATTCCGCCGTGACAACGCTGTCCGAACTACCAAATTGCGGTGCACACGAGTTGTGCACGGCCCGACTACGGGCCTAACATCGTCGGCGCTCGCACCTTGGAAGCGGGCACATGGAAGGGGGACTTGAATGGACGCAAGTGATTTTTCGCGGCGTTTCTCGCCGCGCACCCGGCATGCGGCTCCACACACGGAGATTCCGCCCTAGCTCCCGAATCGAATCGTCGGTCTGACTTTTCGATTTTCAAAAAGAGGGAGCTGTCATGAGGATCGCCTTACTTCGAGTGATGACACTGTGCGTGCTCGGTGCCTTTGCGCAGGGCGCGTTCGCGCATGGCCTGATGCAGGATCCACCTGCGCGGAACTGGTTCTGCGGATTCCTCACCAAGCCCGACCAGGTGCAGAACGGCGTGGCGCAGTACCCGGTGTGCGGCGGCGCGTTCTTCGCGCCCGGCATCGAGCCCACCGCCGGCTACAGTTTCATGAGCGTGTTGACGCATACCACCGGCCGCGCCGGCATCGGCCCGCGCACCAATGTCTGCGGCTTCAATTCCGAAACCTGGAACGGCATCGCCACGGTCTGGGATCAACCCATCGACTGGCCGACGACGCCGATGACCGCAGGCCCGCGCAATTTCACCTGGAGCATTTCCTGGGGCCCGCATTTCTCGGACACCCTGGACTTCAAGTACTGGATCACGAAGCCTGACTTCGTGTGGCAGACCGGGCGCCCGTTGTCGTTCGCCGATTTCGAAGAGTTGCCGTTCTGTTCGCTGAACTACGAAGATTCCACGCCGAATGCGAATCCGAACGTCGTTCCCGACCCGGCCAACGCCACGTTCCTCACGCGCTGCACGGTGCCGGCACGCAGCGGACGGCAGGTGATCTATGGCGAGTGGGGCCGCAAGCCGCCCACCAACGAGCGATTCCATGGATGCATCGATGCGGTGTTCTCCGGAACTCCGCCGCCCTCGGTGACCGCCAACATCGTGCTGAATCCGAATGTCACCACGTTTACGGGCTCGGGCTCGATCACGCTCGATGCCCGCGGTTCGGTCGGCAGCAATCTCAGCTACACCTGGAGCGTCGCCTCGAACAACGCCGCGCTCTACACCATCACCAATCCGATGAGCGCGCTCGCGACGCTCAATCTCAATCCGCCACAGGCCGCGGAAAACATCTCGATCAACCTCCTGGTCACCAGTGGTAACTCGTCCGATACCGAATCGCGCCCGCTCACTCACCAGCCGGCGATCAGCACGCAATGGCTCGATCTCGGGGCCCTGATCGCCGATGCACGTACGCTCGTGGTGGGCGACCGCGTCTCGGTGCGCACCGTGTCGACCACCGGCCAGGATGCCTTCTGGCCGACCACGCCGATCACGATCACGGCGCAGACCACGGGTGCAACACAGTGGCCCTTGGCGCTCGCGAACGCGGTGAATGCGCTCAACGGCAATGTGCGCATCGGCGTGCTCAATGCCTCGAACCAGGTGGTGCCGGCGGCGAACGCGACCAGCAATCGTGTCTACGCGATGACCACCGCCAACATTGCGACTGCCTTCCTGCAGGTCGCGATTGGCGCCGTGCCGGTCGCTCCGACAGCACTGGCCGCAACTCCCGGCAATGCGCAGGTGGCGCTCACCTGGAACGCCGCCAACGGCGCGACCAGCTACAACGTGAAGCGCTCGGCCACGAGCGGCGGCCCGTACGCGAACGTCACCACCGGAGTGACGACAACGTCGTATACCAACACCGGCCTCACCAACGGCACGACTTACTACTACGTCGTGACGGCGGTGAACGCGAGCGGCGAGAGCCCGATCTCGACGCAGGTGACCTCGGTGCCGACCGCCGGCTCGAGCGGTGATCCGGGCGGCGTGACAGTCACGCGCGCGGTGACCAGCGCCAGCCCGTGGTTCAACGAGCTGCAGGTGCGGCTTGCCAACACCAGTCCGATCACCGCGATGACGGTGACCGTGGTGGTGCAACGTACGACGGGCGTCAGTCACAGCGGCCAATACAACACCGTCGGTGGACAGGTGACGCAGAGCAACTCGAGCACCGCGACGGCCGTGACGTACACCTGGACGCTGGGTGCGGGGACACTGAACGCCGCGACCATGCGCACGTTTGCGGCGCAGCTCGGTGGCACGGGCACGGCGCATCCGCTGACCGGTGACACCTGGACGGTGAGTTACACCACCGGTGGTGTCGCGCGCACGCAGAGCGGAGGTTTCTAGCCAGACATTTGAGGGCAGGAAGTGCGACGTCGTTCGGCGCGGGGAGCGTTGAGCGACGTCGACTTTGACGATATTCGACAAAATCACAGGAGTGAGTATTCATGAGGATCTCGAGACTTCGCCTCGCGTGGACGGCTGCCGCCGTCTGTCTGTGGGCGCTTGCAGCAGGCGTCGCTTCGGCGCAAACCCCTTCTTGTCAGGTCACCTACACCAAATCCTGGGAAGGTGGTAATGGCTTCGGCGCCAACATCATCATCACCAACAATGGTCCGGCCATCACCAATGGCTGGACGCTGATCTTCAATTTTCCCAACGGGCAGCGCCTGCAGAACGGCTGGCCGGTGACGTTCACGCAACCTGCCGGCAGCGCGCAGATGACCGTGGCGAGCAACGCCGACTGGAACAAGAGCATTGCCAGCGGTGGCACGTTCACCGCCGGATTCAACGGTACGTTCACCGGCACTACTAACAACATACCGACGGCGTTCACGCTGAACGGCACCGCCTGCAACGGCGGCACTACTCCGCCGACCAATACGCCGCCCACCGTGAATCTCACGAGCCCGACCAGCGGCCAGCAAATCGCCAACGGTGCGACGATACCGCTCGCGGCCACGGCCAGCGACACTGGCGCAGTGAGCCGCGTGGAGTTTCGGATCGACGGCACGCTGGTGAACACCGATACCACTTCGCCATACGGCTTCACCAATCCGGCGTTGAGCGCCGGCAGTCACACGGCACAGGCCACGGCGTTCGACAACGCTACGCCGCCATTGTCCACGGCGACGGCCTTGATTCCGTTCACGGTCCTCGGGGCTACGACCGGCAACACCATCGTGGCGAATCCGGCGACGGTGAATATCGCCGGTGGCGCCACCGGCACGTCGATCGTGCGGCTCTCATCGGCCCCCAGCGGCAACGTAGTGGTTACGCTGACGCGCAGCGGCAGCACGGTGATCACTTCGAGCCCGAGCACGCTCACGCTAACTACCGCCAACTGGTCCACGGGCGTCACCGTGACATTCACCGCCGCGGCTGGTACGACGGCGGCGACGTCCACGTTCGCGGCGGCTGCGCCCAGCATTACGGGTGCAACCATCACGGTGAATCGCACGGCGGTCGTCACCGGGCGAGCCGACAACCCGTATGCGAGCGCGGGCGTCTACAACAACCCGCAGTGGCGGGCAGCGGCAGTTGCCGGTGGCGGCAGCGCCATTGCCAATCAGCCGACCGCGGTGTGGTTCGATCGCATCAGTGCGATTACGGGCAACGGCTCGGCGACCACCGGCAGCATGGGGCTCGTGCAGCATCTGAATGAGGCCGTTACCCAGGACACCGCCAATGGCGCGACGCCGATGGTGTTCCAGATGGTGATCTACGATCTGCCCGGCCGCGACTGCGCGGCATTGGCGAGCAACGGCGAGCTCGGCCCGACGGACCTTCCGCGTTACGAGAGCGAGTACATCGATCCCATCGCGGCGATCCTTGCACGGCCCGAGTACGCGGCGTTGCGCATCGTGGCCATCATCGAGATCGACTCGCTGCCGAACCTCGTGACCAACACCACGGACCGGCCCACCGGCACCGCGCTGTGCGACACGATGAAGCAGAACGGCAACTACGTGAACGGCGTGGGTTATGCGCTCGCCAAGCTCGGGGCCGTGCCGAATGTGTACAACTACATCGATGCGGGACACCACGGGTGGTTGGGTTGGGATACCAACTTCGCGCCCGCGGTCGCCATGATCAAGAGCGCGGCCGTCGCCTCGGGCAGCACCGTGAACAACGTTACCGGTTTCATCACCGATACCGCCAACAGCTCGGCCCTGGTGGAGCCGTACATCACGGTGGATTCGACCACGCGCACCTCGCGCTGGATCGACTTCAACCAGTTCAACGACGAGCTGAGCTACGCGCAGGCATTCCGCACCCAGGCGGTGAGCGCGGGATTCCCAGCGAATGTCGGCATGCTCATCGACACCTCACGTAATGGCTGGGGTGGTGCCGCACGGCCGACGGGTCCTTCGACGCTGGCGGATCTCAACGCCCGCATCGACGCTTCGCGCATCGATCGGCGCATCCACAAAGGCAACTGGTGCAATCCGAGTGGTGCCGGCCTTGGCGAACGTCCGCGGGCGGCGCCGGCGACCGGCATCGACGCCTACGTGTGGATCAAGCCGCCCGGTGAGTCGGATGGCGCGAGCAGCGTCATCGCGAATGACGAGGGCAAGGGCTTCGATCGCATGTGCGATCCGACCTATGGTGGCAATGCGCGCAACAACAACAACATGACTGGAGCGCTGCCGAATGCGCCGCTGTCGGGACACTGGTTCCAGGCGCAGTTCCAGCAGTTGATGCAGAACGCGTTCCCGCCATTGTGATGATGTGACAGTTCAGGCGCGCGGTTCGGACGACCCTCCCTGTCCGACCGCGTGCCCTGGCGAGTAACAGGCGCCTGAGTCTTCGGGCGCCTGTTACTCCACTTTGATCCGGTCGAAGCCAGCCTTCGCCCCGATCCAGACGGAAAACCCATACCTTTGACGCATTGCCCGCCGACCACGGCGCTGCGAGCGTGGCGAATGCATCCTGCGTGGCAGAATCCGCGTCGCCGCGCGAAATAATGCATCGGGACTCCCGGTCTCATCCGTACTCACAGACGTGGAGGTTTCATGTTGCGAATCCTGGGCTTGATGGCTGTATTGGTGAGCGTTGCCGCATGCGCGGAAGAGGCCGTGACGATTCC
>DASYKM010000260.1:0-7552 GCA_035995425.1 Steroidobacteraceae bacterium
AGTATAAGGGGGTACCGGGTTGGTAATCTCGTGTTTGAGCCGACTTCTGCGGGCGCACCGACGGCCACTCAATCACGAGATTCCCAACCCGGTACCGCCTGTATACTTCGCGCCTCCCGTGAGCAGTCATCCGCAAGCCAAGCGAGTTCTTTCCGGAATGCGGCCCACGGGTCAATTGCATCTTGGCAACTACCATGGCGCGCTCAAAAACTGGGTCGATCTCCAGTACCAGTACGAGTGCTATTTCTTCGTCGCCGACTGGCATGCGCTGACCACCGGCTATGAAGACACCAAGCAGCTTCCGAAATTCATCAACGAGATGCTCATCGACTGGCTGGCAGCCGGCTTGAACCCGGGTGTCGCCACGCTGTTCGTGCAGTCGCAGGTGCCCGAGCACGCCGAGCTGCACCTGCTGCTGTCGATGATCACGCCGCTCGGCTGGCTCGAGCGCGTGCCGAGCTACAAGGATCAGCAGGCCGAGCTCAAGGAAAAGGACCTCGCGACCTACGGATTCCTGGGCTACCCGTTGCTGCAGACCGCCGACATCCTGTTGTACCGGCCGGCCTTCGTGCCCGTCGGCGAAGACCAGGTCGCGCACGTGGAAATCACGCGCGAAGTGGCGCGCCGTTTCAATCATCTCTACGGCCGCGAGCCGGACTTCGAGGTGAAAGTCGAGAAGGCCATCAAGGGTCTCGGCGGCCGCAACAGCACGATGTACAAGCAGCTGCGCAAGAACTTCCAGGAGAACGGCGATCAGCTGGCGCTCGAAAAGGCCCGCGAGGTGGTGACCAACAACACGCGTCTCACCGTCGCCGACCGCGAGAGGTTGTTAGGGTATCTGGAAGGCGGCAGCGTCAGCATCCTGCCCGAGCCGCACGTGCTGCTCACCGCGACGCCGAAGGTTCCCGGGCTCGACGGCCGCAAGATGTCGAAGTCCTATGGCAACACCATCGGATTGCGCGAAGACCCCGACGAGGTCGCGAAGAAGCTCAAGCAGATGCAGACCGATCCGGCGCGCGTGCGCCGCACCGATGCCGGCAACCCCGACATCTGCCCGGTGTTCGATCTGCACAAGATCTATTCCGACGAGACCACGCGCGCCTGGGCTGCCAACGGCTGCCGCACCGCCGGCATTGGCTGTCTCGAATGCAAGAAGCCGTTGATCGACAAGGTGGTGGAAGAGATCGGCGGTTTCCGCAAGCGCGCCCAGGAATTCGAGGAGAATCCCGAGCTGGTGCGCAACATCGTCGCCGAGGGCGGCGAGAAAGCGCGCGACGCGGCGCGCGCCACGCTCGATGACGTGCGGCGCGCCATGAATCTGCGAGTAGATTGAGGTCAGCATGAGCACGAAAGCCGCAAAACCCGATCTGCGCATGGTGGTGAACAATCCCGACGAGCCGGCGGTCGCCGCTGAGCCCACGTTGTCGCCCGAGCAGGTGGAGATGCCGTTCGCCATGGTGCACGGCGAGCCGGTCACGCAGCTGCCGAAGGACCTGTACATCCCGCCGCAGGCACTCGAAGTGTTCCTCGAAGCCTTCGAAGGCCCGCTCGATCTGCTGCTGTACATGATCCGGCGGCAGAACCTCGACATTCTCGACATACCGATCGCCGACATCACCAAGCAGTACATGGAGTACATCACTCTCATGGAAGGCCTGCAGCTCGAGCTCGCCGGCGAATACCTGGTGATGGCGGCCACGCTGGCCGAGATCAAGTCGCGCATGCTGCTGCCGCGCGCGGTCGACCCGAATGCCGGCGAAGAGAGCGATCCGCGCGCCGACCTCGTGCGCCGCCTGCAGGAATACGAGCGCTTCAAGAGCGCCGCGGAAAACATCGACCGCATTCCGCGCATCGAGCGCGATACCTGGGTCGGCACCGCCGAGCTCGGTGAGCGCAAATCGGCCCGGCCGCTGCCGCAGGTCGCCATGCAGGAAATGATGCTGGCATTTCGCGACGTCGTGCAACGCTCCGAGATGTTCGCCCACCACCATGTTCAGCGCGAGCGGCTGTCGGTGCGCGTGCGCATGTCTGATATTCTGGCGACCCTCGAGCGATCGAGCTTTGTCGAGTTCGTGCACCTGTTCAAGCCCGAAGAAGGCCGCATGGGCGTCACGGTGACCTTCGTCGCCATCCTCGAGCTGGTGCGCGAAGGGTTGATCGATATCGTGCAGACCGAGGCTTACGCACCGCTGCACGTGCGCAGCGCGCAGGGCGCGCGCGGCCTGCGGCTGGCGGTGGACAACGACTCCCAGGAAGGCGACGCGGTCGCCGGCGCCGACAGTGAGCTGGCGGCCAATCTGGACGCTGAAGGTGCCGCCGACGAATCGGTCATGGCGCAAACGGATGGAGACCCGCATGAGTGATGCTTACTTCAAGAATGTCGTCGAAGCGGCGCTGCTGGCCGCCGCGCGTCCGGTCTCCATCGCCGAGCTGCTGCAGATATTCGACGAGCAGACCCGTCCGACCACGAAAGAAATGCGTGCGGTGCTCGATCTGCTTTCGACCGACTACGAGGGTCGCGGCGTTTGCATTCGCGAGACCGCCACGGGTTTCCGTTTCCAGGTGCGCACCGAGTTCGCCCACGAGGTGTCGCGCCTGTGGCCCGATCGGCCGCGGAAGTATTCGCGCGCCTTGCTGGAGACCCTGGCGCTCATCGCTTATCGCCAGCCGATCACGCGCGCCGAGATCGAGAACGTGCGCGGCGTCGCCGTGAACCCCGAGATCGTCAAGACGCTCATGGAGCGCAACTGGGTGCGGGTCGTCGGCCACCGTGACGTGCCCGGGCATCCGGAGTTGTTAGGCACCACGACCGAGTTCCTGGATTACTTCTCGCTGAAGTCCATCGAAGACCTGCCGCCGCTCGCCGACCTCAAGGCGCTCACCGACCTCAACCTGCAGCTGCCGCTGCCGGTGAGCGGCGAAGCGGCTGCCGTGGACCCGGATGCCGGCACGGATTCGGGCGAAGTCGCGGTGGTACCGGTGGTCGACTCCGGCGCCGAAGAGGGCACCGATCGCGGGCTCGACGCGGCCGCCGATGACGACGCCGACGACGAAGAGTTGTCCGCTCCCGGCGATTCCGCCGCGGGCCTCGTGGCGGCGCCGCCGTCCGACGAAAACTGAGCGCGAAGGAAACACATGGCACGTCCGCGTCCGACGCCGGCCGGCGTGGCCGAGCGGCTCCAGAAATATCTCGCCCAGCGCGGCCTGGGTTCGCGTCGCGCGGTCGAAGAGTGGATCCGCGCCGGGCGCCTCTCGGTCAATGGCCGCATCGCCGAGCTCGGCCAGAAGGTCTCGCACGCGGATGACATACGGCTCGACGGCCGTGCCATCAAGGTGCGCGCCACCGAAGGCTCACAACTGTTCATCTTCAACCGCTCGCCCGGCGATCCGCTGCGCGAAGCGGACGGCGAACGAGCGGCGTTGATCGACCGCCTGCCGAAAACCGCCGGTCGCCGTTTTGTCGCCGTGAGCCCCATGCCGGGCATCGATGGCGGCCTCGAGCTGGTCACCTCCGACGGCGCGCTCGCCGCGAAGCTGCAGCGCACGAATCACAAGTTGTCGTGCGAGTTCAGCGTGCGCATCAAAGGGGTGTTAGGCCCGGATCACATCGAGGCGGTGAAGAGCGGCAAGATCGACCGCGCATCGCGCATGACCGTCGAGAGCGTCTCGACCAGCGAAGCGCAGCTCGAAGGCTCGAACCGCTGGTATTCAATCGTCGTGACCGGCGCGAGTGGCAAGGACATCCGCCAGCTGTTCGAGCGGCAGGGCGCGCTGGTGAGCCGCGTGCTGCGCGTGGCGATGGGTAGTTTGAAGCTCGACAAGGGCCTGTCGCGCGGCCAGTTCCGCCAGCTCGACGATGCCGAGATCCAGGCGCTGATCAAGCCGGCTGAGCCGAAAACCGCTGCCCAGTGATTCCGCGACTCGCGGGTCCCAACAAGGCCAGGTAAGGCGCGGTCAGCGACTCCGGTGTCGGCAGCGACTCGGCCGCTTCGGATGGATATGCCTGGCGGCGCATGGCGGTGCGCACCTTGCCCGGATCGATGATGTTCACGCGCACTTTGGTCGTGCCTTCGAGCTCGTGCGCCAGCACCTGCGTCAGACCTTCAACCGCGAACTTCGAGATCGAATATGCGCCCCAGTAGGCGCGGCCGCGTTTGCCGACGGCGCTCGAGGTGAACAGCACCGCGGCGTCCGGTGAAGCGTGCAGCAGCGGCAACAGTTGCTGCGTGAGCACGAACGCGGCGGTGACGTTCACGTGCATGACGCGCATGAACGTCGGCACGTCGTATTGCTCGATGGGGGTGAGCGCGCCTAACAAGGCGGCGTTGTGCAGCAGCCCGTCGAGTCGGCCGTAACGCTTCTCGACGGCGGCGGCCACGGCTTCGTAGTCGGCCGCCAGCGCGCGCTCCAGGTCGAGCGGCACGATGCTCGCTTCGGGCGCGCCGGCGCTTTTCGTCAACTGCGCGATCTCCGCGTGCACCGCCTCGAGTTTGCGCACCGTGCGGCCGAGCAGGATCACCTCGGCGCCGGCGGTCGCGAGCGCCAGCGCCACGGCGCGGCCGATGCCGGAACCCGCGCCGGTCACCATGATGACGCGGCCGCGCAATTCGCCGGGCGCCGGTATGTGCCCGCGCGGATCAAAGGATTCATTCATGAGGGTGTGCGAGTCGTGTCCGGTGCGTCGTCGGAGCCGGTTGAGGGCGCGCCGGCCAGCAGACGCACCGGCTGATCGAGCGGCTCGATCGAAGGCAGCGTGTCGGCAGTCGCGCCGAGCTCGGTGAAGCGCCGTGCCTGGGGCGTGACATTGCGCTCGAACGAGCCCACGGCGGCGTTGTAGGAATCGAGCGCGTTGCCGAGCGATCGGCCCACCTTCTGCAGATGCCCGACGAAAGTAGACAGGCGCTTGTGAAGCTCCGCGCCCAGTTCGCGGATTTCAGCGGCGTTTTCCGAGGCCGCAGCCTGCCGCCAGCCATAAGCCACCACCTTCAGCAGCGCCATGAGAGTGGAGGGCGTCGCGATGATGATGCTCTGCTTGAGCGCGTTTTCGAGCAGGTCCGGCCGCTCGGCCAACGCGGCGGACAAGAATTGATCGCCCGGAAGAAACAACACGGCGAATTCCGGGCTCTGTTCGAACTGTTCCCAGTAACTCTTCTGCCCGAGCTCGCGCACGCGTTGCTCTACCTGCATGGCATGGCGCGCCAGGGCCGCGCTGCGCGTGGCGTCATCCTGTGCCTCGATGGCATCTAGATAGGCGTCGAGCGGAGTCTTGGCATCGACCACGAGGTCGCGCGCTTCGGGCATGTGCACCAGGAGGTCCGGGCGCAACGCACCGCGCTCACCCGCTTCGACATGAGCCTGTTCGGTGAAATCGCAATGCTCGGACAGTCCGGACAGCTCGACCACGCGCCGCAGGGTGAGCTCGCCCCAGCGTCCGCGCACTTCCGGACGCCGCAGTGCCGTCACCAGATTGCGTGTTTCACGCTGCAACTGCGCCTGGCCGGACGACATGGATTCGATCTGTGTGCGCATCACGCCGAAGGTCTCACGCCGTTCGCGTTCCAGCGCCTGGGTCTGTTCTTCCTGTTTGAGAAGCGCGGCCTTGATCGGCTCGACGAGTTGCGCGATGGCGAGCTCGCGTGCCGCAAGCGTGGCGCTCGCCGCTTCCTGATCGCGGCCGAAGACTTCACGCGCGAGTTTCAGGAAGGTTTCGCTGTTGGCGTTGAGCGCGATTCGCGACGCCGACTCGACCGCGGAGCGCACCTGCGCTTCGCTCTGTGCGAGCAGCTCCGCCGTGCGGGCGCGCAGCTCGGTCTCCGAGCTCAGGCGCTCGTTCGCCGCCGCGAGCTTGCCGCCAAGCTCACTGGCATGTTTTCCCGCGCGTAATGTCCCGATCAGGTAGCCGATGATCGCGGCGGCAAGCGCGGCGAGGCCGGCGATGAGCCAGGCGGAATTCATGCGCGACCGTTGCGTTTCGTGTCGAGCCAGTCGAGCAGCTCGAGCGGCGTGTCGAGCCAGCCATGCGAGAACCAGGTGTCGGCGCGATCGTCGTCGCCCAGGTAGCCGTAGCCCGCAACCAAGGCGTACATGCCGGCGGCCTGCGCAGCCTGCATGTCGCGTTCGGCATCGCCGACGTACACACATTCGGCGGGCGCCACGCCCATGGTCGTGGCCGCGTGCAGCAGCGGCAGCGGATGCGGCTTGCGCTCGGGCAGCGTGTCGCCGCTGACCACGGCGCGAGCGCGCGCGTGCAGCTTGACTTCGACCAGCAGCGGATCGGTGAGCCAGCCCGGCTTGTTAGTGACGATTCCCCAGTGAAGCCCACGGCGCTCGAGCTCGGTGAGCATTTCATCGCCGCCTTCGAACAGCTGCGTGTGCTTGGCGAGCTGCCGGCGATAGATATCGAGCAGCCGTTTGCGCATGGCTTCGTGCTCGTCGGTCGACAGCGTGCCGAATCCGAGCCGCACCAGCGCGTGACCGCCATGCGAGACCTGGCAGCGGACCGTTTCGTTCGACAGAGCCTTGAGGCCCTCCTGCGCGCGCAGCGCGTTGAGGGCTTCGGTCATGTCGAGCGCGGTATCGAGCAGCGTGCCGTCGAGATCGAAGAGCACGCCCTTGATGGGGCCACTCATGCCGCGCCTACCGGCCGACGCGTGAGATGCATGAGGTAGTTCACGGAAGGGTCCTGGGTTAGCGAACACTGTTCACGCACCGGGTCGTAGCGGAGGCCGGAAATGTCCATGACATCGAGCGCGGCGGCGCGCGCGAAGCGGGCGATTTCCGAAGGCTTGAGCAGGCGCTCGTATTCGTGCGTACCGCGCGGCACGAGGTTGGCGATGTATTCGGCGCCGACGATGGCCAGGATGAAAGATTTGAAATTGCGGTTGATCGTGGAGACGAACACGTGACCACCAGGCCGCACGAGTTTTCCGAGCACCGCGACCGTGGCGGCCGGGTCGGGAACGTGCTCCAACATTTCCATGCAGGTGAGCACGTCGAACTTTCCGGGACCCTTCAGCAGCTCTTCGGCGTCCGCGACCCGATAGTCGATCTTCAGACCGGAGTCGAGCGCATGCAGTCGAGCGGTTTCCACCATACTCGGCGCGAGGTCGATCGCCGTGACCTCCGCACCGGCACGCGCGAGCGTTTCGGCAAGCAATCCGCCGCCGCATCCCACGTCGAGGACTCGCGCGTGCTCGAGCGTGCAGCGCTCTTCCACGTAGCGCGCCCGCACGGGATTGAGCTTGTGCAGCGGTTTGAACTCGCCGTCGACCTCCCAGAAGCGGTGAGCGGACGCGTCGAATTTCGCGATTTCTGCGGCGTCGCTATTCGGCGAATTTTCCGGTGTCCGGGGCGTATTCATGGCGGCCGGAATTATATGCGCACAACGTGAGTTGCGCGCGTGAAAACCGGCTTCCTGGTTAGGCCTACGTGATAGAATTCCGCACCTTTTTTCGGGCCCTTCCATGAACGAAATCGCGCGCGAAATTCTTCCCGTGAATCTCGAAGACGAGATGCGCCAGTCGTATCTCGACTACGCCATGAGCGTCATCGT
>DASYKM010000261.1:0-21235 GCA_035995425.1 Steroidobacteraceae bacterium
GCCTGGTCGAAGATCACCGGGCCCCGCGCCGCGCGCTTCAACCAGTCGTCGTAGTCCTTCACGGTCGCGAACGGCTGCCCGCTGGTGCCGGAGCCGAACTGCGCGAAGGAATTGGCGATGTTGTAGAACTGGTCGATGGGCAGCAGGCGGTCGGGAAACTCGAGCTCCTCGAGCGCCGATTCTCGATTGAGCGTGAAGATGTCGAACGACAGCCGGTCCTGGCCGGCGAGCCCTTGCGTGCCGATGGCGCGCGCGCGATCCAGGTATTTCTGGTGGAAGGCGCGGCTCTCGTTTTCATACTCGAGCGACAGGATGTTGGGCAGCTCGCCGTTGTAGCGCGGGTCGCCGGCGAACGTGGCGGTGATCGGATCGAGCTTGAGGTTCTCTTCCCAGAACTCCGCGTACATGGTGTTCAGTTGCGCGGCCCGGCCGTCCGCGGCATGCGCCGCGAGGTTGAGCCCGGCGAGCGCGAAGAAAAATGCGAACAACGAACTGCGTGTCATGACTAACTACTCCGGAAAAAAGAAACCCGCCCCTTCTTTGCAAGAAGGAGCGGGTTTCTGTTCTGGTTGGGGGACTAGGATTCGAACCTAGGTAAACGGAGTCAGAGTCCGTTGTCCTACCGCTAGACGATCCCCCAAAAGCTGGCCGTCTGCGAACAATACCAGCGTTGTTAACGCTTGGAGTACTGCGGTCCACGACGCGCCTTGCGGCGGCCGACCTTCTTGCGTTCGACTTCGCGCGCGTCGCGCGTGACGAAGCCGGCGATGCGCAGTGCCTTGCGCAGCTCGGGGTCGTATTCCATGAGCGCGCGCGTGATGCCGTGACGGATGGCGCCGGCCTGGCCGGTGATGCCGCCGCCGGAGACGGACACTGTGAAGTCGAACTTGTTGGCCATCTGCACGAGCTCGAGCGGCTGGCGCACGATCATGCGGCCGGTCTCACGACCGAAGAATTCGTCGAGCGGACGTTCGTTGACCGTGATCTTGCCGGTGCCGGCCTTCATGTAGACGCGCGCGGCGGCGGTCTTGCGGCGGCCGGTGCCGTAGTTCGGCTTTGCTGCTTGAGCGGGCATTCTGCTGTTCCTTAGATTTCGAGTTGCTTCGGCTGCTGGGCGGCGTGCGGATGCTTGTCGCCCGCGAACACGTGCAGCTTCTTGTACATCTTGCGGCCGAGCGGGCCCTTGGGGAGCATGCCCTTCACGGCGAATTCGATGGCGCGCTCGGGATGTTCCTTGAGCAGCTTGCCGAGCGCGATCGACTTGATGCCGCCGATGGCGCCGGTGTGGTGGTAGTAAATCTTGTCGTCGAGCTTGTTGCCCGTGACTTTGATCTTCTCGGCGTTGAGCACCACGATGTGATCGCCCATGTCCACGTGCGGGCTGAAGATGGCCTTGTGCTTGCCCTTGAGGCGCATGGCAATCTGCGTCGAGAGACGGCCCAGGATCTTGTCCGTGGCATCCACGACGTACCAATCGGCGCGCACAGTTTCGGACTTGGCAAAAACGGTAGACATCACTGACTCCAAACACCGGAAGAGCCCACACCTCGCGGCTGATGAATCAGCTGCAATTTCGGTGCGGATGGGCCCCTGGAAAAAGGGCGCAGAGTGTACTCAAGGCCTCAGGCCTTTGCAAAACTCCAGATGCCCCGGGGGCTTAGCGCCCTATAATCCGCCCCATGGCGCGCGGGCCTCACCTGGACACCTTTATCTCAGCGGCGGACCGCGCCCTGCGAGCCCTGCTGGCACCGCCGGCCGCCGGCCGGCCACTGCCCCCGTCCATTTCCCCGGCGTCGCTGCGAGAAACCCAAAAGGGCGATACCCAGAAGGCCGATGCAACGCTGTCGGCGGACGACAAGCGCGAGTCCGCGGCCCTGATGCGCGTCAATCACGCCGGCGAGGTGGCCGCCCAGGCGCTTTACCATGCCCAGGCCCTGTTCGCGCGAAACCCGGAAGTCCGCGAATTCATGCTCCACGCCGCGCGCGAAGAGACCGATCACCTCGCCTGGTGCGAGACCCGGCTGAAAGAGCTGGGCGCCCGCCCCAGCGCACTGAACCCTCTCTGGTATGCCGGATCATTCGGCATTGGTGCCCTGGCCGCGATCTTCGGGGACGCCGCCAGCCTGGGGTTCGTGGCCGAGACCGAACGCCAGGTCGAAGGTCATCTGAAGAGTCATCTCGATCGATTGCCCGCCGACGATCAGCGCAGCCGGGCGATCGTTGAAGCCATGTGCCACGACGAAGTGGGGCACGGTCAGCAGGCGCAAAGCGCCGGGGCCATGCCGTTGCCAGGACTGGTCCGTGAATTGATGCGGCGAACGGCCAGCGTCATGACGCATACTTCGTACCGGATTTGATGGGGCGCCTGTGACGCGGATCACTGTTGATCCGTGTTCTTTTGCCTGACTTGGCATTAAGTTATGTAATAAGACTTAATACGCAGGCCAGGGTGCGATACATGCAAGCAGCAAGGGAGAGTCAGATGGAAGAGGCGGTCAAACCCCTCAGCGACATTCCGGCAATCAACCGTTTTCTGAGTTACTGCCGCATTCGCACAGTTCCGTCGAAAACGGTCGTGATTCACGCCGGCGATTTGCCCGACGTCCTCTACTACATCATCAGCGGTTCCGTTGAGGTGATGGTCGAGGATGAGGAAGGCAATGAAATGGTCCTCGCCTATCTCAACAAAGGCCAGTTCTTCGGCGAGATGGGGCTGTTCCACGAGTCGCCGTTGCGCAGCGCCTGGGTGCGCACGCGCAACCACTGCGAGCTCGCGGAAATGACCTATCCGCGCTTCCGCCAGATTGCGGCGGAGAGTCCGGGCCTGGTGTTCGAGCTCGCGACCCAGCTCGCGACGCGCCTCGATCGCACCAATCGCAAGCTGTCCGATCTCGCGTTCGTCGACGTCACCGGTCGTGTGGCTCACGCCATCATGGACCTGTGCGGCGAACCGGATGCCATGACGCATCCCGAAGGCATGCAGATCAAGGTGTCTCGCCAGGAGCTCTCGCGCCTGGTCGGCTGCTCGCGCGAAATGGCCGGCCGCGTGCTCAAGGTCCTCGAAGACCAGGGCCTGTTGCGCGCCACCGGTAAGACCATTGTCGTGTTCAACGCGCGTCCGAAGATGAAGACGCGCCCGGTCGTGGTACCCGTGCAGGGCGGCAAGGGTGGCGGCGTCGCCGCCGTCCGCACCGCACGCGTCGAAGACGACGACGAGGACGACGAGGACGACGACGAATAGGACGCTCGAGGCTCTCGCCTCTTTCGTTTGACGGACGCCGGCCTTCAGCCGGCGTTCTCATTTGTGAGGATCGCGCTATCTACAGGAGATTTTGGATGCGCATGGTAACGACGCTGATCGCGGCGGCACTTCTCGCCGCGCCCGCCCTCGCCCAACAACCGGCAACCCCGGCACCGGCCTCACTGGTACGTGAAGGTGTCACCCGGAAACTCACCAACCACGTGTGGGCCATACCCGACGGCTCCGCGTCGCTGGTGCCCAATGTCGGCATCGTCGTCGGCAGGAAGGCCGTGCTGGTCATCGACACCGGCATGGGGATGCGCAACGGCGAAACCGTGCTGCGTGAAGTCGCCAGGATCGGTGCCGGCAAGCCTATCTACATCGTCACCACGCACGTGCATCCCGAGCACGACCTGGGCGCGGGCGCGTTTCCGAAGGATTCGAAGCTGCTGCGCTCGAAAGACCAGATCGAAGACATCGCGGCCGGTGCCGGCATGAATCTCGTTCCCGTGTTCGAGGCGCGCTCGGCGCTCAATGTCGAGCTGCTGCAAGGCGCGAAGCATCGCGATGCCGACATCGTGTTCGACCGCGAATACACGCTGGACCTCGGCGGCCTGAAAGCCAGGATCTACGCCATGGGCACCAACCACACGCATGGCGACACCGCGATTCTCGTCGACGGCGTGTTGTTCTCGGGCGACGTGGCCATGCGCCCGCAGCCGTCGTTCGCCAATCCCACCGCGAAGATCAGTCACTGGCTCGAGAGTCTCGACCGGCTCGAAGCGATGAAACCGAAACAGCTGGTCCCGAGCCACGGCCCGTTCGGCGATACCTCGATCATCGCCGGCTACCGCGGCTATCTCACGCACATCCGCGATCGAGCCGCCGCGCTCAAGAAAGAAGGCAAGACCCAGGACGAGGCGGTCCAGATCATCACGGATGAAATGTCGGTGCAGTACCCGGACAAGAACCGGCTGGCGGGCGCGATCCGCGCGGGCTTCAACGAAGCGCCGTAGCGCCAGGCACTATTCGGCTTTCGCGATCTCGGCGCGCATCGCGCTGATGGTGCCCTGGTAATCCTCGGACCCGAAGATCGCCGAGCCGGCCACGAACATGTCGGCACCGGCACGCGCGATCTCGCCGATGTTGTCGACCTTCACGCCGCCGTCGATCTCGAGGCGAATCTGCCGTCCCGACGCATCGATGAGTTTGCGCACCGCGCGCACTTTGTCGAGCACGCCCGGAATGAACTTCTGCCCGCCGAAACCGGGGTTCACCGACATCAGCAGCACCAGGTCGAGCTTCTTCAGCGTGTAGTCGAGGCAGCTCAGTGGTGTCGCGGGATTCAGCACCAGTCCCGGCTTGCAGCCGTTCTCGCGAATGAGCTCGATGGTGCGATCCACGTGCGCGCTCGCTTCAGGGTGGAACGAGATGTAGGTGGCGCCGGCCTTCGCGAAGTCCGGCACGATGCGATCCACCGGCTTGACCATCAGATGAACGTCGAGCGGCGCGGTGATGCCGTGTTTGCGCAGTGCCTCGCACACCATCGGGCCGATGGTGAGATTCGGCACGTAGTGATTGTCCATCACGTCGACGTGCACCACGTCGGCGCCACCCGCCAGCACCGCATTTACTTCGTCGCCGAGCTGCGCGAAGTCGGCGGAGAGAATGGAGGGTGCGATCCAGGGCTTGTTCTTGGGCGACATGGGCATGGCCATCGAGTTTACGCGCCCCGTGAAGACTTTATTAACTCGTACGCTTCGATGATCTGCTGCGTACGTTGTTTGGCGTGCTCGAGCATGGATTCGGGCAGGCCGTTGGCCTTGAGCTTGTCGGGATGGTGTTTGGAGAGTTGCCGGCGATAGGCCTTGGCCACTTCCTCGTTCGTGGCCTTGGAGTCCACTTCGAGAATCTGGTACGCCGCGTGCAGCTGCATGCCGCTGCGCGGCGGTGCCTGCCCGCCAGCGCCAGCACCGCCACTTCGCGGCCCGCCGCCGGTGCGAAACTGCTCGCGGCGAATGCGCAGCACGGCCTCCATGTGCGCAAGCTCGATACGCGAGACATCGAGCAGGTCGGCGACCTTTTGGATCACCATGCGCGCCGGCCCCTGCATGTCCACGCCTTCGAGCGATGCGCGCACCTGCACCTCGAGGAACACGCGCATGAGGTCGGGGCGGTCGGCGACCGCTTCGGCGAACTGCCGCATCGCCGATTCCAGGTCGAAGTCCGGATTCTTGCCGCGCGTGAAGTGGGCGATGGCCGCGTGAATCTGCGCGCCATTGAGGCGCAACTCCGCCATCACCTTGCGCGCCGCGGCGATCTCCGCTTCGGAGACGTGGCCGTCGGACTTGGCCACGTGACCCATGACTTCGAATGTCGCGGCGAAAAACCGCTCGCCGATCTCCAGCACGCCTGCGCCGCCGCCGGAGCGGCGCTGCGCGGATACGCTCTGGTCGTAGAAGTGCCCGAGGATGAGGCCGATGATGGCCCCCCAGGGATTGCGGAACAGCAGCAGGCCGAGCACGGCGCCGACGATTTTTCCGGTGATGCTCATCGGACGCAGTTGATAAGATTCATGGCAACTATGCTAACCGAAACCGAAAGCAAGCCTGTCCATACGACTTCCCTGCGCGGACTGCGGAAGATCCACACCGGCAAGGTGCGCGACATCTACGAAATAGATGAGCGCTCCATGCTCATCGTCACCACCGATCGCCTCTCGGCCTTCGACGTGGTGATGCCCGACCCGATTCCCGACAAGGGCCGCGTGCTCAATTCCATCTCGAACTTCTGGTTCGAGCGCACGCGACATATCGTTCCCAATCACCTGACCGGCCGAAGCATCGCCGAGGTGGTGAGCGATCCGGCCGAGCGCGCCATGCTGGCGGACCGCGCGGTGATCGTGAAGCGTCTCAAGACAGTGCCGCTCGAAGCGGTGGTGCGCGGCTATGTCATCGGCTCGGGGTGGAAGGACTATCAGAAAAGTGGCTCGATCTCCGGCATCAAACTACCGGCGGGATTGAAGCAGGCGGCGAAACTGCCGCACACCCTGTTCACGCCGTCCACCAAGGCCGCCATCGGCGACAAGGACGAGACCATCAGCTTCGAAACGGCAGCCGGCATCGTCGGCGCGGATGTCGCCGCGCAGGTGCGCGACACCGCCATCGCGATCTACGAATACGCGGCGAGCTATGCGCGCGAGCGCGGCATCATCATTGCCGACACCAAGTTCGAATTTGCCCGCGGTGACGACGGCAAGCTGGTGCTCATCGACGAGGTGCTGACACCGGATTCATCCCGCTTCTGGCCGGCGGATACCTATCGCGAGGGCACCAGCCCGCCCTCCTTCGACAAGCAATTCGTGCGCGACTATCTCGAGACGCTCGACTGGAACAAGCAGCCGCCTGGCCCGGCGTTGCCGCCGCAGGTCATCGCCGGCACGCGCGCGAAATATCTCGAGGCTCTCAGCCGCCTCACGGCATAGGCTCGACACCGGCCCAGGCAGCGAGTCTGCGATGCATCTCATGGAGCCCGTCCGTCAATGCCGCGGGCCCGGGCTGCAGGATGATCGATGACTTGATCTCGTAGAGATGTCCGTTGCGCACCGCGGGCACGTCGCTCCAGCCGGCGCGCGCCGCCACGGTCTCGGGCTGGAATTTCTTGCCGCACCATGATCCCAGGATCACATCGGGTGCGCGCCGCGGAACTTCCAGCGGATCGGCGATGATGCGGTTCTTGCCGAGCGACTCGCGCGCCAGCTCCGGAAAGCAGTCGTCACCGCCGGCGATGCCGACGAGCTCCGACACCCAGCGGATGCCCGATATCTGCGGCTCGTCCCATTCCTCGAAATAGACCCGCGGACGCTTGGGGAAGCGCGCCGCGCTTCGTCGTACCGCCTCGATGCCGGCTTCGAGATTTTCGATGAGCGCGTCGGCTTTGGCGACGCACCCGACCATGCCGCCGAGCGTGGCTATCATGCGCAGGATCTCTGCCACGCTGCGATGGTTGAACACATGCACTTCGATGCCGGCGCGTATCAGGTCGGCGGCGATGTCGGCCTGCAGATCGGAGAAGCCGAGCACCAGATCCGGCTTCAACGCCACGATCTTGTCGATCTTCGCGCTGGTGAACGCCGACACTTTCGGCTTCTCGCGCCGCGCGCGCGGCGGTCGCACCGTGAATCCCGAAATGCCGACGATGCGGCTGTCTTCGCCTAGCAGGTACAGCGTTTCGGTGGTTTCCTCGGTGAGGCACACGATTCGAGTCGGATGGTTCGCGGGCATGCGCCAATCTAATCGTGACAGCGGCAGGTAGGCCACCTATTCTGCGGCCACGATGATGCTTGTGTTCTGGAACTGGCTCGACCGTTACCTGTTCGGCGAGTACTCCGAAGGGATCATGCCCGGCGCGCGCGCGTTGCGGCTGCTGCGTTATCCGTATGCGCTGCTGCGCGATTTGTCGCGCGGCCAGATCAATCTCTATGCGATGGGGCTGGTCTACGCGACCCTGTTGTCGCTGGTGCCGCTCATCGCTTTCGCATTCGCGGTGCTCAAGGCGTTCGGCGCGCACCGCGAGCTCGAGCCCATCATCTACGAATTCTTCAAGCCCATGGGCGCGAGCGCCGGGGAATTCACGCGCAAGGTCATGGAGTTCGCCGACAGCGTGAGCACCGGCGTGGTCGGCTCGCTCGGTCTAGCGCTGCTGCTGTGGACACTGTTAGGCACCATCAAGAAAGTCGAGGACGGCTTCAATTTCCTGTGGCGGGTCGAGCATGCGCGCAGCTTCGCGCGGCGCGTGACCGAATACGTGGCTCTGCTCATCGTCGGGCCGATCGTGGTGGTGAGCTTCATCGGCCTCTCGCACCACGCGCTCGACACCGCGTCGGCGGGATTCGGCCGCTACGTGCCCTTCTTCGAACGGCTGGTCTCGTTCAGCATCGAAGTGTCGCCCTACTTCATGGTCGCCGCGATCTTCACCGCGGTGTACATGTTCGTGCCCAACACCCGCGTGAAATGGAAACCCGCGCTCATCGGCGGTGTTGCCGCCGGCATCCTCTGGGCCGCGGTCGGCAAACTGTTCACTTCGCTGGTGGTGTATTCCACGCGCCTGACCGTGGTGTACGCCGGTTTCGCCATCATCGTCGCGGCGCTGCTGTGGACCTACTTCGGCTGGCTGATTCTGCTGGTCGGCGCGCAGTTGTCGTTCTACGTGCAGAACCGCAACTACCTGCGCCTCGGATTGACGGAGCTGCGGCTCTCGGCCGTGCAGCGCGAGCAGCTCACGCTCAAGGTCATGTTCCTCATCGGCCGCTCGTACCACGACGGCAAGACGCGCTGGTCGGTGGACACGCTGGCGCACGAGCTCGGCATGCCGGGCATTGCCATCTCGCGCATCGTGCACGCGCTGGAAGGCGCGCATCTGCTGACCATGGCCGATGACGAGCGGCTGCTGCCGGCGCGCGATCTCGGCCAGATCAGCATCCAGGAAATAGTCGACATCGCACGCAATGAGAAAGCCGGCCAGGTCGCGCCCCGCAATCTCAAACTACCGGCGGTGGACGCCATCAGCAAGACGATGGACGACGCCTGGCGCAAGAGCTGCGGAGAAATGACGCTGCGCGATCTCATCGAAGAAGCCTGACGCCGCGAGAAAAAGTTTTCCTCGGGGCAAGCTCGAAAACGCCACATGGCTAATCGCCGGCGATCATCATCTCGTTGAGCAGTATCGAGCCGACGCGCACACCGCCGCGCAGGTCGACATCGCTGCCGATCGCGGCGATGTTCTTGTACATGTCCTTGAGATTCCCGGCGATGGTGATCTCGTGCACCGGATATGCCTGCACGCCGTTCTCCATCCAGTAGCCGGACGCGCCGCGCGAATAGTCGCCGGTGACGCCATTCACGCCCTGCCCCATGAGCTCGGTGACTAACAAGCCGGTGCCGAGCTGGCGCATCAGCGCGGCGATCTCCACGCCGCCGGTCTTCGATTCCACCAGCAGGTTGTGAGTTCCGCCGGCATTGCCGGTGGTTTTCAGTCCGAGCTTGCGCGCCGAGTAGCTGCCGAGAATGTAGCCCTGCAACACGCCGTCGCTCACCAGCTCACGATCGCGCGTGGCCACGCCTTCACCATCGAACGGACTGCTGCCGAGCGCTTTCGGAATATGCGGGCGTTCGCGAATCTCGAGAAATGACGGGAACACCGGCTTGCCCGCGGCATCGAGCAGGAACGAGCTCTTGCGGTACTGGCTGCTGCCGCGCACCGCGCCGAGGAAATGGCCGATGAGACCGCGCGCTACTTCGGGCGCAAACAATACGCGGGCCTTCTGCGTGGCGATCTTGCGCGCGCCGAGCCGGGCGACCGCGCGCAGGCCCGCCTTGCGTCCAATGCTCTCGGAGCTCTCGAGATCGCGTGCGTCGCGCGCCGAGGCGTACCAATAGTCGCGCTGCATGTCCTCGCCCACCTGCGCGAGCAGCACGCAACTGACGCTGTGGCTGGTCGAGGAGAAGCCTTCGAGGAATCCATGTGAATTGCCGTAAACGCGCACGCCACGATGGCTGCTGACGCTGGCTCCTTCGGAGTTGGTGATGCGCGTATCCACGGCACGCCCCGCGGCCTCGCATTCGCGCGCGGTTTCCACCGCCTGCTCCGGCGAGAGATCCCAGGGATGGTCGAGGTCCAGATCGGGAATGTCGCGCGCCAGCTCTTCGGGATCGGCCAGGCCCGAACACTCGTCCTCGGCGGTATAACGCGCGATGTCGCAGGCCTTCTCGACGGTTTCGGCCACGGCGCGTGGCGACAGGTCGGCAGTGCTCGCCGAGCCCTTGCGCTTGCCGAAGTACACGGTGATGCCCATGCCGCGATCGCGCTGGTATTCGACCGTCTCGACCTCTCCGAGGCGGACGGTGGTTGTCAGCCCCTTCTGCAGGCTGACATCGGCCTCGGCCTGGGTGGCGCCCAGCCCGCGGGCGAGCCTCAATGATTCGGAAACGATGCCCTTGAGCTCAGGAATTCGCGTGCCATCGACTTCCTGGCGGGCCTGAACGATTGCTTGCATGGCAGAATTGTACGATGCACGGCAAAGACGAAAACGGAGAATATCGAGGCCCCAGCAAGAGCATGCGCAAGCGTGACGCCGCGGCTGCCCAGGATCTCGGCACCCGCCTGATCGCGCTCAAGGAGTCGGAGTTGACGGCACTCAACCTGCCGGAGACCCTGCAGGACGCCATTCTGCTCGCCAAGCGCATCACCAGCCGCGGCGGACTCGCGCGCCAGCGGCAGTACATCGGCAAGCTCATGCGCGAGATCGATCCGGCACCCATAGAAGCTGCGCTCACCGCCGAATCGCGGCTCTCGACACTGGAGGCCGAGAAGCACAAACGAATCGAAGCCTGGCGCGCGCGACTGCTGACCGAGGGCGTTCCGGCGCTCAACGAGTTGCTCGAATGGCTGCCTGGCGCCGACCGCAAGGCCCTGCAGGCGCTCATCACCAAGGCCACGAGTGCGCGCGTCGATTCGGGCACCCGCGAGGGCGCGTCGCGCGAGCTGTTCCGCACGGTGCGCAGTTTGTTTGAAGCTTCTTCGTGACGCGCGCGCGGCTCGCAAGTAGTATTTCGCGATGAAACCACTGGTTGGCATCATCATGGGCTCGACTTCCGATTGGGAGACGATGCGCGCCACGGCCGAGGCACTCGACAAGCTCGGCATTCCCTACGAAACGAAGGTGGTTTCCGCCCATCGCACGCCCGACCTGCTGTTCGAATATGCCTCCACCGCGCAGGCGCGCGGCATCGAGGTCATCGTCGCCGGCGCCGGCGGTGCCGCCCATCTACCCGGCATGACCGCGTCCAAGACCACGCTGCCGGTGCTCGGCGTGCCGGTGCAATCGAAGACGCTCAACGGCCTCGATTCCCTGCTGTCCATCGTGCAGATGCCGGCGGGAATTCCCGTGGCCACGTTTGCCATCGGTGTGGCCGGCGCCACCAATGCCGGGTTGGCGGCCGCCGCGATCCTGGCGAACAAGCGTCCCGAGATCGATGCGGCGCTCAAGAAATTCCGCGCCGAGCAGACCGAGAAAGTGCTTGCGAAGCCCGATCCCTCGAAGCTCTGACCCCGTGACCCCATTTCGATGACAATTGGCATCGTCGGCGCCGGACAGCTCGGGCGCATGATGGCCCTCGCCGGCTATCCACTGGGCTTCGATTTCCTGTTCCTCGACCGCGACGCGCGGACACCCGGTGGGCAGGTCGGCCCGATCCTCGCGGGCGAGCTCACCGACCGCGACTTGTTAGGCCAGCTCTCGCAACGCTGCGAGGTCCTGACCTTCGACTGGGAGAACATTCCGGTCGAGGCGCTCGAGGCCCTGCCCGGCAAGGCACGCATCGCACCGCCGCTGCGGGCGCTCGCCGCGGCCCAGGATCGGCTGACCGAGAAACGGACCTTCGAATTGCTCGGCATCGCCACCACGAAGTACGCAGCGGTCGATTCGCGCGCCGCGCTCGAGCTCGCGGTCAAGGCCATTGGCCTGCCCGGCGTGCTCAAGACGCGCCGCATGGGCTACGACGGTAAGGGCCAGTTCGTGTTGCGCAAACCGGCGGACCTCGATCGCGCCTGGGAAGCGCTAGGCAAGGCGCCGCTGCTGTATGAAAACCTCGTGCCGTTCGACGCCGAAGTGTCGGTGATCGCGGTGCGCGGCGCCGATGGCGAGGCCGCCTTCTATCCACTCAATCTCAACGTGCACCGGGATGGCATCCTGCGCCTCACGCGCGCGCCGTACGGAAATGCGGGGCTCACGCGCCAGGCGCAACGTGCCGCGCGCAAGTTGCTCGAACACTTCGAGTACGTCGGCGTTCTGACCATCGAATTCTTCGTGAAACGCGGCAAACTCATCGCCAACGAAATGGCGCCGCGCGTACACAACTCGGGCCACTGGACCATCGAGGGCGCCGACACCAGCCAGTTCGAGAATCATGTGCGCGCCATCGCCGGCCTGCCGCTCGGAAGCACGAAAGCGCGCGGTCACTCGGCGATGATCAACCTTGTAGGCGAAATGCCGACACGCGACGCGTTGCTCGCCGAGCCCGGCCTGCACTGGCATGACTACGGCAAGACAGCGCGTCCCGGCCGCAAACTCGGCCATGTCACGATTTGCGATAACGCGACACAAAGCCGCAATCGGCGCGCTTTTAAGGTCCTTTCCCGGATCGACCGCGCGACCTACCTCGCAATTCGGTAAGCCCGGATAAGGGCTTCCCTGCCCGGCGGCCCGCTTTACCGTAATATCTCCAGCTCCGATGTATATCGAGAACTTCAAGCTGCAAGAGCTGCCGTTCCGGCTCAGTCCGGACCCGCAGTTTCTTTATCTGTCCCGGGCTCATGCGCGCGCCAAGGCGTACATGGAGTCGACCATCTGGTTTACCGACGGATTCGTGGTGGTCACCGGCGAAATCGGCTCGGGCAAGACCACGCTCATCGAAAGCTTCCTGCGCCAGCTCGATTCGGACGTGGTGATCGCCCAGATCAACCAGACCCAGGTGACCGCGGTCGAATTCCTGCAGTCGGTGCTGGTGCAGTTCGGTTTCTCGCCCTTCAAGATGAAGAAGGCCGAGCTCATCGCGACCCTCAACAGTTTCCTCATCGAGCAGTACGCGGCCGGCCGCAAGGTGCTGCTGATCATCGACGAAGCGCAGAACCTCACGCTCAAGGTGCTCGAAGAGATCCGTCTCCTGTCGGGCATCGAGTCCACCAAGGAGAAGGTGCTGCGCATCATTCTCGCCGGCCAGCCCGAGCTCAACGAGAAACTCGATTCGCCCGAGCTGGTGCAGCTCGCGCAGCGCATCCGCCTGCGTTTTCACCTGGGAGCACTATCGCGCGAAGACGTGAATGCCTACGTGCTCCATCGCCTGGAAGTGGCCGGTGCCAATGGCCGCCAGATTTTCGCCACCGAAACTTTCCCGGAGCTCTACAAGTACACCGGCGGTGTTCCGCGTCTCGTGAACACGCTATGCGACACGGCGATGATGGCCGCGTTCAACGAAGACCGCGACCACGTGACATTGCAGGACGTCGCCTCGGCGGTGACCGAGCTGCAATGGGTGGAGTTTTCCTCACGTGCCGCAGCCGCCGCCGCGAAGCTGGCGAATGGCGCGAGCGCGAGCGGCGATCGCGCCACCCGGTCGCCTTCGAAACTGGTGTTGTCCACCGAAGGCAAGGCGGTGGCGGAATTGCACCTGATCCCAGGTCGCAAAGTCATCGGCCGCACGCCCGACAACGATCTGCAGATCGACAGCAAGTTCATCAGCCGGCATCACTGCCAGCTGGTGACCGGCAGCGATGGGCTGACGGTCATCGAAGATCTCAACAGCACCAACGGCATCGTGGTGCACGGCAAACGAGTGCGTCGCCACACCTTGCGCGATGGCGACGTGGTGGCCGTCGGGCAGCACGAAATCCTGTACGTGGACGAATACGCCGCGCACCTGGCCGACACTTCCGACAATCTGCCGAGACTGGAAGTGAGCGCCGCGAACGAAGACGCGGATGAAGACTCGGCCGCTGAAGACGCCGCACGCGCGCACTGATTTCCGGCGCAGACCGAACAGGCAAATGAAAAGGCGCGCAGGTCGGAAACCTGCGCGCCTTTATTCATGAGCGAAAACTTAGCGGCGGCGACCGGTGAACAGGTCGATCAGACGGCCAAACAGGCCGGGGCGGAAACCATCGACTTGCATGGCACTGCGGGGGCTGCCGGTATTGCGGCGCATTTCCGCGAGCACGTCCGGCGGCAGGTTGATACGAAATTCGCCGCTGGCAGCTGTGTCGTTACGCATTGTCGATGGACTCCGTTGAAGATCCGGGTGTGGGACGGCGAGTGCAGTGTGCTGAAGCATGTGGCGGTCATGATGTGCCGGGATTCACATTGTTTCCAATGTCGCCAAACGCACACTTGATTATGTTCGTGTCTGATTCTGGTGTAGGCGCGGAGCGATTCCTTTCGCTCAAAATGCTGACGCACTTTGCCGACATCCCTGTCGTCCGCGCCCGATGATAGTGCTCGCGCGTAAGGCTTCCTCGGTACCGTAAACACCTGCGGGTTTGTACAGAAAGTCATCAGAGCGAGCTCATGAAAAAGATCATCCTGGTAATCGCGATCGCTTTGTCTGCGGTATATGGCATCGGTCGCTACAACCTCGGCGAAACCGGAGCAATGCGGTTCATGTCGAAGATGGAAGCGTCGATGAACCAGGGCGACGTGTCCGAAGTGTGCGCAATGTTTCATGAGGACCTGGAAGTCGAGATCCTGGATCACTCCGGTGACGCGCTTCATGAAGTGAGCGGCGGCAAGAAAGAGTTTTGCGAGCTCACCCGGGCGACTGTCGCCGGGCTGCAGATGCTCCCGCACGCCATGGAAGTGGAATACACCGCGGTGGATGCGGCGCAGAAGTTGAGCCGGCCGTGGAGCAGCGAGGTGAGCTATTCGGAGCACCGCACGCTGACCATCCAGGGTGCCAACGTCACCCTGCGAACGATCAGCAACGATCGGATCACGCTGGTGCAGACACTTTCGGGCGTAAAGCTACGAAAGGTGAAGAGCGAGCTCTACAAGGAAGACGCAACCTGACCTCGAATCGGCGCCCGGACACGGCGCGCTGTTTCAGCCGGTTCCGCCGACCGTTAATCCGTCGATGCGCAATGTAGGCTGTCCTACACCAACCGGTACGCTCTGCCCTTCCTTGCCGCAGGTCCCGACGCCGTCGTCGAGCTTCAGGTCGTTGCCCACCATCGAGACTCGGGTGAGCACATCGGGTCCGTTGCCGATCAGCGTGGCGCCCTTGATGGCCGCGCCCACCTTGCCGTTCTCGATGAGGTACGCCTCGCTGGCGGAGAACACGAATTTGCCCGAGGTGATGTCGACCTGGCCGCCGCCAAAATTCACGGCGTAGATGCCCTTCTGCACCGAGGCGAGAATTTCCTCGGGCGGCGTCTTGCCCGGACGCATGTAGGTATTGGTCATGCGCGGCAGCGTGATGTGCGCGAACGATTCTCGGCGGCCGTTGCCCGTGGACTTCGTGCCCGTGAGGCGAGCGTTCATGGTGTCCTGCAGATACCCCTTGAGCACGCCGTTCTCGATGAGCGTGGTGCACTGGGTGGGCGTGCCTTCGTCGTCGATGTTGAGCGAGCCGCGCCTGCGCGAGAGCGTTCCATCGTCAACAATCGTGCAATGTTCGGAGGCGACGCGCTCACCGACGCGTCCCGCGAAGGCCGAGGTGCCCTTGCGATTGAAATCCCCTTCCAGTCCGTGCCCGATGGCCTCGTGCAGCAGGATGCCGGGCCAGCCGGGTCCGAGCACCACGGTCATCGAACCGGCGGGCGCGGGCACCGCGTCGAGATTCACGAGCGCCTGGCGCACGGCCTCGCGCGCGAGCGCGATCGGTTTGTCGGCGGCGACCAGCTCGGGCAGCGTGATGCGCCCACCGGCGCCCGCGTATCCCTGCTCGCGGCGTCCGTCCTGTTCGACGATGACCGACACATTGAATCGAACCAGGGGTCGCACGTCAGCGGCCAGGTGTCCATCGCTGTTGGCGACCAGCACGACTTCGTGCACGGCGACGACGCTCGCCATCACCTGTTTGACGCGCGGATCCATCTTGCGCGTCTCGCGATCGACGCGCTCGAGCCACGCCACCTTCTCGCTCGAGGTGAAGCTGCTCACCGGGTCGATGGGTAGATAGAGGCTGTGGCCGTGCGTGGGCGACACGCTCTGCGCGGCACGTTCGCTGCCGCGGATCGCGATGGCGCGCGCCGCGCGCGACGCCTCTTCGAGCGCCGGCAGGACGATTTCATCGGAATAGGCAAAGCCGGTCTTTTCGCCGGCGACGGCGCGCACGCCGACGCCCTGCTCGATGCTGGCGCTGCCTTCCTTGACGATGCCGTCCTCGAGCGCCCAGCTCTCTTCGCGCGACAACTGGAAGTACAGGTCGGCCGAATCGACCGAGCTCGACATGACCTGCGCGAGCGCGCTTTCGAGGCGTGCATCGTCGAGGCCACCCGGACGCAGGATGAGGTCACGGGCAATGGCGAGTGGTTCAGTCGAAGTGCTCAAGTCCAAGTTTTCACCGTTTCGAGGGCAATGTAATCGTTGCGCCAGAGCGTAATGTACAGCAGGGCCAGCAGGGGCTTCGCGTTCGGGCGACATTCCACGCGCACGATCTCGCCCGGCTGGATCGTGAACGGCAGCTCGCGCGAGCCACACCATTTGACGCGCAGGGACACGCGATGTTCACCCGGCGTGACCCCGAGCTGCACGGTCGAGTCGTCGCCGATTTCCGCGCGCTGGCGCCCGTCGATCAGCACGCGATAGGGATACTCGCGATCCCAGGCGCTGGCCACGCGGCGGATGACGAGCACCGTCACGTGTTGTAGATCACCCGATGCTCGAGCGCCGGGAACCGGGTCCGCGCATCGATGCGCGCGGCCGTATCGATGTCGGCGACGACGCATCCCGTGCCCGAGGGCATGCGCGCCAGCACCTTGCCCCAGTGATCGATGATCATCGAATCGCCAAAAGTCTCGCGTCCGCTCGGATGCACGCCCCACTGCGCCGGCGCGATCAGCCCGCACAGATTCTCGATGGCCCTGGCGCGCAACAGGCTCTCCCAGTGCGCCTTTCCGGTGGGCACCGTGAAAGCCGACGGCACCACGAACAGGTCGGCACCCTGCCGCGACAACACCCGGAACAGCTCCGGGAACCGCATGTCGTAGCACACGGCGAGTCCAAGCTTGCCGAGCGGCGTCTCGACTACACGCGGGTCGCGGCCAGCCACGGTATGCGCCGATTCACGATGCGATTCGGCGCTGCCGGGAACGTCCACGTCGAACAGATGAATCTTGTCGTAACGCGCGGCCCGCTGACCGTCGGCCTTGTAGACGAGGCAGGCGGCAGCCACGCGACCGTCGGCGTCCTGGCGCAACGGCACCGTGCCACCGACGATCCATATCTTGAGGCGCCTGGCGGTGTCTGCAAGGAAGTTCTGGATGCGCCCGGCGCCATCGGGTTCGGCGATCGCGCGTTTGTCGCCGCTGTCGAGGCCCATGAAGGCGAAATTCTCGGGTAACGCGGCCAGCGTGGCATTCATCCGCGCGGCGTCGGCGAGAAAGCGCCCGGCCACCTCGAGATTGGCGTCGATATCGTGCCCGGAGGTCATCTGGATTGCCGCAACCCGCATGGCGGTATTGTCAGGCGCCGGCGCCACAAAGGAAACGCCGCCGAAGCGGCGGCGTTGATCAGTCCCAGTTGCCGTGCCACTGCACGCGGCGTGCCGCGGGAACTTCGGTCCAGCCACGGCGTGCCGCCGAACCACGCAGCACGGTCCAGGCGCGGGCCAGGCGAGCGCGCGCCGGCGTAGGCACGGCGGTGGCGGCGAGCGAAACCTGTTCGAAGTCGACGGCGAGGTCATATTCACGCGCCAGCAGGGCCACGCGTCCGCTGCCACGGAACAGCTGGTCCGCCGCCGGACCGGTGCCCTGCACGTTCGCCAGTTCGATCTGGCCGTCGGCGAGCGTCGCGTCCGCGACCAATTGATGATTGCTGTCGCTCCCTTGTGTCTCCAGCTCGAATCGTCCGGCGATTTCCCGCGTCAGGTCGCCCTTCGAGTCGATCGGCCAGGTGAGCTCACCGGCCGCATGCAGCGTTTCGGTGGGCCACTCCCGCGGCAGTTGCGTTCCGCCGAGCAGTGACGCGAGATGCTGCGTGTCGGCGGTGAAACTGACGCGGCAGCGACCATCGACGCTCGCACACGACCCGCGAGCCGTGAGCTGATGCGGTGCGGATTCCACCGAATCCACGGAGAACTCCACGCCGGCATCGCGGCGCGACAAGCTCGCCTGCAATCCGCCGAGGCTGCGACCGGAATAGAGTGTGTCGTCGATGTTCAGGTCCAGCTCGCCGTCCGCCGGCAACAGCGAACCCACCGCCGCGAGCACCGCGGGCGCGCGCTTCAGGTCGAGCCGCTGGAAGTGCAACTGCGGCGCAGCGTCGGCGGTGCGCCGCAACTCTCCGGCGACGCCCTGTACTTCGAAGCGTGCTTTCGTGACGCCGCCGTCGATCGCGCCGCGTATCGCGAGTTCGCGTCCGTCGATGACGAACTCATGTATGCCATCGGCGTCGACGCGCAGCTGCGCGCTGATGGGAAGCTGCCGCGGGCGAATCTTGTCGAATGGCTCGGGCAACCGGCTCTCGATGCCGGCCAGAGTGCTGGCGAACTCGAGTTGCCAGCCGTCGTTGCCCTCGCCCGCGGCCGCGACGAGCTGCGCCGAACCCGTCCACGAAAGCTGTCCGTTGACGAGGCTGGCCGCCTCGTCCTGGCCTAACAACCGCAACAGCGGCGCGGCATCCGCGACGCCGGTGACACCGAAGCCGAGGCCGCCGCGCGCCGCGCGCCGCGATTCGATCGTCAGCGGGCCGCCGAGCCAATTGCCCGCGAGCGTGAGACCGCGCAACTGACCACCGGCGTAGCGCACCGTGCCGGCAATCTTTTCGATGGGCGGCAGATCTCCGGCGAGCGGGATCGACGCGTTGCCAAGGCGCGCGGTCACGCGCCACGATTCGGGCGTGCGCAATTCTTTTTCACCGCGCGCCTCGGCGACGAGCGTGACGGATCCGGCCAGGCGTTCGAGGCCCTGTGCCTTGAGTGCGCCCCGCAGCAGCGGCGAGGAAAGCTCGCCCTGCAATGCCGCTTGCAGCCGCGGTGCGCCGCTTCGTGGCCACTCGAGGCGCGCGGAGGTCACCGCAAGTTGGTCGAGCTCACCGCCGTCGAGCTGCAGCCGGGTATTGCCGCGCGAGAAGGCGAGCACGCCACGTCCGGAGACGAGGTGCGGGATGTCCTCTCCTGAGGTCGCGAGCTCCTCGAGCTTGAGCGTGCCGCTCGAGCGCTGCCAATTCACGGCACTCAACCCAGCGGCATCATGGTCTGGCAACAGCTCGAGAGTCCCCTCGAAAACGTTGCCCTGCCGAATGTCGGCGAGCAAAGGCGCCTGCTCGTCGGGCTTGAGCAAGGTCCAACCATCGCGAAACAGCGCACGGTCGAGATTCGCAATCGTGAGCGTCAGCGGCGTGGCGCGAGGATCCGCGTCCCAGGCGCCTTGGACTTCGATGGAGCCGGCGCCGCTGCGCGCCACGAACGCTTCGAACCTGAGGTTGGCGGGCTGCGTGTTTACCATGAGCTGGCCACCGAGCGAGAACGGCCGTGCCTCCGATGCCCGATCGACGCGCAGCGTCGCGTTGTTCGCCGGGTCGAAGTTGAACGTCAGCGTGTTCCCATCGAGTTGCAGCAGCGTCGCGAGCTGCGCGATGCGCACTTGGTCCGAGTCACGCGCAAGCTCGACGCCGGTCAACTGGGCGCTGAACATGCGGCCGCGGGAATCGGCGCCAGAATCGAAACGAACATCGCGCAGTTCGCCGGCGCTCAAGGTCCAGCCGCCCGGGAATTCCCGCAGAAATTTCAATGAGCCGCCGTCGAATCCGGGCGCGAGCGCCAGGCCCAGGAATTCCGCGGCCATGAAAGGCACGCGTTCGGCGCGAATCCGGGTGCGCGCGATGCGCGTCGTGCCCGGCGCGAGCGTCAGTCGTGCCGAAAGTTGCGGAGAGCGCTCCAGCCGGGCGCCGCGGGTGAGCTGCAGGTCGCCGAACTTCAGCAGGAAATCGTCCGCGTCGCGTTCGAGCGTGCCGTTGACAGTTAGATGGTCGAAGCGCGAATGCGCGTCATCGCCGAATTCCAGCTCGCGCGCGCTGGCCTGCCAGCCGGCGGAGTCGATGCGCCCGTTACGCAACCGCAACGTGGCATCGAGAGTGCCGCGTCCCTTCGCCGCAATCATCGGCAGCTTGTCGAGGAATACGCGCCGCGCGATCATGCGCAGCTCGCCGGAGACGGTGGAGCCCGCCCCGAGCCCTTCGAGCTTGGCTGACAGGAACAGCGACTGGCCGACATCCTGCGACAGCAGCATCGTGCCGAAGGCATTGAACGTCGAAGCACCGCGCGAAACCACCGCCTGGCTCAGCGTGAACGTGGTGCGCGCCCCGCCCTTCCCACCCAAAGAGCCGCGACGCAACAGGTGCACGCGCGCGCCCTCGACTTCCACGCGGCCGTTCGGCATGAGCTCGGCCCAGGCGGTGAAGCGGCGCACCAGCGCGGCTTCGTCTTCCGCGGGCAGCCGGGCTGGGGCCTGTGCCCTGCGCCCGCGCGGCGCCGGCATGTTCAGCGGAGCGTCGAGCGGATCGCCAACGATCTCGATGTCCGGCGACGACAGCGTCACGTGACCCAGCGAAAACTGGTGGTGCCGCAGGTAGTCCCAGGTGTCGAACTCCACGCGCAACTCGGGCGCAACTACACGGACGCGTCCACGCTTCGGATCGGTCAGCTCGACGCGTTCGAACACCGCGCTGGTGCCGTCGAGATTCCAGGCGAAGTGCACGTTGTCGAATCGCACCGCGAGCCCGGTGCGATCGGTGATGAGTTTTTCGAGAGTGGCGCGTTGTTCCGGAACGCGAGCGGCAACGACGCGCGTAAATACCACGCCGAGTGTCCCCAGCAGCAATACGCAAAATGTGACCAGCACCGTGCGCCGAACCCATCCGGATGAGTTGCTCGTCCGTTCTTCCTGCAGAACGGCCCCCCTTTGTTCAAGGGTTGCGTTGGTCATCTGTCCATGTCGTCTCTTTAGGCGAGCACCACGTCGTATTGATCGAAGCCGTAGAGCGTTTCGACCTGTAACCGGATCGGCCTTCCTATCTGGTGTTCCAGGTCGGCCAGCACGGCCGATTCTTCATCGAGGAGCCGGTCGACCACATTCTGATGCGCCAGTATTAACAGTTCACGGGTCTGGAACTGCCTGCTCTGGCGCACAATTTCACGGAATATCTCGTGGCAGACCGTTTCAGGCGTGCGTACGAAGCCGCGACCTTCACAACTGGGACATGCCGCACAAAGCAAATGTTCCAGG
>DASYKM010000262.1:0-9838 GCA_035995425.1 Steroidobacteraceae bacterium
CGCGGCGGCCAACAACATCCAGGTGCTGCTCGACATCCACTCCTGCTCGAACTACGTGGGCTGGAGAAAGGGCCGCCTCGATGCCCGTCCGCCGTACGTGGACAAGGATCGCGACAACTACGACTTCAAGCGTGAAGACAGCTCGTGTTCGGCGACCGGAAATCCGGCGGGCGTGACGCGCATCAACGCGTACAACACGACCACGTGGCTCGCCAACCTGCGCACGCTGGCGGGACTGGGCACGCAGCTCGGCGTCGACAACATCATCGGCATCGATCTCTACAATGAGCCATGGGACTACACCTGGTCCGATTGGCGGTCGTTGGCCGCGCAGGCCTACACCGCGATCAACGAGGTGAATCCGAACGTGCTGATTTTCATGGAGGGCATCTCCGGCACGGCTAACAACCAGGACGGCACGCCGGACACGATCACGCAGGTTCCGCACGGCAGCACCGCGACCAACCCGAACTGGGGTGAAAACCTGTTCGAGGCGGGCGCCAATCCGCCGGCGATTCCGAAGGACCGGCTGGTGTTCTCACCACATACGTATGGCCCGTCGGTGTTCGTGCAGAAGAGCTTCCTCGATCCGGCGCAGACGGCTTGCACGGGGCTCGAGGGCGATGCCGCGGGCGACGCGCATTGCAATCTCGTCATCAACCCGACACTGCTGCGCTCGGGCTGGGAAGAGCACTTCGGCTATCTCAAGGATCAGGGATACGCCGTGGTGGTCGGCGAATTCGGTGGCAATCTCGATTGGCCGGGCGGCCAGGCGAGCCTGCGCGACCGGGCTCGCTTCGGTTACCTCACGCCTGGCTTCGACTCGCAGTGGCAGAACGCGTTCGTGGACTACGCAGTCTCGAAAGGCATCGAAGGCTGCTACTGGTCGATCAATCCGGAATCCGGCGATACGGCCGGCTGGTACGGGCACGCCTATGACCCGGTCACGAACACTTCGGGCTGGGGCGAGTGGCGGGCGTTCGATCAGCGCAAGACGAATCTGCTGAACAGACTCTGGGGTAGATAGGACGTCGTCCCATTGGGCTCGATGGCCGGGACTGGCTGAATACCAGTCCCGGTCATCCGAGCATGGTGAACACTGCGCCAGGGACGGTGCAGGCTCCGGCGCCCTGATACCGGAATGTTACCGGCATGGTTGGCCGCCGGTTACGAAGCGGATGCGCCGCATACGGCATATGCGAATGCGATTCCGCGATTTCCCAGCGCCCGCGGGCGTAGTTAGTTTCTCATCGCATGAGTACCCCGGCTCTTGCGTTGCCCATCCACCGCGTCCCGCGCCGCCTCCGGCGGCGCCGGCACGCGCTCAATCGCTTCCCGCTGCAGTGGCACGATGTGCCGGTGGCCGAATCGGCCGCTTTCACCGGTCCCAGGAAGGCGGTTCCGCGGCGTTGGCTGATTGCGCTGGTCGCGGTGGCCGTGCTCGCGGCGCATGGTCTCGGCGTCTGGTACGGCAACCGGGTCTCGCTGGGCGCCGACGTGAAGCCGAAGAAGTCCACGCTGGCGATCGAGCTCGTGCGGCCGCCGAAGCCACTGCCCAAGGTTGAGCCACCGCCGCCACCTCCGAAGCGAACGCCACCCAGGGCGCCACCGCCGATCCACACCGCTGCCATCGTTCCGAGCGAGGCGCCAGTTGCCGCGCCGGTGGAGGCCGTTGCGGCCGTAGCTCCGGCCGAGCCCGCGCCTCCGCCCGCGCCTGAGCCGGTGAAGCCGGCTTTCGGAGGCATTGGCTACAAGAACAATCCGCCGCCTGACTACCCGACCCTCGCGGCCCGCCAGGGATGGCAGGGGACCGTGCTGCTTCGCGTGCGCGTGCTCACGACGGGCGCCGTCGAATCGGTCGAAGTCGTCAAGTCGAGCGGCAAGAAAGTGCTCGATGACGCGGCGATCCACACCGTCGAACGCTGGGTCTTCGCGCCGTCGACGCGTGGCAATGCCCCGATCGATGGCTACGCCACCGTGCCCATCGAATTCAAGCTCGACTCCTAGCTTTCACTCTTTGCAAAGGACCGCCGTGTTCGCTCACTCCTCTTCGATCGCCGTTTCCGCCACGCTCTGGTTGCTGGCTGCGTTTTCCATCGCCACCTGGGTGCTGATACTCGCCAAGGCGACCCAGTTCATTCGCGTGTCGGGCGGCAATCGTCGCTATCTCAATGCGTTTCGCGCCGCTCCCAGCCTGCAGTCGGCGGCCGAGGTTCCCGACAACCGCAGCGCGTTCGCGCGTCTCTCGGCGGTCGGCTTCGGTGTATTGCGCCATGCGCCACCATCGGACGGCGCCGACGAGCACGCCTGGGACCGGCACGAGTTGCTGGAGAGAAACCTGCGCCAGCAGGTCCTGCGTGAGCGGCGGACTCTCGAGGGTGGTCTCGCGGTGCTCGCCAGTGTTGGCAGCACCGCGCCGTTCGTGGGTCTGTTCGGCACGGTGTGGGGAATCATGTCGGCGATGAAGGACATCAGCCGCATCGGCAATGCTTCCATCGACGTGGTGGCCGGGCCGATCGGCGAAGCGCTGGTGGCTACCGGCATCGGCATCGCGGTGGCGATTCCCGCCGTACTGGCATTCAACTTTTTCGTGCGTCGCGTGAAATCGGTGATCGCCGACCTCGATGACTTCGCCAACGACTTTCTGAACCTGGCGCAACACGCGGTGTTGCGTGTCGAACGGCGTCCTCAGGAGGTTCATCGCCTGCAGCCGGTCGTGGTCGGCGCCAAGAGCGCGGGCTGAAGCCAACAAACATCAGGGAGAATTCACATGGCCGTATCGACTTCCGAAGACAGCGACGTGCTGAGCGAAATCAACATCACGCCGCTGGTCGACGTCATGCTGGTGTTGCTGGTCGCGTTCGTCATCACGATTCCCGCGCTGACCAACGCCATCCACATCAACCTGCCGCGCACGGTGAACACCACGCCGCCCGAGCAGCAGAAGGCAATCACGGTCACGGTCGATACCACGGGTGCCGTGTTCTTCGACGACGCGCCCGTGGCCCAGGCCGACATCCCGCAGCGCCTGAGCAACATCAAGGCGACCATCGCCGATCCTTCGCTGCATCTGCGCGCGGATGACCGAGTGCCCTATGGCTCGGTCGCCAAGGTCATGGCCGCCATCGAGCACTCGGGAATTTCAAAGGTCTCGGTACTCACCGACACCGAATAGCTCCGCAAACCCTCATCGATCGCACGTCGCACGGCGATCGCGCCCCAGTCATGTCTTCAACAATCTGATTCAAACGGTAACTCACACATGTATCTGTCCTCTCGCGTTCCTTCACGTTGGGCCATCGCCGCTAGCGTCTCCCTGGCCTTGCTGACAACCACGCTCGCTCACGCCGCTGACGGTCGCAGCGCCGCGGAAATCCAGGCCGAGATCGATCGCCTGACGCAGCAACTCGAGGCGCAGAAGCAGGAGCTGGCCGCGGCGCAGGCGGCCGCACCCGTCGAAGGCGCAGCCGTCGTGGCTGCCGAAGAAGAGAAGCCGCAGGACACGGCGCTCGGCAAGGTCACGGTGCGCGCGCGCAATCGCCTGGAGCCGCTGCAGGAAGTGCCGCTGTCGATTTCCGTCGTGACTGGCCGCGAGCTCGAGCGCCTGCAGGCCACGGAAATCGGCGCCATCACCCAAAGAGCAGCCAACGTATCCTGGAACCTGGGCAACCAGCGCACCAGTAGTTTGTCGATCCGCGGCGTGGGCCGGCAGGGACAGACCGAGGCGCAGGATCCGTCGGTGGGCTTCATCGTCGATGGCGTGAGCTACGGCTACAACGCGCTGACCTCGAGTTTCGACTTCACCGACATCGACACTGTGGAAGTGACGCGCGGTCCGCAGGGCACGCTGCTCGGCAAGAATGCGAGCTTGGGCGTGGTCAGCGTGACCACGCGCCGGCCGTCGTTCACGCCGGATGCCAATTTCGCGGTCACCTACGGTGACTGGGACACGGTGATCCTGCGCGCCGCGGGCGGCGGCCCCATCATCGACGGCGTACTCGCCGGACGCATATCGTTCACGGCCAACAAGGGGCAGGGCGACATCAAGAACGAGTTCAACCGCGACATCACCTGGACCAACAAGGACCGCGTGTACGGGCGCGCGCAGCTGCTGTGGACGCCCACCGAGAATTTCAGCGCACGGCTGTCGGTCGACGCGCAGCCGCGCGGTGGCGAGACCACGAACGGGCGCACCATCAACACCCCGACGCCAACTAACTACTCCAACGGCGCCGTGAACAATCTTTCCTCCGACAATTCGACGCGCCTCAACCGGCCCTGGTTCACGCAGCTGGCGAGCTACACCTATCTGGACGACTACCTCTACGGCGGCGGCGACAACGAAGTGAACAATGACAATGCGCGGCCGCTGGTCACTGGAACAAATGGCGCTTCGCTGACGCTGGACTGGAACCTGGGCGGTCTGTCGCTGACTTCGATCTCGGCCTACAAGGACTATCACTTCCAGGCCGTCAACGACGAGGGCACGGTGTTCGACGTCTATCGCAACGCCGGCGGCTTCTGGAACGATTACAAGCAATGGAGCCAGGAGCTGCGCGCGTCCGGTACGCTCGGCGAGCTCGCCGACTATCAAACCGGGCTGTTCTATTTCAAGGTTCACAACGTGGCGGACTATCGGCGCGCCTGGGGCAATGATGCCGGCGCCTGGTTCGCGACCACGCCGCAGTACAACCTGCTCGATCGCGCCGTGAATCCCGACGGCAGCGTCAGCGGTGGCCGGACGCTGCTGCAGAACTCGCTCGATCGCGTGATCATGTCCTTCAACTCGCCGGCCGGCGTGCAGGACATCCGGAACGAGAGCTCGGCCATCTTCGGCCAGATCAACTGGCACCTCGCCGACGCGTTCACGGTCACGACGGGCGTGCGCTTCACGCGTGAGGACCGTCAAACTACCTCGCGCAGTTACGTGAAAGACTACGGCAGCGCGCCCGAGCTCAACCCCGATTTCGTGTTGAACACCTCTGGCACCGTCGCACTCGGTGGCTTCACCTCGAACGCCACCACCGGCGCGCTCGAAGGCACCAACACCGCGCAGCAACTCACTTATGCGGACCTCGTCGCACAGAAGTATTTCGGCGTGGCGGCCACCGGCACGCCCGGTGCCGCCTACAACGGCCTGACGGTGCAACAGCGCCAGCAGGTGGCCGCGGCCAAGGCGATTCGCCGCTCGCAACTCGGCGTGATCTTCGATGAGGCGACCGCCGAGAGCTTCAACGATACCCAGCCCGCCTTCGTCGTGAGCCCGAGCTGGAAGATCAACGATGATTTCTCGACCTACGTGTCCTGGCAGCACGGCGAGAAGGCCGGCATTTCGCAGTTCGTCAACGGCACCTCGGACCTGGTGCGCGCCGAGAAAACCGATGCCTATGAAATCGGTCTCAAGACCGTGCTGCTCAACGACTCGCTGGTATTCAACACCGCGGTGTTCTATTCGAAGATCAAGGACTATCAGCAGCAGGTACGCGTCGTCGACGAGTACACCACCAATCTCAATATTGCCAATGGAGTGACCCCGTCCATCGCGTACACCTCGGCCACGGGCAACGTCCCGCAGGTGACCGTGAAGGGCGTGGAGATCGACGGCGTGTATGCCGGCATACCGAACACCAGCATCCGCTTCTCGGGCACATACAACGACGCCTATTACGCGGATTTCCCGAACCTGGCGCAGCCCGTGGAGAACGGCTTCCCGCTCGCGCCGCCGTACCGCGACGCCAGTGGCGAGACTCTGCCGGGCTCGTTCAAGTACGCCTTCAATCTGGGCGTGGACTGGCGCGTGCCGTTCTCCGAGAAACTCGAATTCCACACCAGCGCGAATGCGGCGTGGCAGAGCAAGTTCAACAGCGACGTGGCACTGTCCAGCTATGCCTGGATTCCCGCGCGCACGCTCGTGGACGTCGCGGCCGGCTTCGGCACGCGCAGCGGCAGCTTCGATGTGAGCCTGCTGCTCAAGAACGCCCTCGACGACGACACGAATGTCGCCCAGAGCTGGAACAGCTACAGCCCCGCGTTCCCGCGCTGGTGGGGCGTGGTGTTCAGCGGCAGGCTGTAATGGGCGCCAAGCCGCGCTGACCGCAGAAAGAAGTTCTTGGCCTCGAGCGCCACGGCGATTCAAAGCACCGGCGGATCACTCGTCGGGTAAGTGTTGTCCGGGAAACAGCGACTCGCTGAAACCGAACTGCCGCAGATCGCGGATGCGCATCGGGTAGAGCACGCCATCCAGGTGATCCACCTCGTGCTGAACGACACGCGCATGAAATCCGCTGACGGTGCGGTCGATGGCCTGCGCATTTTCGTCGAAGCCGGTGTAGCGCAGCCTGCTGAAGCGTGGCACCAGGCCACGCATGCCGGGTACCGACAGACAACCCTCCCAGCCATCCTCGGTTTCGTCGTCGAGTATTTCGATCCGCGGGTTTATCAGAATGGTTTGTGGCACCGGCTCGGCATCGGGATAGCGCGGATTGTTTTCGAGCCCGAAAATCACCACTCGTTTGAGCACGCCGATCTGCGGGGCGGCGATACCCGCGCCGCTGAGGGCTTGCATGGTGTCGCGCATGTCGATGAGGAGCTCGGTCAGCTCCGGTGACGGAAAATCGCGCACCGGCTCGGATATCTGCAGCAGACGCGCATCGCCCATTCGAAGAACTTCACGAACCGCCATGAATGCGACTATGCCCGATTGCGGTGTACCGGCACTATGCCGATTAGTTACCGACGACCGCCTCGGGTACGCTTCGCCGGCGCATGAACGAATCGGCTCATCACTGTCACACGCCGCGACTCGACGCGGGCAATCCGCTGGCCGAGCGCAGCGTTCGCCGCGCGTTCTGGCTCACTTCCGTCATGATGGTCATCGAGATCGCCGGCGGCTGGTGGTACGCATCGATGGCGGTGCTGGCCGATGGCTGGCACATGAGCTCGCACAGCGTGGCGCTCGGACTGTCAGCCTTTGCCTATGCCTATGCGCGACGTCATGCCGGTCATCGCGCTTACGCGTTCGGAACCTGGAAGGTGGAAGTCCTGGGTGGATATACCAGCGCCATCGTGTTGCTGGGCGTGGCCGCGCTGATGGCCTACCAGTCGATCGAGCGGTTGGCAGTACCGCACGCAATCCACTACACGCAGGCGATTGTGATCGCGGTGGTGGGCCTCGCGATCAATCTGATCTGCGCGTACTGGTTGCGTGGAACCCATTCGCATGACGACGACCACGACCATGACCATGCGCACGGCCAGCACTCCGACATGAATGCGCGTTCGGCCTATCTGCATGTGCTCGCCGATGCAGCGACCTCGGTGCTCGCCATCGTCGCGCTGGTCGGCGGAATGGCGTGGGGCCTGGCCTGGCTCGATCCTCTGATGGGACTGGTGGGCGCGGCGCTGGTGTCGGTCTGGGCGTTCGGTCTGCTGCGCGATTCGGGACGCATACTGCTCGACGCGGAGATGGACGCGCCCGTCGTCGGCGAGATCCGCGAGGTGATCGAACGCGGCGAAGTACCGGCGCGCATCACCGATCTGCACGTGTGGCGCGTCGGGCGTGCGAAATATGCGGTGGTGGTGAGCGTGGCCACCGCCTCCGGCAAGGACGGGGAATACTTCCGCCGCGCACTGTGCGTGCACGACGAGCTCGCGCACGTCACCGTCGAGATCGAGCCTGTCCCGGTATCGAGCCAGGTGACGCAAGCGTAGATCTCTCGCCACGTGCTAGGTTACGGGCACCGAAAAACCTCGCGGGAAGACTTTCGATGGCGCCATCAGCGTTGAAGATTGCGGTGACCTCGACGGTGGCATTCTGGTCGGCGGCGGCGGCGCTTGCGGCCGGGCCGACCCACGACCAGCGGGTCGGTGCGCGCTGCTGGCAGGACGTGCGGGTGCTCGCCGATGACAACATGGAAGGGCGTCGTACCGGAACTCCCGGCCATCGGCGCGCGGCGCAATTCGTCCTGGACAATTTTCGCAAGGCGCATCTGCGACCCGGCGGCGCGGCGGGCTATCTACAGGAAGTGCGGCTGGAGGCGCGGCAGATCATCGAAGCGAATTCGTCGGTCAAGCTGGTCTCGGCGGGTGGCGATCGGCAGGTGAAGCTCGGTGACGACGCGGCGCTGATGCTGCGCGGTGACATCACGCGCGAACTCGCGGCGCCGATGGTATTCGTCGGCTACGGTCTGGTGCTGCCGCAATACGGAGTCGATGACCTGCAGGGCCTCGATCTGCGCGGCAAGATCGTGGTCACGTTCAACGCAGTGCCGGCGTCGGTGCCCGGATCCGCGGGCGCTCATTTCGGCTCGGCCGCCGAGCGATGGAAGGTTTACAAGGCGGCGGGCGCCGTCGGCATCGTGGTGGTGCCGAATCCATACACCGCGGACCTTCCATGGGACCGGGTGATGCAGAACCGTCTCGAGCCGTCGATGGTGCTCAAGGGTGGCGAGGACCTGTTTGCCGGCCTGCGCCTCGGAGTGATGTTCAATCCGGCGCACTTCTCGATGCTTCTCGAGGGCACCGGCCGCAACGCCGATGAGCTGCTCGCGCTGCTCAAGGAGAGCAAGCCGCTGCCGCGCTTCGAATTGCCGGCGCGTATCGCGGCGACCGTCGACGCGGAAATCACCGACATCACTTCCGAAAACGTCATCGGCGTGCTTCCGGGTTCCGATCCTGTATTGCGTGATGAATTCGTGGTGTTGAGCGCGCATCTCGATCACCTTGGCGTCAAGAGCGCAGGCGAGGGCGATCGGATCTTCAACGGTGCCATGGACAACGCCTCGGGAATCGCGGTGCTCATGCAGATCGCGCGCGATCTCGGGAAGCGCAAGGCGCCGCGGCGCTCCGTGGTGTTCGCCGCGGTCACCGGCGAAGAGCTCGGCCTCCTCGGTTCGCGCGCCTATGTCGCCGATGCGCAGGCGCGCGGGCAGCGAATCGTGGCGAACCTCAATTCGGACATGTTCATGCCGTTGTATCCGATGAAGCAGGTGGTGGTATTCGGACTCGAGGAATCCGACCTCGCCGAGGATGCGCGCGCCATCGCCGCCGAGCTCGGCATCGAGGTGCAACCGGATCCGCAACCGCGTCGCAATCGCTTCATACGCAGCGACCAATACAGTTTCATTCGCGCCGGGATTCCGGCCCTCGCCACCAAGGTCGGTTACCTCGAGAAATCACCGCAGGCCGAGATCGACACCAAGTGGTTCGCCGAGCGCTATCACGCGGTCACCGATTCCACGGATCAGCCCGTGGATCTGGCCGCGATTGGTACGTACGAGGAGTTCGCGAGGCGGCTCGCGTTGCGGGTCGCGAATCGCGACGTTGCACCGCGCTGGAACGACGGCAGCGTGTTCGCGAAGCCCAAGGCGCCGTAGCAGGTCGAAGTCCTTCAGCGCAGGAAGGGAATCTTCACCGCCGCGAATTCGCGGTCGACATCTTCCTGCGTGTCGGCGTTTTCGGCCGCCTGCACCTGCCGTTGCGTGAGATGCGGCGCGAGCATCTGCATGAAGTCGTAGATGAATCCGCGCAGCAGTACGCCGCGGCGGAAGCCCACCCAGGTGGTGTGCACCGGGAACAGGTGCGAGGCATCGCGCACCTTGAGGTCGCTGTCTTCCTCACCGTGGATGGCGATGTTGGCGAGAATGCCGACGCCGAGACCTTCGCGCACATATTTCTTGATCACGTCCGAGTCCCAGGCCGTCAACGCCACGTTCGGGGTCAGGCCTTCCTCGGCGAACAACTCGACCAGCGACGCCGGACCGCTGAAGCTGAAGGAATAGGTGACCAGCGGGTACTGCGCGAGTTCGGCCATGGTGGGCTTGCTGATCTCGCCGAGCGG
>DASYKM010000263.1:0-23413 GCA_035995425.1 Steroidobacteraceae bacterium
CACGATCTGCAGGAGCCGCTGCGCATGGTGGCCAGTTACACCGAGTTGCTGGCCAAGCGTTACAAGGGGCGCCTGGACTCCGACGCCGATGACTTCATCGCCTACGCCGTCGACGGCTCCAGCCGCATGCAGCGCCTGATCAACGATCTGCTGGCCTATTCGCGCGCCGGAACCAGCACCGATCCGCCGCGCCGGATTTCGAGCGAAGGCGCTCTGCGGTCGGCGCTGACCAATCTGCAGGCGACGATTGCCGAGAGCGCTGCCGTGGTGACACACGATTCGCTGCCGCTGGTCACGATGGACGACACGCAATTGACGCAGGTATTTCAAAACCTGATCGGCAACGCCGTCAAATACCGCGGAACGGACCCGCCCCGCATTCACATCTCGGCGGTGTCCACTACCGGCACCGAGTGGATCTTTTCCGTGCGCGACAATGGGCTGGGAATCGAGCCGCAATACTTCGAAAAGATCTTCGTCCTGTTTCAACGTTTACATGGACGAGCCGAATTCGCGGGCACCGGAATCGGCCTCGCAATCTGCAAGAAAATGCTCGAGCGCCTCGGCGGGCGCATATGGGTTGAGTCGGAAGCCACCAATGGCTCGACGTTTCACTTCGCCGTACCAGAAGGAATTCGCCAATGATCGAAGACACAGGATCTCGCCCCGGCCCTATCGAAGTGCTGCTCGTGGAAGACAGCCCTGGTGACGTTCGGTTGACGCGCGAAGCGCTGAAAGACGCCAAGGTGCACATCAGCCTGCATGTCGCAGCCGATGGCATGGAAGCCATGGCTTTTCTGAAGCGCGAAGGAGTGCACGCCGGCGCTACTCGCCCGGACCTGATCCTGCTCGATCTGAATCTGCCGAAGAAGGACGGACGCGAGGTGCTCAAGGAGATCAAGGAGAGTGCGGATCTGGGAAGCATTCCGGTCGTGGTGCTCACGACCTCTGCCGCCAGCGAAGACGTCATGAGCAGCTATCGGCTGCACGCGAACTGCTACATCACCAAGCCCGTCTCCCTCGAGGGTTTCCTCAAGGTCGTGCAGAGCATCGACAATTTCTGGCTCTCCGTGGTGAAGCTGCCAAAAAAGGCGGCCTAGTGAAAAAGCCGCTGCAGGTTCTCGTCGTGGAAGACAACGCCGGCGACGCACGCCTGCTACAGCAGATGTTCGCCAAGGAGAAGATGGGAAGCTTCCAGCTGACCCACATGTTGCGCATGAGCGAAGCACTGGTTCATCTCGCCAAGGGTGGCGTGGACATCATCCTGCTCGACATGGGATTGCCCGACGGACACGGCCTCGATACTGTGCGGCGGGCGCGCGAGGTGGCTCCGGGCGTCCCGGTGATCGTGTTGACGGGGCTCGACGACGAGGCGCTCGCCGCGCAAGCCATGAAAGAGGGCGCGCAGGACTATCTCATCAAGGGACAGATCGAGAGCCGCGCGCTGCCGCGAGCGCTGCGCCATGCCATCGATCGGCATCGCATGCAGGCGGAGACCGATCTCATCCGGACCAACCAGCTGCAATTCAAGGACAATTTTCTTTCGCACGTGTCGCATGAGCTTCGCTCACCGCTCAATGCCATCTACCAGTTCGTGACCATTCTGCTCGACAAGCTGGTGGGCGAGCTCAGCCCGGAGCAGCGCGAGTATCTGAACATCGTGTTCCGGAACGTGAAGCAGCTGCAGGCGATGATCGACGATCTGCTCGAAGTCACGCGGGGACAGGGCGGCAAACTCACGATCGAGTTGCAAAGGACGTCGATCGCGGACGCCGTCACCGACGCGGTCAATACGCTTCAGGTCGCCGCCTCGGCCAAGGGAATCAAGCTATCCGCGCGCATCGCCGATGAGCTGCCGCTGGTGTGCGCCGATCCGACGCGCGTCAGGCAGATACTCATCATCCTGCTCGACAACGCGATCAAATTCACGCCGATGAAGGGTACGGTGACGATTCGCGCGCACCTGCTCGAGAAAGACTCGAACCTCCTGGTGCTGCAGGTCACCGACACCGGCTGTGGATTCAATCCGGACATGTCCGAACAGATTTTCGAGCGCCTGTTTCAGGCGTCGGACCCATCGCAGGCCGGTCGCCAGGGTCTTGGGTTGGGACTCTACATCTGCAAAGAGCTGGTGCTGCGCCAGGGCGGACGCATCTGGGCCAACAGCACGCCGGGAAAAGGCGCGGTCTTTTCCGTCACGCTGCCGGTGTTTTCCATGCGTAACCTGCTGGCCGCGGCGCTGGAGAAGCCCGACAACATGCCAGGGCCGCTGGTGCTGCTCGTGGCGCAGGTGGGCGCGCCGTCGGGCTGGCTGTCCGACGCTGCGCGTGCTGAGCACTCCCAGTGGGCGCGTGAACTGCTGGAGCGCTGCCTGCATTCGGACGATGACGTCCTGCTGCCGAAGATGGGTTCCTCAGGCGCCGCCGAACTCTTTTTCGTCGTGGCCGCCACCGACCCGGTGGGCTGCGCATCGTTGACCACCCGTATTCAGATGCAATTCGATGAGCGCGAGCTGGTGCAGAAAGCCGGATTGACGCTGTCGATTTCATTCCACTCGATCGCCGTGCCCCGAAAAAACCGGGCCGAGGCGAAGGGCGCGGCCTTCGAAGCCGTGGCGGCGATCATTCAAGCACTCGTGAACGAGGAGCTCTCCTCAAGGATGGTGGCAAATGCCCATTAAGAAAATTCTGCTCGTCGATGACGACCCTGACGTACGGCTGGCCATGCATGTACGTCTGAAGGCCAATGGCTACGACACGTGTTTCGCCAGCGACGCGCTCTCGAGCGTCACGGAAGCCCGCAAGCAACAACCGGACGTGATCATCCTCGACCTGGGTCTTCCAGGCGGAGATGGCTTCGTGGTGATCGAAAGGCTCAAGAGGCATCCGTCCCTGGCCGTCATCCCGATCATCGTCGTCTCGGCACGCGACGTGAGCGGCAACCAGGAGCGCGCCATAAAAGCCGGCGCAAAGGTCTATCTGCAAAAGCCGGTCGACAACGCCGAGCTGCTGGCAATCATTCGCCAGACCCTGTGCGAACCCGAACAGCCCGGAGATTCCGAGATCACCGGAAACTGGAAACTGTTCGCGTAGGCCGCCGCATCCGCTACAGTCGGGAGGCAATAACAACCTCCCGGATCCCGCTTGAGCGATCCCGAATTCGACTACGTGATCATCGGCGGGGGCACCGCGGGCTGCCTGCTCGCGAATCGTCTCAGCGCCGAACCCGCGCGCCGCGTGCTGCTCATCGAAGCCGGCGGTCCGGACAACTACGCCTGGATCCACATTCCCGTGGGTTATCTGCGCTGCATCGGCAATCCACGCACCGACTGGCGTTACCGCACCGAGCCCGAAGCGCAACTGCACGGCCGCGACCTGCTGTACCCGCGCGGCAAGACTCTCGGCGGCAGCTCGAGCATCAACGGCATGATCTACATGCGCGGCCAGGCGCGCGACTACGACTCCTGGGCCGCGGCCACCGGCGATGACGCCTGGGCGTGGGCGAACGTGCTGCCGGATTTTCGCGCGCACGAGTGCAGCTATCGCTGCGAGGATGCGCCCGGGGATTCCTTCCATGGCGCGGGCGGCGAGTGGCGCGTCGCCAAACAACGTTTGCGCTGGGACATCCTCGATGCGTTCGCCGAAGCGGCGGAGCAGGCCGGACTTGCAACACGCATCCACGATTTCAACACCGGCGACAATGCCGGCGTCAGCTACTTCGACGTGAACCAGCGCGGCGGCTTCCGCGTGAGCGCGGCCAAGGCCTTCCTCAAGCCGGCGCGCGCGCGTGCCAACCTCACGGTGTGGACCGGCGCACTAACGGAGCGATTGCGGTTGGAACGCGGCAACGACTCGCTGCGCTGTACGGGAGCGACCCTGCTTCGCAACGGCGAGCGCGTGTCAGTGAAGGCCAGGCGGGAAGTCATCCTGGCCGCCGGCGCCATCGGCACGCCGCAGCTCCTGCAGCTGTCGGGAATCGGCCCCGCGGCGCTGCTGCGCGAACACGGCATCGAAGTGATCCACGAATCTCCGGGCGTCGGCGCGAACCTGCAGGATCACCTGCAGATACGGCCGGTGTTCAAGGTGCGCGGCGTGCGCACGCTCAACGTCCTCACGGCGAGCGCCTGGGGCCGGTTCCTCATCGGTCTCGAGTACGCACTGCGCCGCACCGGTCCGATGAGCATGGCGCCGTCGCAGCTCGGGGCCTTCGTGCGCAGCGACCCCACGCGGCCGCACGCCAATCTGCAGTATCACGTGCAGCCGTTGTCGCTACGCGCCTACGATCAACCCGTCGACCGGTTTCCGGCCTTCACCGCCAGCGTATGCAATCTCAATCCGACCAGTCGTGGCACGGTGCGCATTCGCAGCGGCCGCATCCAGGACGCGCCGCGCATCGCCCCAAACTACCTGGCGACGGAAGAGGACCGGCGCGTGGCGGCCGAGTCGCTGCGCGTCACGCGGCGCATCGTCGCGCAGCCGGCGCTGGCGCGGTATTTCCCCGAAGAGCACCTGCCGGGAGCGCAGTTCGCGAGCGACGAGGAACTGGTGCGCGAGGGCGCGCGGATCGCGACGACCATCTTTCATCCCGTGGGCACGGTTCGCATGGGCGGCGCGCACGACCCGGAAGCGGTGCTCGATTCCCACCTGCGGCTGCGTGGTGTGGCGGGGCTGCGCGTGGTCGACGCCAGCGTGATGCCCACCATCGTGAGCGGCAACACATCGAGCCCGACGCTGATGATCGCCGAGAAGGCGGCGCGCTGGATCCGCGCCGGCAACTAGCGCGGTTTTGCTACACTGCCGCGCCTTTTTCGTCTTCACTCTTTCTAATACTTTGGGGCGGGGGATAACAATGAACAGGATGTCCGGGCTGGTCTGCGCCAGTGTGTGTTTGTTCCTCGTTGGGAGCGCCGCCATGGCGGGCGACAGCGCCGCATGGAAGCCCATCTTCAACGGCAAGAATCTCAACGGCTGGAGCGTGCACTACGCCTCGAAGACGGACGCTGGCGCACCGCCGCCATCCAGTCTCTTCGAAGTGAAAAACGGCGAGATTCATGCGTATCCGACGCAGCCCGCAGGCGTAGCGCAACCAAACGCGTACCTGCTCTCCGATGCCGACTACAAGGACTACGTGGTCAGCCTCGAATACAAATGGGGCGAGAAGAAATACCCGCCGCGCGTGGAACACGTGCGCGACGCGGGCCTGCTCTATCACGTCCATCGCGACATTCCGGCCAACTGGCCGGCCGCGTTCGAAGCGCAGATCCAGGAAGGCGACACCGGCGATTCATGGGCGGTGTCCGCGCAGGTGTCGACCTTCGTCGATCCGAAAACGGGACTCTATGCGCTGCCCGAGAACGGCGGCGTGCCGGTCACCGTGGGCAAGAACGGTGACTTCCTGCGCACGCGCCACAGCCGTACCAACGAATATCCGGGCTGGAACACGCTCGAGGTCATCGTGCGCGGCGATCGTGCCACGCACATCGTCAATGGCGTGACCAACATGCGCGTCAGCGACCTCAAGGGTTGGGATGCCGGCACCAACAGTTGGGTGAAAGTGGATCACGGCAAGCTGCTGCTGCAGGCCGAAAGCGCCGAGATCTTCTATCGCAACATCAAGGTGCGCGCGCTCAATGCCAACGACGACATGCCGCCGGAGCCCAAACTCACCGAGATCTGGTTTCCGGTTCCCGCGAAAGTGACCCCGGGCGCGGCCGCCGGCGCGGCGCCGTCAGATGCCATCGTGTTGTTCGATGGCAAGAGTCTCGATGAATGGAAGAGCGCCAACACGGGTGCGGCCGCCGGCTGGAAGCTGGACAACGGCGAGATGGTGGTCGGTCCCGGCACCGGCGACATTCAGACCAGGCAAGTCTTCGGCGACGTGCAGCTGCACGTGGAGTGGCGCGATCCGAAGCTGCCGCCTGACAAAGTGAACCAGGATCGCGGCAACAGCGGCATCTTCCTGCAGGACGTCTACGAATTGCAGGTGCTCGACAACTTCGAGAACCCGACCTACGTGAACGGCATGGTCGGCTCCATCTACAAGCAGTTCCCGCCGCTGGTGAACGCCACCTGGCCGGCCGAGACCTGGAACACCTACGACATCATCTACACCGCGCCGCGTTTCGCGGCCGACGGCTCGCTGACCTCCGCGGCGCGGCTCACGGTGCTGCTCAACGGCGTGCTGGTGCAGAACAACTCGGTTCTCAAGGGCGGCACCACCTACATCGGCGCACCTAGCTACCGGCCGCATGGCGACATGCCGTTGCGCCTGCAGGATCATGGCCACCTCGTGCGGTATCGGAACATCTGGCTGCGCAAGCTGTGAGAAACGGGGCGCGGGTAGAGGAAGTGGGCTTCCTGCGCGAGCCCACACGCACGGAGCGAGCTCGCTATCGCCGGGCCTTTCGTTTGGTTGATTCGCTAGATTCAGGGCCGCCGCCCAGCACGAAGACAGCTTGATGTAGTTGAGATAAGGAAGTGAAGAGTCCGGATGAAGCGGAGAGGCGGCTAAGTGCCATTGAGTCCGAAAGACCCGGCCCGCTCGCCCATCTCCGTGCGTGTGGGCTCGCGCAGGAAGCGCACGTCGTCGAGCCGCGCCCCGTTTCTCGCTTGCGGTGATCGGAGAAGAGACGCCCGGGTCGGGCTTTGTGCGAACCGCCGGCGACGCGCCCCTGAGACTCAGGTCACAACCCGCTCGACGGCAAATTCTTGCCGCAAATCAGCGCTCTGAATAAGAGCCGATTTCTGCACCTCCGCTTCAGGGAAGTCGGTTTCCAACCGATAAACCCTGACGGAGCCTTCATGAACGACCCGCGCAAAGAAGAATCGGTACCGGAACACGCCACTACCGACCTGCCGCTGCAAGCCCAGCTCATGGGAAGCCTGGCGCTCGTCTTCATTCTGAGCGCGGTGGCCGGCATCGTCGGCTACGCCACCTTCGACAGCTCATCGCTCGAGGCCAGTGCGCAAGCCAAGGCGACGATGTATGCATCGAACCTCACCTCGCAACTCTACGGCGCGGTCGCGACCAACGACCTGGTGCTGGCCGAGCAGTCCATCGAGCCGCTGTTGACGGACCGCAACGTGTACGGCGTCGCCGTCTACACGCCGGGCGGACGCCGCCTCACCGGCCATGGCCACTACCCTGCGACGCTGGTCTCCGGCGATACGGTGTCGCTCGACGACGATCGCGTGTTGGTCACGCTGCGCGACATCCCGGTGGGTGAGGGCGCCGCCGGTCACTTGTATCTGGCGCTGTCGACCGAGCACATCGCGTCGGCGCGTTTCCGCGCGGCACAGTTCCCGGCGATGACCACGGCGGTGGTGCTGCTGTTCGCCATCCTGCTGGCGCTCGCACACGCCTTCAGCGTCATGATGTCCGAGGTCGTGCGCATGTTCGAAGAGCGGCGCCAGATGGAACGCACCGAGAAGCAACGGCTGGAGACGCTGGTTTCCGAGCGCACGCACGAACTGGAGCAGGGCCGCGAGCAATATCGCCTCGTGGTCGAAGGCACGCAGGCGATCCCCTTTGCGCTCGACGTCGAAGATGGGCATTTCGAATACATCGGGCCGCAGGGCCCGCAGCGACTGGGCTTCGGCGAAGAGCTGTGGAAGCAGATCGGCTTCCTCGACCGGCTCATGCCGCGCGACCGCAACGGCGCGGTCCGCACGCGCATCGACGACAGCAAGGCCGGCAACTTCGAGCTCGAGACCACGGTGCTCACCGAGGATGAGAAACGCGTCGACCTGCGCTGGGTTGTGAGCTGCGAGCAAAGCGACAGCACCGGCCAACACAAAGTGCTGCGCGGCATGATGCTCGACGTCACCGACCAACGGCGCCTGGAGAACGATCTGGCGCAGGCGCAGAAGCTCGAGAGCGTCGGGCGCCTCGCGGCCGGTGTCGCCCATGAGATCAATACCCCGGTGCAGTTCGTCTCCGACAGCGTGCACTTCGTGCGCGAAGCCATGGACGACCTGGCGGAGATCGTCGACAAATACCGCGATCTTCGCAACGCGACGCAAAGCGGCACGGGCATCGAAGCGGCCGCCAAGGCTGCCGAAGACGCCGAGGACGAGGCGGACCTCGATTACATCCTCACCAACGCCCCGGTCGCGCTCGATCGCGCGCGCGACGGACTCGGACGCGTCGCGGCCATCGTGCGTTCCATGAAGGAATTCGCCCATCCCGATCGCAAGGAAATGGCGCAGTCCGATCTCAACCAGGCGATCTCGAGTACGCTGATCATCGCGGCGAACGAATACAAATACGTGGCCGAAGTCGAAACGCAGTTCGCCGACCTGCCGCTGGTGAACTGCTACGCGGGAGAGATCAACCAGGTCGTGCTCAATCTCATCGTGAACGCGGCGCATGCCATCGGTGACGTGGTCAAGGGGACACCCGAGAAGGGCCGCATCACCGTGACTACGCGCGTGCTCGACGATCTCGTGGAGATCTCGATCGGCGACACCGGCAAGGGCATTCCGGTCGAGGTGCGCTCGCGCATATTCGATCCGTTCTTCACCACCAAGGAAGTGGGCAAGGGTACGGGGCAGGGCCTCGCCATTGCGCGCGCGGTGGTGGTCGACAAGCACGGTGGCACGCTGCACTTCGAAACCGAGCTCGGCAAGGGCACCACGTTCTTCATCCGCCTGCCCATTGCCGGGCCCGCCACGGCCTCCACGGCCTCCGCCGCCGCCTGACGCCATGAAACTCGCCAAGGTTTCGACCAGCCATATCCAGGCCGTGACCGGCACGACCTTCGTCTCGACCTTGAGCTCGCTGCTGTTTGGCTACTGCACCGCGGTGATTTCCGGCGTGGTCGGCGCCATCGAGCACAACTTCATCGAGCCGCGCCACATGCACGAGACGGCGGCCCACGCGCTGCTCGGGCTCACCGTGTGCGCGGCACTGGGCGGCACCATCCTCGGCGCGCTCTCCGCGCGCCGCACCGCGGAGTTGTTAGGCCGCAAGCGCCCGATGATCATCGCCTCGGTGCTGTTCCTGGTGTCGGCGTTCGGCTCGGCGTTTCCAGAAACCGGCCTTGCGCCGCTCGGCGGACTGGGTCCGGATGCCATCTGGCCGTTCATTTTCTACCGCATTCTCGGCGGCATGGCCGTCGGCTTGGCCTCGGTGGTTGCGCCCATGTACGTGGCGGAGTTCGCGCCGAGCGCGGTGCGCGGTCAGCTCGGCGCCTACCAGCAGATCGCCATCGCCGGTGGCGTCGCCATCGTGCTGTTCGTGAACTGGGGCATCGCGTTGCAGGGCGACGACGACTGGGTCATGTCCGTCGGCTGGCGCTACATGATGGTGTCGCTGGCGATTCCCGCGCTCGCATTCTTCTGGCTGAGTTTCAGCGTGCCCGAAAGCCCGAGCTGGCTGGTGAAGCACGGCCGCGTCGAAGAAGCGCGACGCGCGTTATCTCGCTCCGCGGACCCGGAGGAAGTGCGCGCGGCGCTCGCAGATCTGGCGCAGGAAAATCATGTCCAGGATCCGCCGGTACCATTGTTCGCGTTCGGCACGCGCGTGGTGCTGGTCGGCGTCAGCTTGAGCCTGTTGCAACAGCTGCTCGGGTTGAACGCGATTTCCTACTATGGCCCGCAGATCCTGCAACGCATGGGATTTCACATGGACGCGGCGTTTCTCGGCGTGCTCATCGCGCGCTCGCTGAACCTGCTGGCCACCATGATCGTCGTGATCATCGTCGATCGCGTCGGACGTAAACCGCTGCTGATTTTCGGCGCACTCACCATGGGCCTGTCCATGCTCGCGATCGGCTCGCTGTTTCAGGCCGGGAACACCGGCGCGCTCGGGCTGGTGGCGATGTGTTGCTACATGATCGGCCTCGGCATGTCGTTCGGGCCGATCGTGTGGATCCTGATGTCGGAGATTTTCCCGGGGCCGATTCGCGGGGAGGCCATGTCGCTGGCGATCGCGGCCCAATGGGGCGCCAACTTCCTGGTGTCGTTCACCTTCCCGGTGATGTTCGGCGACAGTGTTCTCGACGAGTTCGCGCACGGCGGCTTCGCCTTCTGGATCTACGGCGGCTTCGGTGTGCTGGCCGCGTTCGTCGTGTTGCGTTTCGTGCCCGAGACCAAGGGTATCGACAACGAACGGCTCGGCGTTTTCTGGCGCCGGCAGGCGGGACTTGCGCTCGAGCCCGGCAAAGCCTGATTCCGGAGACGCCGCATGAAACTCGCCAAGGTCTCCACAAGTCACATTCAGGCGGTTACCGGTACCACCTTCGTGGCGACGCTGAGCTCGCTGCTGTTCGGCTACGCCACCGCCGTCATCTCCGGCGCGGTGGGCGCGATCAACTACAACTTCATCGCGCCGCGCGGGCTGTCGGGTTCCGCCGCGGACGCACTGCTCGGGCTCACGGTGTGTTCGGCGCTGCTCGGCACCATTCTCGGAGCGCTCATCGCCCGGCCGATGGCATCCTTGTTAGGCCGCAAACGGCCGATGATCCTCGCCTCGATCCTGTTCATGGTGTCGGCGCTGGGCTCGGCATATCCGGAGATCGGCATTGCGCCGGTGGGTGACCTGGGCACCGCCGCCATCTGGCCGTTCAACGTCTATCGCATGCTCGGTGGCGTGGCGGTGGGCATTGCCTCGATGATCGCGCCCATGTACGTGGGCGAGTTCGCGCCGAGCGCCGTGCGCGGCCAGCTCGGCGCCTATCAACAGATCGCCATCATCGGTGGCATGACCATCGCATACTGCGTGAACTGGGGCATCTCGCTGCAGGGTGACGATGCCTGGGTGCTCGCGACCGGCTGGCGCTGGATGATGCTGGCGCTCTCGGTGCCCGCCATCGCGTTTTTCTACCTGAGTTTCTCGGTACCCGAATCGCCGAGCTGGCTGGTCAGGACCGGGCGCATCGACGAAGCCCGCAGGGTGCTGTCACGTTCAGCCGAGCCCGATGAAGTGCGCGCCGCGCTCGCCGAGCTCGCCGACGCCAACCGTTTCGAAGAGAAGCCCGCGCCGATATTCTCTTTCGGCGGACGCGTGGTGTTCGTCGGCGTGGCGCTGTCGGTGTTCCAGCAGCTCGTGGGCATCAACACGGTGCTCTATTACGGTCCGGAGATCTTCGCCGCCATGGGCTATCACATGGATGCGGCCTATCTAGGCACGCTGGTGGCCTGCATCGTGAACCTGCTGTGCACCATGGTCGTGGTGCTCATCGTCGACAAGGTCGGGCGTAAACCGCTGCTGATAGTCGGCGGCCTCGTCATGGGCGTGTCGATGCTGATGCTCGGCTCGCTGTTCCACTCGCAGAACACCGGCATCCTCGGGCTCATCGCCATCTGCCTGTACCTGGCCGGCTTTGCACTGTCATTCGGACCCATCGTGTGGATCATGCTGACGGAGATCTATCCCGCGCCGATTCGCGGCCAGGCGATGTCGATCGCCGTGTCCGCGCAGTGGATCGCAAACCTGCTGGTCTCGGCGACGTTTCCGCTGCTGCTCGGCAACGACACGTTGACCGCCACGTGGAATCACGGATTCCCGTTCTGGGTGTATGGCAGCTTCGGCATCCTCGCGGCGTTCGTTGTCTTGCGATACGTGCCCGAGACGCGCGGAGTGGATAGCGAGGCGCTGGCTGCGCTGTGGCGGCGCGAGGACGTCGCGGCGGCCACCGCCGCCAAGGCCTGATCAGCCAAGCCAGCCGGCGGAACGCCTGAACTCCAGCTCGGCCGTCTCGTGCGCGGTTCGTTCTTCGGCCGATGGCTGCGGCTGTGCGCGTGCCTGCGCCAGCGTTTTGCCAAGCGGTGGCAGGCCGGCCTGCACGCGCATGGAATTGATGCGCTCGACGTTCTCGATCGGATGCGGCTCGAGGCCGTTCGCTCCGGAGCGCAACTGTGTGCCGTAGCGCTGCGGCTTTCCTTCGTAGACGCGGATGCGATCGTCGATCATGGCGAACTGCCAGCGCGGCGCGTCGTTGTCCTGCGATGCCTTGTCGAGGAGGTCGCGGCATTGGCGCATGAAGGGTGGCTCGCCAACGGAGTGCAGGGCGATCCGCCAGGCTGCCTTGGCGCCTTGCTCTCCAACCAATGCGAGTCCCGGCCAGCCGAACACGGCGATGATCTGACGCAAGCGGCTGGCGTTGGCGCGATGCACCTCTTCGAGCCGCGGGTGATAGGTGACGTTGAGAGCGCCGGAGGCAGTCAATTCGCTGCGCACGGCCTGGTCGCGCGCTTCCATGTCGAGAAGAGCCTTCTCGAGAGATTCATCCATGCCCTGCGAAACTCCCCTGCGCGGTTGGCGGGCCTAATATACAGGCGCCGCCAGGACCACGCGGGGATTTAAGGTCTTACTTGCGCTGTGGCTCGACGGCCTTGTCGTACTCGACATTGTCCAGATAGCCGTCACCGTTCTTGTCGGCGGTCGAAAAAGCCTCGACCAGCTTCGGGTCGGCCGATGCTTCCGGCATCGAGATGCGCCCGTCCTTGTTCGTGTCGAGGGTGTCGAAAGCGCCGCTCTGGTCGGCGGCCGCCGCGGGCTTCGCCTTGCTACCTTCCGCGGCGACACCGGCGAGCGGAATCATCGCGACCATGGCCGCGGCCAGCAATTTGCTGTTCATGGGCATCTCCTTTGCGTAAATGCTGTTGGGCCCCGCGAGTGTACGCGCGGGGACCCGTCACCGCACGGCGACGGCATCCGGCGACAAACGCGTGAATCTAACTACAAACATGGACTTAGCGGTCGCCGATCGCGGACAGCGGCAAGCTCCCACACACAAGTCGGAGGATTCCGGGAGCGGACCCGGCCGTCATCTCGCAAGGTGTGGCGATGGCTGCGTTCTGGTTCGTGCTGGTCGGCATATTGCTGGTGGCGATCGCGCTGATCGGGCGCTTTCTCGATCGGCTGCCGGTGAGCCCGGCAATGATCTACCTGGTAGTTGGATTTGCGCTGGGCCCTGCGGCGTTGAATGTGATCGAACTGCATCCGTTGCGCGAGCTGCCGATGCTCGAGTCGATCACGGAAATCGCGCTGCTGATCGCACTGTTCTCCGTCGGCATAAAGCTGCGAGTTCCGATCGGCGACTGGCGCTGGAGCCTGCCGCTGCGCCTCGCCACTGTGTCGATGGTCATCACCATCGCCGGCATTGCACTCGTGGCCGGTTTCGTCCTCGGCTTCGAATGGCCACTGGCGCTGGTGCTCGGTGCGGTGCTCGCGCCCACCGATCCGGTGCTCGCCTCCGACGTGCAGCTGCGCAGCGCGCAGGATCGCGACAATCTTCGCTTTGGCCTGACGGGCGAGGGCGGTCTCAACGATGGCACCGCGTTCCCGTTTGTCTTGTTAGGCCTGGGCGCCATGGGGTTTCACGACCTGGGCTGGCTCGGCTGGCGGTGGATCACCGTGGATCTCGTCTGGGGTACGGCGGGTGGGTTGGGAATCGGATTCATGGTCGGCACGGCGCTCGCCCGCAGCGTGCGCATGTTGCGCGCCTGGCGACGCGATGCGGTGATCTTCGATGAATTCCTGCTGCTCGGCGTGATCGCGCTGAGCTATGGGCTGGCGCTGGCCGCGCATGCGCTGGGGTTTCTGGCGGTGTTCGCCGCCGGCCTCGCGCTGCGCCGCGCCGACGACATCGAAGCGGATTCCAGGCGCGCGGTCGACAAGCCGCCGCTGACGCCGAGCATGCTGAACGTCAACGAGCAGCTCGAGCGCATCGTCGAGGTGGCGATCGTGCTGCTGGTGGGCGTGATGATCTCCACCGGCTACTGGTCGGTCGCCGGCCTGATCCTCGCGATGATGCTGTTCGCGGTGATCCGGCCAGCGGCGGTGTGGTTAGGTGTTCCCGATTCCGTTCCCGGCAATGCGCCGCGCCACCTGCTGGCCTGGTTCGGCATCCGCGGCATCGGCTCCGTGTACTACGCGGTGTACTTCGCCGGCTACGAACTGCGCGACGCCGTCGCGACTGACCTGCTGTCCGCGGTCTTCACCGCGATCGCGGCCTCCATCGTCCTGCATGGAGTCTCGTCCGCGCCGCTCATGGAGCTGTATCGCGCCCGACGTGCACGCGCGCGGCCTGTCTCGCCGGTGTCAGACAAACGATGACAGTCACGAGGGTCCGCTCCCACGACGTACCCGGTGCCGGCCGCTGTGCGCAGTGCGGCAGGAATTCCAGAATGTGTTCAATGCAGATTTACAGGACGGGCTCGCCATGAACTGGGATCGGGTTTCTGGCAACTGGACACAGTGGAAAGGCCGCGTGCGGGAACGTTGGGGAAAGCTGACCGATCAACACCTGGACGTGATTGCCGGGAAGCGCGACCAGCTCTCGGGCCGCATCCAGGAAGTGTATGGGCTCACCAAGGAAGAGACCGAGCGGCAGCTGCGTAATTGGGAACGCAATCTGGCGGTGGACTACGACGAGAAGGATCCCGGCGTCGAAGACGACGAACCGGCCTCCACGCATTTGAACGGACGGCATCTGAACGGACGGGGGTAGCGATGATTTCCTTGAACGGAATTCGCAATGCCATCTGGTGCGCGATCGCCTTCGGCATCGTCGCCTGTGCTTCGACGGCGATGCCGGTGGAGAAACTCGCGGTCGCCAAGACCTCGATCGAACGCGCGGAGCAGGCGCAGGCTGCGCAATTCGCGCAGATCGAGCTCACCAGCGCGCGCCACAAATACGCCGCGGCGCAGGCTGCCGCGGACAAACACGATGCCGACGTCGCCGCTCGCATGGCGGACCAGGCCGACATCGATGCGCAGCTGGCCGAATCCACGGCGCGCGCCAAGCAGCAGGAGCAGCTGGTGACCGAGATGGATGCAGGCCTGCGTGACTTGCGCCAGCAAACGCTGCGTCGTGACCCTGCCAGCGCAGGCGCCCAAGCGGCGCTGCAACCGTGAGGTGTCAGAGCGTGCACCGCAATCTCGGTGCGGCAGCAGCAGCCTGCGTGTTGTTGGTGATCGCGGCCTGCGAAACCGCGCCGGAATCCGCTGGAGTCCTGGAGCAGGCGCGTACCGCGGTTGCGCAGGCCGAGTCGGATCCGAACGTGGCCAAGTACGCGCCGACCGAGCTCGAGCGCGCGCGCAAGCTGCTGCTCAACGCCGAAGGTGTCGCCAGGCAGAAGGGCGCGAAGGACGAGAGCGCGGCGCATTACGCCTACCTCACCACGCAGATGGCGCGCATTGCCGAGCAGCGCGCGCAGGAGCAGGTGGGCATCGCGCGAATCAAGGCGGGCGAGACCGAACGCAAGGAAATTCTGCTCTCGGCCCGCGCCAGCGAAGCCATTCAGCCGCTGGCGCAGGCGGCGCAGACCGTCCGTGGCATCGTGCTCACTCTCGACGACGTGTCGTTCGACACCGGCAAGGCGCAACTGAAGGGCAGCGCGCAGCGTTCGCTCGATGAGGTTGCGGCGTTTCTCAATGAAAATCCCGAGCGGCGCGTGCAGGTGGAAGGTTTCACCGACAGCCAGGGCACCAACGACTATAACCTCGAGTTGTCGCAGAGCCGCGCGGACGCGGTGGCCATGGCCATCATCCGGCGCGGAATCGACGCGCAGCGCGTGCGCGCGCTCGGCTACGGCGAGGAATTCCCCGTAGCCAGCAATACCAGCACCGGCAGCCGCCAGCTCAACCGGCGCGTGGAGATCATCGTCTCCAATGACAACCAGGCAATTCCCGGGCGGGCGCTCACGGGCGCGCCATGAGGCGGCTGTGAAAAGCGAGTTCTTCCCCGGAGATACCGGTGCGGGCATTGATCGGCAGGCGCCGGCTGAACCCGGAGCGCTCGACGATTGCGCGCTGCGCCTCATCGGCAATTCGCCGGGCATGCAGAAGGTACGCGACCTGATTGCGCGCGTGGCACCCACGGATTCCACCGTGCTCATCTGCGGCGAGAGCGGTGTGGGCAAGGAACTGGTGGCGGAATCCGTGCACGCCATGAGCCCGCGTGCCGCCGAGCCGTTCGTCGCCATCAACTGCGCCGCCATCCCAGCGACGCTCATCGAGGCGGAATTGTTCGGCCATGAGCGTGGCAGCTTCACCGGCGCGATGCGCACGCGTGAAGGAGTCTTCGAACGCGCGAACGGCGGGACACTGCTGCTCGACGAGATCACCGAAATGCCTCTCGACCTGCAATCGCGTCTGCTTCGCGTGCTCGAAACCAAGCGGCTCAATCGCGTCGGCGGCTCCGCCGAATTGCCGATCGATGTACGGGTGCTGGCCTCGACCAATCGAACGCCGGCGCGCGCATTCGAGGAAGGGCGCCTGCGCGAAGACATTTACTACCGGCTGGCGGTCCTCACCATTGAGCTGCCGCCATTGCGCGAGCGCGGTGAGGACATCCTCGTGCTGGCGGAGTTTTTCCTGGCTGAGCTCAACCTGCACAACGGCACCCGCAAGCGCCTGTCGGAAGATCTGCGGGCGCGATTCCTGCGCCATCACTGGCCTGGAAACGTGCGCGAGCTGCGCAATGCGGTGGAACGCGCGTACATCCTGTGCGACGGGGAACTGTCGCTGAGTGACGATGAAATGCCCACGTTGCGCGGCGGCGGCGAGGCGGCCGGTGCGCACGGCGAGCAGATCCATCTGCCGATCGGCGCCACGCTCGATGAAATCGAGCGCACCTTCATTCTCGCCACGCTCAAGCATTTCGACGGCGACAAGCGGCGCGCGGCCGGCGTGCTCGGGTGCAGCCTGAAAACCCTCTACAACAAGTTGCATGCGTATCAACGCGATCGACATGCGGGCATGAATTAGGTCAGCGCACAAAGCGCGCAAAGGAGAGAGCGATGGGAATCATTCTGTGGTTAGTAATCGGTGGAGTCGTCGGCTGGCTGGCGAGCCTCGTCATGCGCCGTGACGGCAGTCAGGGAATCGTGCTGAATGTGGTGGTCGGCATCGTCGGTGCAGTGCTGGGTGGGTGGCTGCTGAGCCCGGTCCTCGGCGCCCCGACCATCAACTCCGGAGTCATCAGCATCGGCAGTCTGCTGGTGTCGTTCCTCGGAGCGGTGATCCTGCTGGCTATCGTCAATCTCATCTCACGCAACCGCGTGCGTTGAAAGCCGGCCAGTAAAGACCGCCGCGCGGCAGGAGCGAAAGCCTCGTGATCGCGGACTTGTTCGAAGTCCACGTTTCGATGGCGGAGCTCGTGCTGCGCGGCTCGCTGGTTTACTGGCTGCTGTTCCTGATCTTCCGCTTCGTGCTGCGCCGGGACGTCGGCGCGGTGGGAATCGCCGATATCCTCACACTGGTTCAGAGCGGCGGGCCGCAGCGGCGCAACATGCGGCGCCAGTTCATCACCATGGACGAGCTCAACGAGAAATTGCGCGCGAGCAGGGCATCGAGAAAATGGCCGAAGTCAAAGCGGCCTATCTCGAAGGCGATGGCCAGATCAGCGTGATTCGCAATCCGGGATCGAGCGAAGCGAAGCCGCCGTCACGAGGTCTTCCTGGGGCCTAAGGACGAGTTTCTCGAAGCGCAGCTCGGCATCGCGCCGCGAAGTGTCATAGCGGCAGTCGAGCAGGGTGACTCGATCGGGCTCGAGCAATTCAGGAGCCACGCGCATCATGCCAATGCTGCCTTCCCCCGGCCGACCGGCGTCCGCGGCGCTCAACGCCGCGAATGACGTCATCCAGATCACAAAAATTCTTCGCTTCCCTGAATTCACGATAACAGCATGAATCCCGTGGGGATCGCTGTTGTTCGGACCCGGCAGCCGCCCGCTGTAGGAAGGAGCCGCATGCGCGGGCGGGGCGATTTACGTTACCTTGCGCGCCTTTCCTCCCGGGCGGAGGCATTACGGAGCGAGCGATGGGCCACGAAGAGAAAGTCGTCCAATGGTTCAATGCGATGGACTGGATTCAGGCGGGGTCGCGCATCGCCGCGATTCTGGTCGTCACCTTCATATTGGTGTATCTGGCGCGCCGGCTGATCTCCGGGCTCGAGAAGTTCACCGCCAGCCACGCGCATGACATCGAGGCGCAGAAACGCGCCGCCACGGTCAGCAATGTATTGCGCAAGCTGGCCACGATCCTGATCACCGGAATCGCGACACTCGCGATCTTCAATACCCTGGGCATTTCGATCCTGCCGTTCCTGGCCACGGCCGGTGTCGCCGGCATCGCCATCGCATTCGGCGCGCAGTCGCTGGTCAAGGATTTCTTCCGCGGATTCTTTCTGCTGGCGGAAAACCAGATACGGCAGGGCGACGTGGTGGAAGTGGCCGGCAAGAGCGGCCTGGTCGAAGACCTGACGCTGCGCTACGTGCAGCTGCGGGACTACGAGGGAAACGTGCACTACGTGCCGAATGGCGAAATCGGCGTGGTCACGAGCTCGAGCCGTACCTTCGCCTATGCGGTGGTCGACGTCACGATTGCGCTCGACCAGGACATCGCGCCGGTCATCGACATCATGCGTGAAACCGGCGCGCAGATGCGCGCCAATTCGGTGTTCGGGCCGAGGATTCTCGAAGATCTGGACATCGCCGGCATCGAGTCGTGGAACGATCGCGGCATCACGCTGCGCGCCCGCTTCAAGGTGCGCGCGCTCGAACAGTCGAACGTCAAGCGCGAATACCTGCTGCGGCTCAAGCACGCCTTCGACAGGGCGGACATCCAGCAGCCGCGATCAATGGTCACCATTGTCGAGCGCGGCAGCGCCGCTGAACGGCCGCCGCCGCCTGAGGGTCCGCCAGCCTGAAAAAAAAGGGGACATTCCTGTTTTCCGCCGTCGCTCACGATGCCGGAAAACAGGAATGTCCCCTTTTTTTTCAGTGCGCGGTGACGGCGCTTTGCGTGGCGGGGCCCGAACGGCTGGCGCCGCCTTCACTTTCCCAACGTTCCTTCTCGAGGCGTTCGTTGAGAAGGCGCCGATTCTCCTCGTCGCGACGCTGCCCGCGCGCCGCCATGAACGAGGCAGCCAGAACGGCGATACCGGCAATCCCCAGTAGTTTGATTATCTTCATGGTCAGCATGCTCCTGTCGGTGCTGGTCATTTCTGCAATCTCCTGAGCTCGGCCAGATGGTGTTCGATGGTCGGGAGGGTGTCGCTGGCGTACTTGCGCAGATCCTTGTCCTCGCCGGTCTGCGCCTGAGCGCGATACAACGCGATCGAGCGTTCATGGCCCGCGATCATTTCCGCGGTCCAGGCCGCATCGAAGTTGCCGCTCGCCGTGCCGGACGGCGGCGGGGCGGATGCCTGCGGGGCCGGCACGGGCCAGCCCTTGGTGCCCGCGAGCTTCGCCAGCCGCGTGTTCGCGCCAGTGTGATCGGCGACCAGCATCTCGGCGATGCGCTTCAATTCGGGTTCCTTCAACTGCGGCAACGCCTCGCGCGCCGAGTTGACTTCCTTGCGGCCATTTTCGGTGGCCTGCTTCACGAAAGAGATGTCGTCGGGGTTCTGCGCCGCGCCGCCATCCTGGTTGGCCGCCGCGTCGATGTAGTTGATATGGTTCGCTTCCATCTCGGCCGCCATGAGCGGCACCAGCGAGGCACTGCCCGCGGCCAGGTTGGCCGCCGGATTCAGCGCCGCGGGTGTGATGCCGTCGTCGGCGGGCGCGGCCACCGGCTGCGGCACCGGAAGGCTCACGGTCCACCCGGGCGTCGTCATCGCGAGGCTGAGTATCGCCAGGTAAATTCTGTTCATGAGTCCTCCGCTTATCAACCCGTCCGGCGGCGATAGTTAGTCGCCGCCGGACGGTCCATCACGCAATCACGATCACTCGGTCTCGCAGGTGGGCATCACCCTCGCGATTGCGCTTCTGCCCATCGTCGATCTCAATCCGGTCAATCTCAATTCGTCGGAGCCGGCGCAGCCGAGCCCGCGCTCTTGGCGGAGTCGAGAGTCGCCTGGGCCTGTGCCTTCGCCGACTCGTAGGTCGCCTCGGCCTGGTCCTTGCAAGATTTCTGCGCATCGCTGCTCAGCGTCTCGCACTTCTCCTTGGCAACCTTGCGCTGGCCATCGGCTTGCGCCACGGCCACGTCGTATTCGGCCGCCGCACGGTCTGCCGCGCCTTCGGTCGCCACGTCGGTAGCTTCCCGCTTCTCTTCGGCCACGTTCTGGTTCGCGTCCTGGCGAGCCTCGGCCACGTCCTTGGCCGTTTCGTTGGTCGATTCGCGCTTGTTGCAGCCGGCGAGCGCGAGCACGCTCACTGCTGCGGTCACTGCCAGTGTCCAGCTGCTGTTTACTTTCATCACGTTGTCGTCTCCTGAAGGTTCGAATGGCAATCATTCGTCGGGTCGAATCCTGCGCCGCTGGTCTTTTGCGCGCCCGCGGACATGACGTGGAGGCAGCGTCAGACGCGGCCGACCGCGCGTCGACTAATCCTGCAATCGACGCTGAAAGGCGACAGACCTCCGGCTGTCAGTGGCCGCCCACAGGCTTCGACGCGTGGACGACGGCAGATGCAACGCTTCGACTGACAGGTGCGCAGGTGCACCTGCCTTAAGGTGCGTCGGCCCATCACCCTTCGGAGGAAGAGCTCATGACTGCCCAGGCAAAAAGTTTCGAAAATGGTACCCGCAATTCAGAATCCACCGTGGTGGAGCTGAGTCGCATCGTCGCGCAGGCCGAGGAGCTGCTGAAGACGCTCGGTGAAGAGGGCGGTGCCGCCGCTGAAGCGGTTCGCCAGCGCGTGCTGCGGACGGTCAGTCAGGCCAAGGCGAAGCTGGCCGACGCGGGCGCACGAGTCCGCGGTGCCGCCAACGACGCCGCCAAGGCCACCGACACTTACGTGCAGACCAATCCGTGGAAGTCGATCGCCTACGGTGCCGCCGCCGGCGCCGCCGTTGCGCTCATCGCCACCGCGCTGCTGCGCCGCGACTAGTAGTTAGAGAAGGAATGCCGGGGTCGCGGCCGCCGGTGCGGCCGGTGCCGCGACCGGCACATCGCAAGCCATGATCGAAACCATCGCACTGATCCTGCTGTTCGCCAATCCGCCCGCGGAGGTGACGACGTTGCCTCGGCAGCGGGACGCGAATCCGGTCGCGGACCGCCCGGTTCAACAGGAACAACCCACCGATCCATTGTTCGCGCGGCCGCTCACCGCCACCGATGATCCGGCATTCGTGCTCGGTGCCATCGAGAGCGCGCGGCAGGGAGCGATGGACGCCCGTGACGCCGAGCAGGCGGTGGCGAACGCCGGCCTGCGCGATGCCGCGGTGAAAATCGCGCGGCAGAACGAGCTCACCCGCGACCGGCTCGAGACGCTCGCGAAACGCAAGGGCTGGCGTTTGCCGGCAGACAACCCGGCGCGAGCTTCCACGTTGCCCGCGTCGAGTGCGGCGCGAACCGGCGCGAATTTCATCATCACGCAGATCTCCTCGCATGAGAGCACCGTCGCGCAGTACCGCGCGCAGCTCGCCGGCCATGGCGATGCCGAGCTCAAGCGCGCGTTGCGCCAGACGCTGCCCGGATTCGAAAAGAATCTCGATCTGCTGCTGCGACTCAAGCTCTGAAAATGTTGTCGGACATCGCCGCATCGCATTCGTCGGCGCGTGATCGCTGCCGGTGATTTGGAGTGCGTTACCGCGCAACGTCCGACGGCGTGACGGCTTGCAATGCGCGACGCTTGCCTCCCATGCAAAGAACTGCAGCCGCCAATCATCCAGGCATTTCGCATGCGACCGCGGGCGCGTGGCTCGCGCGGCGCTGGTACTACACGCCGCGTTCGCGCCGGGCTTACAGCGTGCGGCAGGTCTCCCCCGGCGACCGGCGCCTGCTGGCCGAGTTCGCGCTGGCGCTCGATGCGGCGACGGCGGACCGTGAGCTCGCGGGCCTGCGCGAGCTGAGCGACATGCTGTTCGAGCGGGTCATCGCCGGCGGCTGCGACACCGCGGTTGGTTTTGCCGCGCTCGAAGCGACCGCCGCGGGCGATCGGGTGATCGGTGTCGCCGCCTACGCGCCGGCGACCGACGCGTACGCGAAATTCAGCACCGCCGTCGCCAGCACGCATCGCGAGGAACAGGTCGGACGAATTCTGCTGTCGACGCTGGTGCGCCACGCGAAGCGCGTGGGAGTGCCCCAACTCGTCGGCGACATGATGTGGTCGAACCGCCCCATGCAGATGCTCGCCATGTCGATGGGCTTCAGCGTCGAGCCGCAGCCGGATGACCGCACCCGGCGCCGGCTCGTGCTGCGGCTCAAGTGATTGGCTCGAGTGAACCGCTAACTACCAGCATTCCGGGAGGTTGAGTGTCCGAATCCGTCAGCAGCGCCACGTTGGCAACCACGCGCTCCATCGAGCAGACCCGCAAGGGCCGGCGCGTGCTCATCATCGTCGAGAACCTGCCGTGTCCGTTCGATCGGCGCGTCTGGCAGGAAGCGCGCACGCTGTCGGCGGCCGGGTACCTCGTCTCCATCATCTGCCCGAAGGCGCCAGGGTACGAGAAAGGCTTCGAGCAGATCGACGGCATCGACATTCACCGGCACCGGCTGCCCGCGGAAGCGGACGGCGCGCTGGGCTACGCGCTCGAATACAGCGTGGCGCTCGCCATGGAATTCTGGCTGTCGTTGAAGATCTTCTTCGGACGCGGCTTCGACGTCATCCACGCCTGCAATCCGCCGGACACCATCTTCATCATCGGCGCTTTCTACAAACTGTTCGGCAAGAAATATGTATTCGATCACCATGACATCAATCCCGAGCTCTACGAAGCGAAGTTCGGCAAGCGCGGCTTTGGCCGCAGCCTGCTGGTGGCGCTCGAGCGCATGAGCTTCAGGACCGCCAACCTCGTGATCTCGACCAACGAGTCCTATCGCCGCATCGCCATCGGTCGCGGTGGCAAGAATCCCAAGGACGTGTTCGTGGTGCGCTCGGGGCCCGACCTCACGCGCATCAAGCAGGTGCCGGCTGTGCCCGCGCTCAAGAAGGGCCGGCGCTACCTGGTCGGCTACGTCGGCGTCATGGGCAAGCAGGAGGGCATCGACCTGCTCTTGCAGGCCGTGCAATTCATCGTAAAGCACCTTTCACGCACCGACATCCAGTTCGGTCTCGTCGGCGGCGGCACGGAGCTGCCGGCGATGCGCGAGCTGGCCAAGCAGTTAGGCGTGGCGGAGTACGTGACCTTCACCGGCCGCGCGCCCGACGCCGAGCTGCTCGAGATGCTCAACACCGCCGATATCTGCGTGAATCCCGATCGTGCCAACGACATGAACGATCGCTCCACGATGAACAAGATCATGGAGTACATGGCGCTCGGCAAACCGGTGGTGCAATTCGATCTGACGGAAGGACGCGTGTCGGCGGGCGACGCTTCCTGGTATGCGCGCCCCAATGACGTGGCCGATCTCGCCCAGAAGATGGTTTCGCTGCTCGCCGACGAGAGCCAGCGCATCCACATGGGGGCCATCGGCCGCGAACGCGTCGAACGCGTGCTCTCGTGGCAACACGAGGCGCCGCGCCTGCTCGCTGCTTACGACAATCTGCTCGGAGAACGTACATGAAGAAGTTTCTGCT
>DASYKM010000264.1:0-12197 GCA_035995425.1 Steroidobacteraceae bacterium
CAACTTGATTCCATTCACCAGATAGATCGACACCGGGATTCGTTCCTTGCGCAAAGTATTCAGAAACGGGTCCTGCAGTGACTGGCCCTTGGCCATGGGCGTTCTCCTTATTTTTCAAGCAATCCGACCGCGGCGAGCATAACACGCAGGTTCCGACCCGTAACACGCCGAAGGGTCACTCAAAAGAGGCAGAAAGCGAGTCGCGAATGCCTACAAAGCTTTGTGCATCATAGGGATCGAGCGCTCGAATGTTGGGCATGGAACGCAGCCAGGTCATCTGCCTCTTGGCGAGCTGACGCGTTGCAGCCACGGCGCGAGCCACGGCGATTTCGAGCGAATATCCGCCCGCGAGATACGACCAAAGTTGACGATATCCGACGGCACGAATCGCCGGATGTTCGGTGGTCAGATCACCTCGCGCGAACAAGCCGCGTACCTCGTCGAGCAATCCCGCCGCCATCATCGATTCGAAGCGCTGCTCGAGGCCCTGGTGGAGCCGGGCGCGATCCTGCGGGATCAGCGCCGCACAAAGAAACTCACGCACCAGCGGCGACCGGGAGCGCGCGTGCAGGACCGAGATCGACTCGCCGGTCGCGACGTACACCTCGAGTGCGCGCTGGATTCTCTGCGCATCGTTCGGGTGGATGCGGGCGGCGGCGCGCGGATCGACGCCCGCCAGGCGCGCATGCAGCGCCGGCCAGCCCAGGGTTTCCGCGTCGGCGTCGATCTCGGCGCGGATCTGCTCGCTTCCCTGCGGCATCGTCGCGATGCCGCCGATGAGCGCGCGCAGGTACAGCATGGTGCCGCCCACCAGCAATGGCACGCGTCCGCGCGCTTCGATGTCGGCGATGGCACGCGCCGCATCCCGCACGAACTGACCGGCCGAATAACTCGCGGTGGGCTCGATGAGGTCGATGAGGTGATGCGCGACGGCCGCGCGTGCCGCGGCGTCCGGTTTGGCGGTGCCGACATCGAGACCGCGATACACCTGCGCGGAATCGACACTGACGATCTCGACGGGAAATTCCTGCGCGAGCCGCATCGCGAAGTCGCTCTTGCCGGTGCCGGTCGGGCCGGTGAGCACGGCGATCGGCGGCAGCTTAGCGGCCACGCAGGAACATTCGATCGAGCTCGCCCAGGCTCACCTGCGTCCAGGTCGGACGGCCGTGATTGCACTGGTCGGCGCGCGGCGTCTGCTCCATCTGGCGCAACAGCGCGTTCATTTCCGGCAACGTGAGCCGGCGATGCGCATGGATCGCCGAGCGGCAGGCGATCGTGCCTAACAACCGGTCGGTGGCGCTGTCGAGATGGTGCGTGGCGCCGTCCGCGGTCACGTCACTGACCACTTCGCGCACCAGCGCGGCGATGTCTTCGTTCGGCAGCATCGCCGGCACCGAACGCACGATGAGAGTTCCGGGCGCGAGGCGCTCGAGATCGAAACCCGCGGCCAGCCACTCTTCACGCTGACTGATCAACACGTCGAGCTCGTCCACCTTCATCTCGATCGTGACCGGCGCCAGCAGCATCTGCGTGGCAACGGTTCCCGTCTGGGATTTCAGCCGCTCGTACAACACCCGCTCGTGCGCCGCGTGCATGTCGACCAGTACCAGGCCCTGGTTGTTCTGCGCCAGGATGTAGATGCCGTGAACCTGGGCCAGCGCCTCTCCCAGCGGTTGCGGTCCGCCATCGCGCGGCGGTGCGTCTCGCGAGAGCGGATCGTGTGGATACGGCTCGTTGCTCGAACCGCGCAGCATGTCGGCGATCGCCCAGACGCCGGACGGCATCGCCGTGCCGGGAGAATGCAGCGCCATCGACGCGGTGCCCTGGATGTCTGGTTGATAGACGTTTGTTTGATACGCCGGCGGCACGGTGCTGATTCCAGGCTTCGTACCGGCGAGCTTGCGTTCGACGGCACGGAACACGAAGTCGTGAATCTGGCGGCTGTCACGGAAACGCACTTCGAGCTTCTGCGGATGGGCGTTCACGTCGACGAGCGTCGGGTCGATGTCGAGGTACAACACGTAGGCCGGCTGGCGGCCGGAATACAGCACATCGCGATACCCGAGGCGCACCGCATTCATCAACAGCCGGTCGCGCACCGAACGGCCATTGACGAACCAGAACTGCAGATCGGAGGTGGCGCGTGCCGCGGCGGGCGCGCCGATCCATCCCGAGACACGTACCGGGCCGGCGGAATGTTCGAACTGGATGGAGCGCTCGACGAACTCCGCGCCGACGATGCGCCCGAGACGCGCCGCTTCACCGCCGGTCGCGGACAATGCCGGCACATCTAACAAAGTACGCGAACCGCTGCGCAGCCGGAACGCCACGTCGTTGCGCGACAGCGCCAGGCGCTCGAGCAGACGCACGATGTGCCCCTGCTCGGTGACCTCGGTGCGCAGGAACTTGCGTCGTGCCGGCAGATTGAAGAACAGGTCGCGCACTTCGATGGTCGTGCCGGTCGGATGCGCGGCGGGCGCGAGCTCACCCACGTTGCCGCCGTCCACGCTGACGCTCGAAGCCCGCTCCTCGTGCACGTGGCGCGAGGTGATTTCAAAACGCGATACCGAGGCGATGGACGGCAGCGCCTCGCCCCTGAAGCCGAGCGTGGTGATGGCGGCGAGATCGTCGGCGTGGGCGATCTTGCTGGTGGCGTGGCGCGACAAGGCGAGCCGCAGCTCGGCGGCGGGAATTCCCGAGCCGTCATCGCGCACGCGGGTCAGGCGCACGCCGCCCGCCTCGATCTCGACGTCCACGCTCTGCGCGCCGGCGTCGAGACTGTTCTCCACCAGTTCCTTGACGATCGACGCCGGACGCTCGATGACCTCGCCGGCCGCGATCTGATCGATGAGTTGATTGTCGAGAACGCGGATCGGCATGGCTGGCCCGGATGTCAGGCCGCGCAGTTTAAAGTAAAAGGGGACATTCCTATTTTCCGCGGCGGAAAATAGGAATGTCCCCTTTTACTTGCGCAGTTCGATCTGCGTGCCCGTACCGGCATTCCGCCGATTTGCCGCCAGGCGCGTGCCATCGGGCGCATTGCCCTGAAAGTACTGCTCAATTCCCGCGAAGATGGCGTTGGCGAGCTTGGAACGATGCGCCGGCGTCGACAGCTTGCGCTCGTCCTCGCGATTCGAAATGAACGCGGTTTCGACCAGCATGGACGGAATGTCCGGCGACTTGAGCACCACGAAGCCCGCCTGCTGCACGCGGGGCTTGCGAACTTCGCCGATGCGGTCCAGGGACTTCAGCACGTTGTCCGCGGCCACCATGCTCGCCGAGATGCTCGCGGTCTGCGACAGATCGAGGAGCACGTTGGCGAGCATCGCGTCCTTGTCGTCCAGCTTGATGCCGCCCTTCAGGTCGGCAGCGTTCTCACGCTCGGCCAGCCAGCGCGCGGCCTCGCTCGATGCGCCGCGATCGGACAGCACGTACACCGACGAGCCCGATACGTCGGGATTGGCGATTGCGTCGGCGTGGATCGAGACGAACAGGTCCGCCTTGGCGCGTCGCGCGCGCGTGTTTCGCTCGCGCAGGGAAATGAAATAGTCGCCGTCGCGGGTCAGCACCGCTTTCATGCCGGGCTCGGAGTTGATGCGCGCGGCCAGCGCCTTGGCGATCTCGAGCACCACGTCCTTCTCGTGCGTGCCACGCTTACCGGAAGCACCGGGATCCACGCCGCCGTGGCCGGCATCGACTGCAATCACGATGTCGCGTCCCGATTCGCTCGGCGCATGCGCAGGTCGTATCGCCACCGGCACCGCGGGAGCGGCCGGCGTCACGGCCACTGACCTGGCGCCACTGGCATCGATCGCGGAATTGACGATATCGAGCACGAGCCGGTGCCCGGCACCGCCCGCCGGCAATACGTCGGCGGTCTGGATGGTGACGACGCCCGTGACTTCAAACACCAGCCGCAGACCGTTGTGCGGCAACTTGCCCGAACGCACGGCGATGATCGCGCCTTCGGCTCCGGGCATTTTCGACTTCAGTGAAGACCTGGAAACGTCGAGCACCACGCGACCCGGATCGTCTAACAGGAAGGCCGTGTGTTTGACCGGTCCGGACAGATCGAGGACCACGCGCGTGCCGGTTTCCGTGGCAGAAACGCGGATATCGCGGATTTCGGCGGCGACGAGATTCCCGGAGACTCCCGCAACGGATGCGAGCAGCGCGAACCAAACTCCGAGTCGCTTCCCCAAAAAACCCTTCCCCATCATGGAGTTCAACGCCTGACCTACGGCGCAATTTACTTATTCGGCGCAAGGAATTCAATCCTCTCGATGCGATGCCCCTCCGGCTCGATCGAAAACTCGAATCGCAGGTCGGGCGCCGGCAGTCGCCCGGCACCGCGTTCCGGCCATTCGACGAGCCACAGAAAACCCGGCCGGTGATAGTCGGGAAGCCCCAGATGCTCGAGTTCGGCCGGATCAACCAGCCTGTACAAGTCGAGATGGATGGCGTGCGCGACCGGCAGCTCGTAGGTTTCGAGCAGGGTATAGCTCGGACTCTTGATTACGCCCTGCACGCCCAGGGCACGCAGCGCGCCACGCGCGAACGTCGACTTGCCCGCGCCGAGTTCCCCGCGCAGCTCCACCACGCGGCACGGCGCGCCGCGCGGCAGCGGCGTACCTAACAATCGCGCGCCGAGCGCCTCCGTTTGCTCGCCGCTGCGCGTGAGCCACACGCCCGGCTCCGCGGTCACGGATTCACCCAGCCGCGCAGCTCGGCGATGACGTCGCTGGCGATGAGGCCGCGCTGTCCGCCCTGAGCCGCGGAATCGCCGGCCAGCGCGTGCACGAGCACGCCGACCCGCGCCGCGAGCACGCTGTCGGCGCATTGCGCCCGCAATCCGGCGATGACGCCGGTGAGCACATCGCCCATGCCGGCGGTGGCCATGCCGGGATTGCCGCGCTCGCAGATCGCGAGCTCGACCGCACCGGCCGGGCCGCTCGCCACCAGCGTGCCCGCGCCCTTGAGCACGGTGACCGCGCCATAACGTGAATGCAGCTCGCGGGCCGCGCCCAGGCGGTCGGCCTGCACCGCGCCCGCGTCGACGCCTAACAATCTTGCGGCCTCGCCCGGATGCGGCGTGATGATCCAGTCGGGCGGCAGCTTTGCCGGGCTCGACGCCAGCAGATTCAGCGCGTCGGCGTCCACCACCGCGGGTGTGCCCGAGGTGGCGCGCACGGCCGCCCAGAGCCGCTGCGCCCAGGTGCCGGTGCCGAGACCGGGGCCTATCGCCAGCACGTCGGCTGCGGCGATGGCCTCATCGAGCGCGGTATCGTAGGCAACGGGTAGATAGATGAGCTCGGGCCGCGTGGCGCTGACCGGCACCAGGTTTTCCGCAGCCCCGGCGACCGTGACCAGCCCGGCGCCGGCGCGCAGCGCAGCCTCCCCGGCGAGGCGAAGCGCGCCCGGCATGCCGGCGCCACCACCAATGACGAGCACCCGTCCGTTCGAGCCCTTGTGCGCCTCGCGCGCGCGGCGCGGCAGACCCGCCGCAAGCTCGCCCTGATCGATGCGGCGCATGAGCGGTGTGAATTGCGGGTGCGCGGGTGCCACCACACCCAGGTCGTCGAGCAGCACCACGCCGGCGTGCTCGGGCCCGGCGCCCAGGAACAACCCCGATTTGAGGGCCACGAAGCTCAGGGTCAATTCCGCACGCACCGCGGCCTCGTATACCGCGCCACTGTCGGCGTTCACTCCCGACGGAATGTCGAGCGCGAGGACCGGACGCTTCGCCGCGTTGATGGCGCGGATCACCACCAGGGTCTCCGGGCGCGGCGCGCCCGCGAGTCCGATGCCTAACAAGGCATCGACGACGAGATCGCTGCCGGAGAGCGCGTCCGCCGCGAACGGATGCGCACTGCCACCCACGGCCAGCCACTCTTCCTGCGCGCGGCGCGCATCGCCGCCCAACCTGTCGGGCGGCACAGCGGCCAACACCAGCGCCTCCAGCCCCGCGGCGCGCGCCAGGCGCGCCAGCACGTAGCCATCGCCGCCGTTGTTGCCGGCGCCGCAGACCACCGCCAGTCGCTTCGCCTGCGGCCAGCGGGCGCGGATGATCTTGAGCGCGCCTTCCGCCGCCCGGGTCATCAAGGTGAAGCCCGGCACGCGACGCTTTTCGATTTCCCAGGCATCGAGGGCGCGCACCTGCGCGGCGGAGTAGATGGCGGTCGGCCGGTTCATGGCGCGAATTATACTGGCGGCGTGACTGCCGCCATCGAAACTCCCACGTCGTTGCCCGAGCTCAAGAGTTCGCTCCTGGCGCTCGCCCGGGAACGAGGATTCGACGGCCTCGGCGTGAGCGAGGTCGCGATCCCGGCCGACGCCGCGCACCTGCAGCGCTGGCTCGATGCCGGCAAGCACGGCGAGATGGGCTACATGGCCAAACATGGCTCGCGCCGCACCCACGCGGAAGAACTGGTGCCCGGCACGGTCCGTGTGATGTCGGCGCGGATGAACTACTGGCCGGCGGACGCGCGCGATGCCGGGGAGGTCTTGCAGGATCCCGACGCGGCGTACGTGTCGCGCTACGCGCTGGGGCGCGACTACCACAAGGTGCTGCGCAACGCCCTGCAGGGACTCGCTGACGACATTGTCGAACGCATCGGGCCGATGGGTTATCGCGTGTTCGTGGACTCCGGACCGGTGCTCGAGAAAGCACTGGCGCGCAACGCGGGACTCGGGTGGATAGGCAAGCACACCAACCTCATCGCGCGCGACGCCGGCTCGTATTTCTTCATCGGCGAGATACTCACCGACCTGCCGTTGCCGACGGACGAAACCGCGACCGCGCACTGTGGCACCTGCTCGGCGTGCATTCCGGCCTGCCCCACCGGTGCGATCACCGCGCCCTATCAACTCGACGCGCGGCGTTGCATCTCGTATCTGACCATCGAGCTGCACGGCGCGATTCCGACGGAGCTGCGCCGCATGATGGGCAACCGCATCTACGGCTGCGACGACTGTCAGCTGGTGTGCCCGTGGAACAAGTTCGCGCGCGCCGCCGCGCATCCGGATTTCAAGACGCGGCACAAGCTCGATGCTTCACGCCTGAGCGACTTGTTCGCGTGGAGCGAAGCTGAGTTTCTCGAGCGCACCGAGGGTTCCGCCATCCGGCGGATCGGCTATGAGCGCTGGCTGCGCAACATCGCCATCGCGCTGGGCAACGCGCCAGCGACACCGGCCAACACCTCGGCGTTGGCGGCGCGCGCCGATGATCCATCGGAGCTGGTGCGGGAACACGTGGCATGGGCGCGCGCGGAACACACCGCCCGAGCCTGACGACGACTGGGCTCCCGGCTACTCGGGATACCAGCGGCCGGGCTTGTCCTTGCGCGCGTCCGCCGGATCGACGAACTCCACGCGCGTGCGCGAATTCAGGAAGGCCGACACCGCGAGGTTGAAGGCCACGAGAACGGAAACGATCACGGCTATCCACGCCCATTGGTTGAAAAGCGCCAGAAACAGGGCGGCGGGAGCGGCGGCTTCGACCAACAACGCGCTGACGAACGAGAGCGTGTAGTAAGGCACGCCCGGCAGCACGCGCTCGAGACGGACACCGCAGTTCGTGCAGGTCAAAGGATCGCGCCGGCGCTTCGTGAATACCGGCAGTCTCACTGTTGGCGCGCCGCAGGCGGGGCAGTGACGGCTTCGCGTCTGGACCACGGTATCTTCCCGGTCCGGCAAGAGTGATCTCTAACGCGCTGTGAACTGGACGTTGTCGATGAGGCGCGCCTTACCGAGACGCGAGGCAGTCAGGACGACGAAGTGATGGGTATCCGGCGTCGCCGGCGCCAGCGATTTTGCGTCACGCACACTGAAATAATCAGTGCGAAACCCGGCGTCGTCGAGCGCGGCGCGCCCGGCTGCTTCGAGCTTCGCGTAGTCGCGCGAGCCTGCCTGCAGCGCCGCGACGGCTTGCTTCAGCTGAAGGTAGATGGACGGCGCCAGCTTGCGCTGCGCCTGGTCGAGGTACTGGTTGCGCGAGCTCATGGCGAGCCCATCAGCCTCGCGTACCGTCGGCGCGCCGACGATCTCCACGCGCATGCACAGGTCGGCGACCATGCGGCGGATCACCGTGAGCTGCTGGAAGTCTTTCTCGCCGAAGATCGCCACGTCCGGATCGACGATGTTGAACAGCTTGGCGACGACGGTCGCCACACCTTCGAAATGCCCGGGACGGAATTCGCCACACAGGATGTTGGAGATGCCGGGCACTTCGACGCGCGTCGCGTGCGCGGCGCCATTCGGATAGATCTCGCCGACGTCGGGCATGAACATGAGATCGCAGCCCGCGTCCTCGAGCATCTTCGAGTCCTGCGCGGGGGTGCGCGGATAGTGCGCAAAATCCTCGTTGGGACCGAACTGCATCGGATTCACGAAGATGCTGGCGACGAAGCGTTTGCCGTGGCGGCGCGCGGCCTCGATGAGGCTCACATGCCCGGCGTGCAGATTGCCCATCGTCGGCACGAACACCACGCGCTCTCCGGCCGCGTGCCAGCGCGAGACCTGCGCGCGCACCTGGGCGATGGTGGTGACGGTCAGCATGGATTCGCGACGGGCCTCAAGCATGGAACTCGTGCTCGGGCGCGGGATAGGTTTTCTTCTTCACCGCCTCGACGTAGCGCTTGAGCGCTTCGAGATTGGAACCGGCACCGTCCATGAAATTCTTCACGAAGCGCGGCTTGCGGCCCGAAGTGATGTCGAGCACGTCATAGAGCACCAGTATCTGCCCGTCGGTGTCGGGGCCCGCGCCGATGCCGATGACCGGCACTTCCAGGGCATCGGTGATCTTCTTGCCGAGCTCCGAGGGAATGCATTCGAGCAGCACGATGTCGGCGCCGGCGGATTCGAGCGCCTTGGCGCTGTCGAGCATGCGTTTCGCGGCCGCATCGTCGCGCCCCTGCACCTTGAAGCCGCCGGTCTTGTGCACCGACTGCGGCTTGAGACCCAGGTGCGCACACACGGCGATGTCGTGGCGCGCGAGGAATTCGACGATCTCGAGTTGCCCCAGGCCGCTTTCGAGCTTGACCATCTCCGCGCCGCCCTCCTGCATGAGACGCACGGAATTCGCCAGCGCGATGTCGGCGGTCGGGTAGCTCGCGAACGGCAGGTCGGCGACCAGGAACGGCCGATGCAGTCCGCGCGCCACCGCTTTGCAGTGATAGACGATGTCATCCATGGTCACGGGCACGGTGGTGTCGTGACCCTGCAGCACCATGCCCAACGAGTCGCCGACCAGCACCAGGTCGGCGTCGGCGTTGTCGCACAACACCGCGAAACTCGCGTCGTAACAGGTGATGCAGGCGATCTTCTCGCGCTCGCGCTTCATCCGGTCGAGCGTGCCCAGCGACACCGGTGGCCGCGTCGAATCGCGTTGTTCGAGATGTGTGTACAAGAAGGCCCCTCAGCAATCGCGTCAAATAGTACCGTGGCGCAGCGGGTTGTAATACATGCGCCCTTTCTTCATGCGGCGTATCGCACCCACCAGCTCGTCGTAGTCGCCCTGGTTCTGCACCGGATCGATGTTGGCGGCATTCACGATGAGCAGCGGCGACTGGTCGAATTCATGAAAGAAACGCGCATAGGCATCGTTGAGCCGCGCGAGATAGGCGGCGTCGATGCTGCTTTCATAGGAGATGCCGCGCTTGGCGATGCGCTGCAACAGCGTCTCCACCGGAGCCTGGAGATAGACCACCAGGTCCGGCTTGGGCGGATCGACGGCCAGGCGCGACGCCACCTGCTCGTACAGGGCCATCTCGGCGGCGTCGAGCGTCAGGCCCGCGAACAGCCGGTCCTTTTCGAATAGATAGTCGGCGACGCGGCGCGGCGCAAACATGTCCTGCTGTTTGAGCGTGCCGAGCTGCTGCGCACGCTGGAACAGGAAAAAGAGCTGCGCCGGCAGGGCGCCCGATTTCTGATTGCGATAGAAGCGCTCGAGGAACGGATTCTGCGCGTCCTGCTCGAGCACCAGCTCCGCCTCGAGGCTCTCCGCGAGCTTTTTCGCCAGGCTGGTCTTGCCGACACCGATGGGACCTTCGATCACGATGTAGCGCTGCGCCAGCGCATCGGCACCGCCGCCGCGCGCGGCCGCGCTGCCTGGCGCTGCCGCCGATGCTTCCGTGTCCGGAGTGCTCACAGTCGCTCGATGCCGCGGTTCGCCACGCGCGCGCGCAGCGCGCCGACCCGTCCCACGCCCGGCACTTCCAGGTCGGGAGCAATGTCGGCCAGTGGATAGAGGACGAAATCGCGCGCGGCGATGCCCGGATGCGGCAGCGTCAACGCATCAGTGGCGCGGGTCTCGCGGCCAACCACCAGCAGGTCGAGATCGATGAGCCGCGGGCCCCAGCGCTCGCGCGGCGGCTCGCGGCCGAGCTCGCGCTCGAGCGCGCGCAGTGCCGTCAGCAGGTCGTCGGGCGTCGACTGCGTGAGCAGCCCGGCCACCGCATTGACGAATGCCGGCTGCGCCACCTCGCCCAGCGGTTGCGTGCGATAGAGCGGCGAGCTAACTACCAGGCGGCTGCGCGGCAGGCCGCGCAACGCCTGCAAGGCGCGCGTCACCTGCAGCGCCGGCTCGGCGAGATTGCTGCCCACGCCGACGTAGGCGGGCAGCCAGCGAGCCGCGTTCTCGTTCGGGGTCAATGCAACCTCGGACGCGGCGGCATTCATGGGGCCGCGGGTGCGCGCCCCCGCCCACCGCGTCGTCGACGACGCGGACCGCGACGTGCCGCGCCGCCCTCGCCGGCCGGACGCTGCTGCGGCGTCAGTGCATCGGCCATGCGATCGCGGTCGGTCTGCGAGACTTCCTGCAGCCGGGTCCACCAGTCCGCCAGCTCGCGCGAGGCCAGACCCATGTCGGCGCGCAGCAGCAGCAGGTCGAAGCCGGCGCGAAAACGCGGCTGCTCGAGCATGCGCAGCGCGCGCCGGCCGCGCGGTTGTTCGAGGCGCGGTTGCGCGGCGAACATTTCGCGCACGCCGAGCGAGAAGCGCTTGGGAATGCTGATCCGCCCCTGCGCCTGGCGCGCGGCGCGGTCGACCGCGTCGACGATGGTGCCGATGTCGTGCCATTTTTCCTGCGGCTGCTTCTCGATGATCTCGGCGATCGGCCCGTACAACAGCAGCGCGAACAGAAAGGTGGGAGTGACCGGCTTGCCGGCCGCCACGCGCTGATCGGTGTTGACCAGCCCCTGGCGCAACAGCCGCGCCACCGCGCCATCGGGATTCCGGTTGAGATAACCGGCCACCGACGGCAGCAGCTCGCCCAGCAGACCGTGCCGCTGCAGCACCACCAGGCTCATCGCCCCGTGACCGGTGAGGAACAGCTTGAGCGTCTCGTCGAACAGCCGCGCCGGCGGCACGCTGCCTAACAACTCGCGCAAGCTTGCGATCAGCGTGCCGGTCTCGCCGTCGAGCGTGAAGCCCAGTTTCGCCTCGAAGCGCGCCGCGCGCAGCATGCGCACCGGATCTTCGCGGTAACGCGTGGCCGGATCGCCGATGAGCTTCAGGCGCCGGGCGACGATGTCTTCCACACCGCCGGCATAGTCCCAGATCGAGAAGTCGGCGATGTTGTAGTACAGCGCGTTCGCGGTGAAATCGCGGCGCCACACGTCGTCGTCGATGTTGCCGTAGGCGTTGTCGCGCAGGATGCGGCCGTGCTCGTCGGTGACGCGATCCTCGTCGTCATCGTCATTGCCGGCACCGGCGTGCCGTGAGCGATCGCGCTCGCGCTGCGGAGAGTTGCGGTGAAACCCCGTCTGATGCGGACCGGCCTCGGCGAGCACCACGCTCTCGTCGATCGCATCTTCGTCGTCATCGACGTCGTCGATGAGCTCGTCGTCCACGTCGTCATCGAGATCGGCGGCCGCGGGTTCGGGAATTTCCTCACCGACCTCCGGCGCGCTCATGGCGCGAAACGTCGCGACTTCGATGATCTCGCGGCCGAAGAACACGTGCGCCAGCCGGAAGCGCCGGCCGATGAGCCGGCAGTTGCGGAAGGTGCGTTTGACTTCTTCGGGCAGCGCGCTCGTGGCGATGTCGAAATCTTTCGGCGTGATGCCGATCAGCAGATCGCGGACACATCCGCCTACGAGAAAGGCTTCGTAGCCCGCCTCGCGCAGCCGGTACAACACACGCAGCGCATTGGGAGAAATCGCGGCACGCGATATGGAATGTTCGGCACGGGGGATGAT
>DASYKM010000265.1:0-6094 GCA_035995425.1 Steroidobacteraceae bacterium
CCTCGCTGAGTCGCACGCAGCCGATCTGCAGGCTTTCGAGCTCGAGCGGCTCCAATCCCTCGCCGATGACTATCTCGGTGCTGCCGCCGCCGATGTCGCACACCAGGCGTCGGCCGGTGCCCGCCGACATGGTGTGCGCCACTCCCGAATAGATGAGTCGCGCCTCTTCGATACCGGAGACGATTTCGATGGGGTGGCCGATGGCTTCGCGCGCCCGCTCGACGAAAGCTTCTTTCTTTTTCGCGCGCCGGAAAACGTTGGTGCCCACGACGCGCACGCTGTCGGGCCGCATGTCGCGCAGGCGTTGTCCGAATCGCTCGAGGCAGGACAGCGCGCGAGCCGCGACCTCTTTGTTCAAACGGCCATCGATCTCGAGGCCGGCGCCCAGCCGCACCATCTCACGAAGCCGGTCGAGAATGACCAACTGGCCGTGCGTGTATCGCGCGACCACCATGTGGAAGCTGTTGGAACCGAGATCGACCGCGGCAAGTACGTCGGGGACGGACTTCGGAGCGCGTCGCGTCAAAGCTCTGGCGTCAGGCGGAGAAGGAAGAGCCGCAGCCGCAGGTGGTCTGCGCGTTCGGATTGCGGATCACGAACTGCGCGCCGTCGAGGCCCTCGCGATAGTCGATCTCCGCGCCGGTCAGGTACTGCACGCTCATCGGATCGATGAGCAACTTCACGCCGAGATTCTCGACGCAGGTGTCGCCGTCCTGTTCCTGCTCATCAAACTCGAAGCCGTACTGCATCCCCGAGCAACCGCCGCCCTGGACGAAGACGCGCAGCTTGAGGTTCGGGTTGCCTTCGCCGCGGATCAGGTCGCCGACCTTGCGGGCAGCGGCGTCGGTGAATGTCAGTGTCTCTGTGGCAGTTTCAGTCATGGAGTGCACACTACGCGCCGGATTTTGCCGCCGCAACCGCGGGGATGGACTCCGGCTCGGGTTCGGGGGAGTCGGCCGCCGGGGCCTTGTTGAGGGGCACCAGCTTCCCGGTTATGACGGCGCCGGGCGCCATTTCAATAACGCCGTAATGAACATTGCCGTTGACTCGAGCCTTGCCGCCGAGCTGCAGGCGCTCGCGCGCGTGCATGTCGCCATTGACCGTGCCATTCATGACGATGTTGGTGACCTCGACGTTGCCCTCGATGAAGCCGCTCTCGCTCACCGACAACGCGCCACCATCTTCCGCACTGCTGCGCACGTTGCCGTTCACGCGACCGTCGAGATGCAGGCCGCCGGCGAATTCGAGATCGCCATTGAGCGTGGCAGCCTTGCCGAGAAGCGTGTCGATTCGAGTGGATGTCTGCTTGCGACGACCGAACATTGACCTCTCCCGCGCTCCGCTCACTGCGGATCGACGCTCCACACGTACGACTGCTGCACCGGCGCCGATCCGCGCCGGTTGGACCGGACCTCGACGAGAAGCTGTTCGGGTTTCATGCCGGGAGGCATGGTGATTTCCTCTTCAATGTTCTCGAGATATCGAAAGGTGAAGGGTATCTCACGTCGTTTGCCGCCCGAGAGTGTCGCGAAATCCGCACGCCCGGGCTTGCCATCGACCTCGCCATCGACTGACAGGACAACCACGCCGCTCACCACGGAATCCGGCTTCATGGGCTGGACCAACGTGACGAGGACGCGAAACTTGTTTGCCGTGGCCGTGGCCACCATACGCGCCTGCTGGATTTTTACCTCGGCAGAGTTCGCATTTTGCGTGACTATACCCCGGAAAAAGGCCAGTTCCTGGTTCGCCCGGGCCACCTGGGCCTGCAGCTCGCCGATCGTGCGCTGCACCTCCTCACGCTCCCGGGTCTGCCCTACGGTGGAGGATTCCAGCTGCGCCACCTTGGCGCGCAGGTCGGAAATCGTCGACTCCTGGGCGGTTATTTCGCCGCGCAATTCCGTGCGCTGCTTGAGTCCGGCGACCACGTCGTAACCGGCACGGAATCTGCCGAATTCGAACATGCCATACACGCCCGCGGCGACGATCAGGACGAGCACCACGATGGTGATCCAGCGGCGCGTGGGCGCGTAGGTGGTGACGACGAGTTTTGGCGGAAGGCCGGGCATTGAACGCTAGCCTTCCGCGGTCGCGGCGATTTCTGTCTGCCACCATTCGGGCAAGGGCGGCGGACCGCCCGGAAATGCCGCGGACGCGAGCTCGGTCAACATGCTCACGTACACGGGCCGCTTGAAGTAGATCACTTCGCGGACCGGATCCCAGTAGTTTGCCCAGCGCCAGCCGTCGAATTCCGGCTCGTTGGTGCGCGTGAAACTGAATTCGGCGTCGCCTTCCGGCACCGCGAGGCGGAGCAGGAACCAGCGCTGTTTCTGGCCGATGCACGTGGGACCACGCCCGCGGCGCACATAGCGCTTCGGCAGGCGATAGCGAATCCAGTCAGCGGTCGAACCGACCAGCGTCACCTGCTGCTGCTCGAGTCCGATCTCTTCGTGCAGCTCCCGATACAGCGCCTGCTCGAGCATCTCCCCCTGGCGTACGCCGCCTTGCGGGAATTGCCAGCCGCGACCGCCGGTGCGCTGGCCAAGGAAAACCTCGCCGTTGTCACGCATCAGGACGATGCCGACATTGGCTCGATAACCTTGCGAATCGATCCAGTCGCTCATTACGCACGTTTTACCGGGTGGCACGCAGCCGAACAAGGCAGTAAGGAGACGTCGCGCGGATTTCACGGGCGCGATCATGAAACCTGTGCAGCGTCTCTCTCTTTTTATCGGACAATGAGCCGTGACTCCTCGTCCGCCTGCAAACCTGCGCTTCGTCCTGCTGATCGTGCTCGCCGCCATGGTCGCTTGCCTCGCGCTGATCGCCGGATCAACCGACATCGGCGTGCGTCCGGCTCTCCAGGCACTGCTCGGCGACATGTCCGAGCCGGCGCGCACCGTCGTGCTGGAACTTCGCGCTCCGCGATTGTTGTCGGCGTTCACCATTGGCGCCCTGCTGGCGCTCGCCGGAGTACTGCTGCAGGCGCTGTTCCGCAATCCACTCGCGGATTCGTACGTGCTCGGTGTTTCCGGTGGTTCATCGGTTGGCGCCTTGTTTGCCCTGATGCTGGGTGCGTCGCTGTGGGCCGTGCAGTGCTCCGCGGCCATGGGCGCCATGGCGGCCACCTTCCTGGTCCTGGCGCTGGCGCGCGGTGGCGCCACTGTACGCGTGCTGCTCACCGGCGTGGTGGTGGCGAGCGCCTGCGGTGCCCTGGTGACGCTGGTATTGGTGCTCGCCGACAACGGCCAGCTGCGCGGCATGATGTTCTGGCTGGCGGGCGACCTCGGCTGGGCGGCGCATCCATGGATCATGCTGGTCGCCGCCTTGTTAGCTACCGCCGCGGTCGCGCTGATCGCGCGGCCACTCGATGTGCTCGCCACCGGCGAAACCACGGCCCAGAGCCTGGGTCTCGACCTCACGCGCTGGCGAATAGTCATCGTGGTGCTCGCCGGCCTGCTGACCGCCGGCGCGGTGATCCAGGGCGGCACCATCGGCTTCATCGGCATGGTCATTCCGCACCTGGTGCGGCTCGCCTTCGGGACCGCAGCGCATCGCGTGGTGGTGCCCGCCGCGGCTCTCGCCGGCGGCACTTTGTTAGCCGCGGCCGACCTGGTGGCGCGCACGGCAGCCGCGCCGCGCCAGCTGCCGGTTGGCGCCATCATGGCGTTGTTAGGCGTACCGATGTTTCTCGTGCTGCTTCGCCGCCTCGAAGGCCCGCGAAACTAGCCTGCTAGCCGATGACGTGCGTCGAGGTCTCGACGCGATTGCGCCCGGCGCTCTTGGCCCGGTACAGCGCGGCATCCGCTTCGGCGATGAGCCGCTCGGCCAGCGCCTTGTAGTCGTGCGAACGCGGCTGGGGCCGCGCGGTGGCGACCCCGATGGACAGGGTCACCGTGACGTGCGCGCCGCCGTGAACCCGAATCGGTGTCGAACCCACCCCGTGGTGAACACGTTCCGCCAGTTTTATCGCGTGCACGATTTCCGCGCCGGCCAGCAGGATCGCGAACTCATCGCCACCAAAGCGCGCGCCGGTATCGCCGGCCCGGATCTCCGCCTCGGCACGCCGCGCGACTTCCTTGAGAGCTTCGTCCCCGGCAAGGTGACCAAAGCGATCGTTGATCTCCTTGAAGTTGTCGATGTCGATCATGAGGCAGGCGAGCGGCTTGCCGGTTCGCTCGGCGCGCGCCAGCTCTTCGCGCAGGCGATTGTGGAAATAGCGCCGGTTGTGCCAGCCGGTCAGAAAATCGGTGACGCCGCTGCGCACCAGCCGCGCGCGATTCACCGCGTTCTCGAGGCTGATCGCCACGATGACGCCCAGGTGCGCGAGAAAATCCGCGGCCAGGTCGCCGGTGAAGCGTCGCGGATCGCGGCTGCCGAACGTGACCACGCCAATCGCGCGGTTGTCGCGCGGCAGGGGAATCAGCGCGATGCTGCCCTGCTTGACCGACGGTGACACCAACAGCTCGTGATCGGCGGCATTGTATGGCCCGAGCCAGGGGCGATCGAACTGCGCCAGCTTCGGGGCCAGCGGCGACACCGCGTCGATGAAACGCACTTCCTCGATGACCGTACTCGACAGGTTTTCGTTTCCCGAGAGGTGCCGCAGCTCATGTTGCGGATCGAACAGCGACAAGGTCACGAAATCGAGCGCATAGGCATCGCGCAATCCCGAGACGATGCGATCGAAAAGCTCGCCGAGTGAATGCGCGCGCAACAGCTCGATCTCGCGCTCCTGCGTCTTGCGCAGCAACAGCTCGTTGCGCGCCACCTCGTCGGTGAGCATGCGCAGGCGCTCGCGCAGCTCTTCTTCCGAACCCGCGTACGGATCGCGCGAGCTCACGCTCATGCACGCCGCTCGGCAACCGAGCGCCGGTCTTCCAGGTATTCGCGCCCGCGTCTCATGAGCGTGGCAAACGCCTCGAAATCCTGTGAAATCACCGCGGTGCGCAGCCGCTCCACCGCCTGCGCCAGCGCTTCGAGCGATTCGGAACCGTAATCGTTGAGGCTCTGGATTTCGTAGTACAACTCCGGGCTCTCCTGCGCGACGCGCGACGCCACGTCGAGCTGCGAGTCGAACGTGGTCGACGACAGCCTGGCGAGCCTTGGAGCCGCCTCGCCGCTTTCCGCGAGCGCGGTGAAAAACGCGATATTGAGCGCGTGCGAGAGGCCGAGCACGTAGGCGATGAGCCGGTCGTGCTCGTCGAGCGACATGACCACCTGCTCCACCATGGTCGAAGCAAACAGTTCGCGCGCCGCCTGGGTCGCCTCGCTCGAGCCCGCGTCGACGAAAATGACGTGCCGGCCGGAGAGCAACTCGGTGTCGGGCCCGAACATGGGATGCAGTGAGGTCACGCGGCAGCCGTGCGACTTGAGCGCGTTGAGCCCGGCGCGCAGCGGAGACTTGAGCGAACCGACGTCGAATATCACGCCCTTGGGGCGGCGCATCGCGAGCTCGCGCAGGATCTTGTCGGTGACGCCGAGCGGCGTGGCAATGACGATGAAATCCTGATTCAGCGGCGAGCTGCGCCAGTCGGCGAGGTGTGCGAATCCGGGTGGCGCACCGCCCGGATCGGCGATCTCGACGGCGAAGCCCTGCGAAGCGAGGAACTCGGCGAACCAGCGGCCCATCTTGCCGGCGCCGCCGACGACCAGGGCCGTGCGGCCGCTGCCGGCGCCCTGCGCCGCGACGCTCGCCTGCTCCTGGGTAGTTAGAGAGGAACGGATCAGCAGGCGCAGGATGTCCTCCGCCACCTGGGGCGAAACGCCGTAAGCCTTGGCCGCCTCGCGCGCCGCGAGCAGCACTTCGCGCTCGCGGTTGTAGTCACGCGTGGCATGGCCGGTGGCGCGTTTGGCGCGCGCCACCTCGCGGCTGGTTTCCTGGCGTTTGCCGACCAGCTCGAGGATCTGACGGTCGAGGTCGTTGATCCGCCGGCGCAGGTCTTCTAGCGAGGTCATGGATTGCCCTGTTTACGAATACCGAGCTAGCTTTTATCGGCTGCGAAGCACGACTGCAAGGCTGCCGCGTCACGGATAACATATCGGCCATGGAGCTTTTCAACGACCTGCTGCCCGATCCCCTGCCGGCCGAGCC
>DASYKM010000266.1:0-14600 GCA_035995425.1 Steroidobacteraceae bacterium
TCATCTGGTATCCATTGAGACCCTGGATCGCGGCTTGTGCTTCGCCGGAGCCCATCTCAACGAAACCGAAGCCACGCGGCTTGCCCGTTTCGCGGTCGTTGATCATCTTTACCGAATCGACCTTGCCATGGCGCTCGAAGAGCACCTTGATGTCTTGCTCGGTCGCGGAGAAGGGCAGATTGCCCACGTAGATCGTCGTCATCCCAGACTTCTCGCTCAGAAAGCGGACAGCGGCAGGAGATGCGGTCCCCTGCATGTACCGCGGAAAATTGAACACAGGTCATGGCGGCCTGCACCGTAGTTCGTGGACTTCAGGGGATAAAACCGTTAGACGCAGCGAACGCGGACGATGCTACTCCTCGGTTTGAGAAGCTGTAAACAACGCTCGGGTGGGTAGGCGCCGGCAACCCGGACGCGGGCCAATTTCAGGTGTTTTCAGGCAATTTCGGGCATGGAAGCGGCCATGCTGGTACCGCTCCCTTGGGACGCGTTCGTGTTATGTCGGACGTTCACTCTAGATAGGCGTAGCCGTTGAGCTCGCCTTCATAGAACCGCTTGATGCCTTGTGCCTCGGCCACCGACATCCGGCCCTCGCGAACCGCCCGTTCGCAATCTCGAACCAGCGCCGGGTGGAGGTCGGCGACGTCGTACTCCATGTATTCGAGCACTTTGTTGGCAGTGTCGCCCTTGACCACTTCCTCGATCCACCAGCCGCCGTCGTCGTGGAACTTGATGTGCACCACGTGGGTGTCGCCGAACAGGTTGTGGAGGTCGCCGAGCGTCTCCTGGTAAGCGCCGACCAGGAAGGCGGCGAGGTAGTACTCGTCCTGCGCGGTGATGGGATGCAGCTCGAGCGTGCGCTTCACATCCCGCTGGCTCACGAAGCGGTCGATCTTGCCGTCCGAGTCGCAGGTGATATCGGCGAGCACGCCTTTGCGCGTCGGGCGCTCGCCCAGGCGATGGATGGGCATGATCGGAAACAGCTGGTCGATGGCCCAGCTGTCGGGCAGCGACTGGAACACGGAAAAATTGCAGAAATAGATATCGGAGAGGATGGACTCGAGCTCTTCGAGCTCCTCGGGCACTTCGTCCAGCTTGCGCGTGAGGTCGCGCACCTTGGCGCAGGTGGCCCAGTAGAGGCGCTCGGCGAGCCCGCGCTGCTCGAGCGACAGCAGGCCCAGGTTGAACATCTGCAGCACCTGGTCGCGGGCGGTCTGCGCGTCGTGATAGCACTCGACCACGCGCCGCTCGGTCACCGTGCGGTACGCATCCAGCAGGTCGCGTACCGGCTGCGGCAACGCGGTACCGCTTTCCTGGTCTTCCTTGCCCGTGACCTTGAACTGGTCGAGCGCCGAGCTGCCGAGCGTGTTGAAAATGAGCACGCTGTGGTGAGCCGCGATAGCCCGACCCGATTCCGAGACGATCATCGGATGCGCGATCTTGCGCGTGTTGCAGACGTTGGCGATGCGGTACACCACGTCGTTCGCATACTCGTTGAGCGTGTAGTTCATCGACGAGGAAAAGTTGGTGCCGCTGCCGTCGTAGTCGACGCCGAGGCCGCCGCCCACGTCGATGAACTGCAGGCCCGCGCCTAACAACTTGAGCTCGGCATAGACGTGCGCGAGCTCGTTGATCGCGTCCTTGACGCGGCGGATGTCCTGGAGCTGGCTGCCCGGGTGGCAGTGCACGAGCTGCAGGCAATCGAGCATGCCTTTCTCGCGCAGGATTTCCACCGCCTCGAGAATTTCCGTGATGAACAGCCCGAACTTCGATTTGTCGCCGGCCGAGTCGCGCCACTTGCCCGAGCCTTCGCTCGCCAGCTTCACGCGCACGCCGATGCGCGGCCGCACGTTGTATTTCGCGGCGATCTTGAGGATGGCCGGCAGCTCGCTGAAGTTTTCGACCACCGGGATGATGGTGCGGCCGAGCTTGGTGGCGATGATCACCGCTTCGAGGTAACTGTCGTCCTTGAACCCGTTGCAGACGATGAGGCGCTCGGGCGAGTCCGCGGTCATCGTCATGACCGACAGCAATTCCGGCTTGCTGCCCACCTCGAGTCCGAAGCCGAAAGGCCGGCCGTAGCGGTACACCTCTTCGACCACCAGGCGCTGCTGGTTCACCTTGATGGGAAATACCGCGGTGTAGCGGTTCTGGTAGTCGTTCTCGGCGATCGCCTGCGCAAAGGCATCGTGCAGATGCTTGAGGCGATGCGCGAGGATGTCGGAGAACCGGACCACGACCGGCGTCGTGAGCTCGCGCTCCTTCAATCCCTGAATCACGTCGAACAGATCGATCTCGCGTTCGGCGTTCATGTCCGGGCGCACCACGAGGTGGCCGGAGGGATTCACGCAGAAGTAGCCCTTGCCCCAGGCGTTGACCTGGTAGAGCTCGGCGGAGTCGTCGACCGACCAGGGAATGGGTCGTTCGGAGCGGCGAGCGCCTGCATCGCTCGCGGCGGAAGGGTTGGGTTCGGCTGCCACGTTGGCGCGCACGATAGCAAATCGCCCGGGATTAATACGAAAGACTCGCTAGTACGAGCCGGTGGCGACAGCCCGCCGCGGATCGCGAATCCACTCGCTCCAGGATCCGGCATAGAGGCGCGCGCCCGTAAGGCCCGCATGCTCCAGCGCGAGAAGGTTGTGGCAGGCGGTGACACCTGACCCGCACATCGAAATGATCGCCGTCGGCGGAACCGAACCGAGCAGCGTCGCGAAACGCTGGCGCAACTCCTCCGGCGGCAGGAATCGTCCGTCGGCTGCAAGATTGCCGGTAAATGGACGACTGCGCGCGCCCGGCACATGGCCTGCGATCGGATCGAGAGTCTCGTTGCGTCCGGCGAAGCGCTCGGCGCTGCGCGCATCGATGAGCAGATTTCCGGGACGCCGCCGAAGGTCGTCGACCTCATCGCTGGTCAACCAGGCCCCGGCGTCGACCGACCCCGAAAGTTTCCGGGGTTGCGCCTTGCGCACGGTGTTTTCGAGCGGCAGTCCGGCTGCGCGCCACGCCGTCATGCCACCGTCGAGCACGGCGACGTGGCGAATGCCGATCCAGCGCGCGAGCCACCAGAAGTGCGCCGCGTAGGCGCTGTTGCCGCCCTGGTCGCAGGCGATGACCTGGCTGTCGGCGCCGACGCCCAGCTCACCCAGGCGTTGCGCAAGTTTCGCGGGATCCGGCAACGGATGGCGTCCGCTGCTCGGGGTGATCGGGCCCGAAAGATCGCGATCGAGATGCAGATAAAGTGCGCCGGGCAGATGCGCCGCGGCGTATTCCGTCTCGCCCCACTGCACGTTGCCGAGATCGAACCGGCAGTCGAACAGCACCAGGTCGTCGCGCGAAAGTTGCGTTGACAGTGTGTTGGCGTCGATGAGCGTGGTGAAATGGCGCATGCCGCATTTTACAATCTGGATCACTCATGGCCATCGACGTTTACTGGGGTAGCGGCAGTCCATATTCGTGGCGCGTGCTGCTTGCGCTCGAACACAAGGGCCTCGAGTACCGCAGCCATCTGTTGCAGACCGCGATGCAGGAGCAGAAATCCCCGCACATGCTGGCGATGAATCCGCGCGGCCGCGTGCCTACGCTCAAGGACGGCGACTACGTGGTGTTCGAGTCGCTCGCGGTCATGTACTACCTCGATCGCAAATATCCCGCGAAGCCGCTGTTCGGCGACTCGCCCGAAGAAGGCGCGGTCATCATGCGCGTGTGTTGTGAATTCCAGGCCTACATCGAGCCGTATGTATTGCGCATCACGCGCGCGCTGCTCAATCGCATCGGCGATCCGGGCTCCGACGACAGCACTTACGCGATGCACATGATCGCCAGCGAAGCGCGCACCATCGAAGGCCGGCTTTCCAAGGGGCCGTGGATCGTCGGCGACAAACCGGGCGCGTCGGATTACATGATCTATCCCGGCATCAAACTGCTGTTGCGCGCGCTGGCACTGCCCGAAGCGCGCGAGTTGTCGTCGCGCTTTCTGCCGGTGGATGCGAATTATCCGGCGCTCGGGCGATGGCTGCAGCGCGTCGAGTCGCTGCCAGGTTACCCGCGCACTTATCCGCCGCACTGGCGCGACGCCCTTACCTCACAACAGACTGGCTGACACCGTCCTCTTCTCGGCCGGCGTCGGGTGGCAACACCGGATGATGGTTGATACCCTCACGCCCTGATTTGCACGGGGTCAATTTTTCATGTCCATGCCTAAGATTCACATCGAGTTTCCGGGACGCATCGTCTTCATCGGCTTTGGCAGCATCGGCCAGGGCACGCTGCCGCTCGTGTTGCGCCACATTGGAATCCCGAAAGAGCGCATCACGATCGTCACCGGCGACGATCGCGGCCGGAAAGTCGCGGAATCCTATGGCGTGAAATTCGTGGTCCTGCCGCTCACGCGCGACAACTTTCGCCGCGAGCTCGACCAGTACATCGGCCGCGGCGACTTCGTGCTCAACGTGTCGGTCGATGTGTCGTCGATCGCCTTGATCAAGTTTTGCTGGTCCAAGGGCGCGATGTACCTCGACACCTGCATCGAGCCGTGGCCGGGCGGTTATACCGACGCCACGATTCCGCACGCCAAGCGCACCAACTACGCGCTGCGCGAAGAGGCGCTGGCGCTGCGTGCGAGCAATGCGCGCGCGCCCACGGCGGTCATGACTCACGGCGCGAATCCGGGCCTGGTGTCGCACTTCGTCAAGCAGGCGCTGCTCAACATCGCCGCCGACACCGGCGTCGACGCCGGCTCGCCCAAGTCGAAGGATGACTGGGCGCAGCTCGCGCGCGCGCTCGGCATCAAGGTCATTCACATCGCCGAGCGCGACACGCAGCTATCGTCGAAGCCGAAAGAGTTCAACGAGTTCGTCAACACCTGGTCGGTGGACGGTTTCGTGAGCGAGGGCCAGCAACCTTCCGAGCTCGGCTGGGGCACGCACGAAAAGAATTTCCCGCGTGACGGCAAGCGTTTCGACTTCGGCTGCGGCGCGGCTATCTACCTGATGCAGCCGGGCGCCGCCACCCGCGTGCGCACCTGGACGCCCAGGGCCGGGCATTTCTTCGGCTTCCTGATCACGCACGGCGAAGCCATTTCGATCGCCGATTACCTGACGGTGCGGCAGAGCTCCGAGGCCGTGTACCGGCCGACGGTGCACTATTCGTATCACCCGAGTGATTCGGCCATCGTCTCGCTGCACGAATTCGCCGGCCGCAACTGGCACCTGCAGGATCGCCAGCGCATCCTGCTCGACGAGATCACGAGCGGCGTCGACGAGCTCGGCGTGCTGCTCGCCGGCCACAAGAAGAACGCATACTGGTTCGGCTCGCAGCTCTCGATCGAAGAAGCGCGCAAGCTTGCGCCTCACAACAACGCCACCAGCCTGCAGGTCACGGTGTCGTGCCTCGCGGGAATGGTCTGGGCCATGGAAAACCCCAACGCCGGCCTGGTCGAGCCCGACGAGATCGACTTCCGGCGCAATCTCGAGATCTGCATGCCTTATCTCGGCACGGTGGCCGGCAGCTACTCGGACTGGACGCCGCTGCACGATCGCGAGCGCCTGTTCCCGGAAGACCTCGACAAGACCGATCCCTGGCAGTTCAAGAACGTACGCGTCTAGCGAACCGGCGGGCGGTCATAGGTTGAAACCGGCCGCAGGCCGGCGAGCCTGAGTCCCGTTGCGATGACGATGGCCACCAGCGCGAAGGAAGCCGCCGCCATGGCGCGGCGTGCGATTTCGCCGCCGGAAAAGTAGCCGAGTTGCTGGAAGTCCGGCAACCCGAACGCCAGCACCACCCACAGCGGCATGAGATAGAGAATCGTCACCGCGGCGCGCGTCCAGAACTCGGCGGCCGAACCCGACGGACAAATCGCCTCGACGAATTTGCGAAGGGGCGCGAACAACGCGAACACGGTGGCGCTGCTGAGCACCAGGGAAATCGCGACGACGGTGGTGAGCGCGGAAATTTCGTTCATGACTGCTACTCCTTGGCGCAGAAGCGCCCACTTTGAAAGAACAGGATTCCAAACACCGGGTGCGTGACGGTCATGGTGAAGCGGAACCAGCCGTGACCGAGATCGACGTGTTCGACGTGCGTCGCGCCGGGAGAAAAGAAGCACGGCAGCGGCAGCTTCAAGCCGAACCCGAGGTCGAAGTAATAGCCGCGGCTCGCGAAATGCAGCACGCCGCCGTCCTCGTAGGCGTGCAGCGGCATGCACAGTCGCGCAGGAAGTCTCTCGATGAGCTGGCCGTCGTCGCTCACCACCTTGGTGGACTTCACGACCGTCCTCTTGCCGTCGGCCCAGCGATATTCGCGATGCCAGGCCACGCCGGTCGCATCCGGCCGCACCAGCACGCATGCCGCAACGTTGCCCTCCGTGCGCGGCGCGACCGGCGTGCCAAACAAAGTGCCGAGCCAGGCAAACATCCGGCCGAGCAGGCTGGCCTGCACGATCTCGAATGAGCCGGCGTAGTCCATCCGCACCGCGGTATCGGCGAAGCGTTCGCGCACCGCCTCGGGCAGCCGGCTCCAGGCGTCCGGCCCGAGCACATCGCGCAGGCCATGCCGCGGCGCCGTTGCGCGCTCTCGCGTCAGTGGCTGCGGCAATGCGCTGGCGCGAGTCATGTGATCTCCCGGCTAGTCGCCGAGCACCTTCGCGATGCGTTCGCCCAGGCGCATCATCTTGAGCAGCGTCTTGCGTGGCAGGCGCTTCACCGAGTCGTACCAGCGCGTGACGGTTTCGAGGAACTCGAGCTGCGCGACGATGCGATCACGCACCACGTCCGGCGTTTCCTTGTCGTGCTTGAGCTGCGCTGCGCATTCGCGCAGCGCGGCGAGCGTGGGGTCGAGCTCGCGCCGCTTGCGCCCTTCGATGATCACGCGGATCACTTCCCAGGTGTCGTGTTGCGCGGCGAAGAAGTCGCGGCGGTCGCCGAGCACGTGCGTGATCTGCACCAGTTCCCAGGCGAGGAGCTCCTTGAGCCCGGTGCTGATGTTGGAGCGCGCGATGCCGAGCGTCTCGACGATCTCGTCGGCGTTGAGCGGTTTCTCGGACAGGTAGAGCAGGGCGTGGATCTGCGCCACGGAGCGGTTCATGCCCCACCGGCCGCCCATTTCGCCCCAGTGGACGATGTAACGCTGCATGGTTTCGGTGAGCTGCATCGGGCGTTGCCTGTAATTTCTGTATGTACAGAAATTACATGCATTGGCGGTCACCGGCAAGGCCGGACATCACTTATTCGTAGGAAATCTCCACCACGACATAGCTTCGCTCACCGCCCGGCAGCTCCACCTTGACTTCATCGTCCAGCGCCTTGCGCATCAACGCGCGCGCCAGCGGCGCGTCCATGCTGATGAAACCCTCGCCCTGGTCGAACTCGTCGGGGCCGACGATCCGGTACTTTGTTTGTTTGCCGTGGTCGTCTTCGAGCGTGACCCAGGCACCGAAGAAAACGCGCTTCCGGTCCGAGGGTGGCTTGTCCACCACGGTCATGCCGTCCAGCCGCTTGCGCAGGAAGCGCACCCGGCGGTCGATCTCGCGCAGGCGTTTCTTGCCATAGGTGTATTCGGCGTTCTCCGAACGATCGCCCTGCGCGGCAGCTTCGGACACCGCCTGGGTCACGCGCGGACGCTCGATGCGCCACAACTCGTCCAGTTCTTGTTTGAGGCGTTCGGCACCCTGCGGCGTGATGAATTGCGATCCGGGTTTCTCTGTTGGTCGGTAGCGGCTCACGGCTTTTAAATCTTATGTGATGGGTGTCTCAGTCACGGCGGCCATTGGCCCCGGGGTTCTGTGCAGCGGCTCACAGCCGTTTTGGGGTGGTCAATCTACGCTTTCACCCATGGCAGCCCGTTACTACACGCACTTTGTCACGAGCGCAGAACCCGCGCACTCGAGCGAGTGGAGCGGGGTCATCGAGCTGACCCATCCGCTCGGCGAACGCCGTGATTCGAAGGAACTGCGCCGGCTGCTGGCCGCGAACTTCGAGATCGACGCCGAGGACATCAAGATTCTGCAGGTGGCCCGCCTGCACTGACTCGTAGTCTCGAGATCGTCCCGAATCCCCTAGCGGACTTCATTCCCTTCATCGAAAGTCCGCCTTTCAAGCCCCGAGCCCCAAAAGCCCGGGGCTTTTTTTATACTCGCTCCCCTCGCAGCAAAATCCCCGGGGATCCCCATGTTCAATCGTATCGTCGTCATGGCATCGGTTGCCGTCCTTGCGGCAGCCGCCTTGGCGGCGTGTGCCGCCTCGAGACCCAAGCCGGCTCCTGTACCGGTTCCTTCGACGCAGGCAATCGTCCCACCACCGCTGAAATCCGGACTCGACCTGACCGGGTTCGACCGCAACGTGCGGCCCCAGGACGATCTGTACCGCTTTGCCGGTGGCACCTGGCTCGCCAACACGCCGATTCCCGCGGATCGCTCCAACTACGGCTCGTTCATCATCCTCGACGATCGCGCGCAGGAAGAAGTGAAAGAGCTGATCGTGGCGGCATCGACGCAGGCGAATCGCCCGACCGGCTCCGACGCGCAGAAGGTGGGTGACTTCTATCTCGCCTACATGGACAACGCGAGAGTGGAGAGTTTGGGACTCACGCCGCTCAAGGATGAGCTGGCGCGCATCGACGCGCTCGCCACGGCGCGCGACGTGGCGCGTTACATCGGCCGCACGCAACGCCTGGGCTTCACGCAGCCGTTTGCCTGGTTCACGTCGCCCGACAAGGACAACTCTTCGATGTACGTGGGAGCGCTGTTTCAGAACGGTCTCACCATGCCCGATCGCGACTACTACCTGAGCCCCGACGAGAAGTACGCGCAGTTCCGCGCGAAGTTCGCCGAGTACGTCGAGCAGATGCTGGCGCGTGCCGGTGAACGCGATGCGCATTCGGCCGCCGCGCGCATCGCCGCGCTCGAGACCCGCCTCGCTAACTACCAATGGACCAAGGTCCAGAACCGCGACCCGGTCAAGACCCACAACCCCATGACGCTGCCCGAGTACCAGAAGCTCGCGCCGGGATTCGATTGGCTCGCGTTCTTCGAAGGCATGGGTGCGCCACCGCAGCGCCTCGACGTGTACCAGCCTTCTTTCATCAAGGGAGTGGCGCAGCTCGTCAAGACCGTGCCGGTTTCCGACTGGCGCGTGTATTTCAAGTTCCAGTTGCTCGATGACTATGCGCCGGCCTTGTCGGCGCAGTTCGCCGACCTCGAGTTCGGCTTCCACCAGAAGACACTCAATGGCGTGCCCGAGCCGCGCCCGCGCTGGCGCCGTGCGGTGGATTCGATGGACGGCAACATGGGCGAACTGCTCGGCCGCATGTTCGTCGAGGCGCACTTCGGCGCTGAAGCCAAGGCACGCATGCTCGAGCTCGTCGGCAACCTGCTCAAGGCGTTCGACAGCTCGATCGATGGCCTGGAATGGATGAGCCCGGAAACACGCGCCGAGGCGAAGAAGAAATTGTCGAAGATCACCGTGAAGATCGGTTATCCCGACAAGTGGCGCGACTACAGTACTCTCGCCGTGCGCGGCGACGACCTCGTGGGCAACCTCATGCGCGCTTCGGAGTTCGAGCATCAGCGCAACCTGAGTCGCACCGGCGGTCCGGTCGACAAGGGCGAATGGCTCATGACGCCGCAGACCGTCAACGCGTATTACAACCCGACCACCAACGAGATCACCTTCCCGGCCGCCATCCTGCGCTGGCCGTTCTTCGACCAGGACGCGGACCCGGCGGTGAACTACGGCGGCATCGGCTCGGTCATCGGCCACGAGATCAGCCACGGCTTCGACGACAGCGGCCGCCAGTACGACGGTGACGGCAATTTGCGCGACTGGTGGACGGCCGACGACGGCGCGAAGTTCAAGCAGCGCGCGGGTGAGCTCGTGAAGCAGTTCACCGGCTACACCGTGCTCGACCAGCGCCACCTGAACGGCGAGCTGACGCTCGGCGAAAACATCGGCGACCTGTCGGGCATGGCGGTGGCGTTCAAGGCGTATAAGATCTCATTGCAGGGCAAGACCGCGCCGCAGATCGACGGGTTCACCGGCGACCAGCGCTTCTTCCTCGGCTGGGCGCAGGTGTGGCGCCGCAACTATCGCGACGCCGAACTGCTCAAGCGCCTGGTCACCGACCCGCACAGTCCGAGCGAATTCCGCGCGAATGGACCGAGCAGCAACATCGACGCGTTCTATGATGCGTTCAGCGTGACGCCCACCGACCGCATGTACCGGCCGCCGGCCGAGCGCGTCAAAATCTGGTGAAGGCCAATCTGCTGAAGGAGACAACCGTGCGCAAGCTGTTCATGAGTCTGATCGTGTTGTTTGCGAGCGCGAACCTCGCCGGCTGCGGCTACAACAAGCTGCAGAACCAGGACGAAGCGGTGAAAGCCGCGTGGTCCGAAGTGTTGAACCAGTATCAGCGGCGCGCGGATCTCATCCCGAATCTGGTGGCTACGGTGAAGGGATTCGCCGCCCAGGAAGAACGCGTGCTGGTGGGTGTGACCGAGGCGCGCGCGAAGGCAACATCCATTCAGCTCACGCCTGAGCTCATCAATGATCCGGCGGCCTTCGCCAAGTTCCAGGAATCGCAGAACCAGCTGACCGCGGCACTCAAGACGCTGCTGACTACGGTGGAGGCCTACCCCGACCTCAAGTCCGACGCCAATTTTCGCGACTTGCAGGCGCAGCTCGAAGGCACGGAAAACCGCATCACCGTGGCGCGCAATCGTTACATCGACGCGGTCAAGAACTTCAACGTGACGGTGCGCTCGTTCCCGACCAACCTGACGGCGAAGTGGTTCGATTTCGACGTGAAGCCGAACTTCACCGTGCAGAACGAGGCGGCCATCTCCACCGCGCCGCCGGTGGGCTTCGACACTTCAACGCCCTCGAAGCCGGCGACCCCGGCGGGAGCCGCGCCAGCTCCCGCCACGCCGCCGCCCGCGCACTGAAATCCTCGACGTGAAAGCCGCGCTGCTCTTGCTGGCGTTGCTGCTGGCCGGCTTCGCGCCGGCGGCGCCCGCGCAGGTGCCGCTGCCAAAGTTCGAATCGCTGGTGGTCGACCTCACCGGCACGCTCACAGCCACGCAGCAATCCGTCCTCGACGAAAAACTCACCGCATTCCAGGCGCGCAAAGGCACGCAGGTGGCATTGCTGATCCTGCCGACCACCGAACCCGAAGACATCACGCAGTTCGGCATCCGGCTCGCTGAAGCCTGGAAAGTCGGACGGAAGAACGTCGACGACGGCGCCATCCTGATCGTCGCCAAGGATGATCGCGAGCTGCGTATCGAAGTCGGGCGGGGGCTCGAAGGCGTCCTCACCGACATCGCGAGCAAGCGCATCATCAATGACACCATCGTGCCGTTGTTCAAGCAGGGCGACTTCTTCGGCGGCGTGAATGCCGGCGTCGATCAGATCCTGCGCGTCGTCGACGGTGAGCCGCTGCCCGAGCCCGACCAGGCCTGGAAATCCCCTGGCCACAGCGCGCCGCTTCCGTTTCTGTTGTTCGCGGGCTTCGCGGCGCTGAACCTGCTGCGTAACTTCGTTGGACGCGCCCCGCTCGCGTTGTTCGCCGGCCTTGGCGGGGGCGGCGTGGCCTGGTGGCTCACCTCGCGGCTCGCCTTGTCCGCCGGTGTTGGCGTCGGATTGTTCCTACTCATGCTGATGATGGGCGGACGCGGAGGTTTTGGCGGCGGAGGTGGCGGTCGCGTATTTCGCGACATCGGGCGCGGCGGATTTGGCGGTTTCGGCGGCGGCATGGGTGGTGGAGGAGGCGGATTCGGCGGCGGTGGCGGCGGCAGTTTCGGAGGCGGCGGTGCGTCCGGCCGCTGGTAGTTAGGCCATGGCGGCCATGCGAATGCTCCGGCACCTGTGCGCCACGCGCGCCGGTACGCGCCGTCGATTCACCGACGCGGTCCACGCCAGCATCGAATCCGCCATCCGGGACGCTGAAACGCGTACTTCGGGCGAAATCCGCTTGGTCATCGAAACAGCGCTCGACATCGCCGAGCTCTGGGCCGGTGTCACCCCGCGTGAGCGCGCTGCACAGGTTTTCTCGCAGCTCCGGGTCTGGGACACCGAACTTCGGAACGGCGTACTCATCTATGTAATGGCAGCGGATCGCGATGTCGAAATCGTGGCGGATCGCGGGGCTGCCGGGCGCATTGCCGTGGCCGACTGGGAAGCGGCATGCCAGCTCATGGAAGCGCATTTCCGCTCCGCGCGTTTCGCCGAGGGGGCGCTTGCCGGGGTCGCCGCCGTGGGCGGGTTGTTAGAGCGGCATTTTCCCGCCCGCGCTGTCGAACGGGACGAGTTGCCGAACCAGCCCACGCTTCTGTAGCAGAATGCCGACAGCCTGAATCATCGAGGCGGTGTCATACTTTGGACATGAAAACTCAAGCCGCGCCGCGGCACATCATCGTCGCCGTGCTGGGTCTGGCGTTGCTTTCCGGGTGTTCACTGCTGGGTGACGGCCCGGGTTGGGGTGCCAAGAAGGAAATTGCGAAGGAACCCGCAGTCCCGTCGCTTCCGGAACCCGTCGCCACGCATCGCTTCGAGATCGATGCCACCACCGACATCGTCGGCGTGGTGCAGAAGACGCTCGCCACCAAAGACGACACGCTCACCGACATCGCGCGGCGCTTCAACGTGGGGTACGAGGAAATCGTGCGCGCCAATCCGGGTGTCGATCCGTGGTTGCCCGGTGAAAACCGCGAGATCGTCATTCCCTCGGAGTTCATCCTGCCAAACGCGCCGCGTGAAGGCATCGTCATCAACGCGGCGGCGATGCGACTCTTCTATTACCCCAAGGTGAAGAAGGGCGAGCAGCAGATCGTGCACACCTATCCCATCGGCATCGGCAAGGTCGGCTGGAAGACGCCGGAAGGCGCGACGAAGATCGTGCGCCGGCAAAAGGATCCGATCTGGCGGCCGACGGCGTCGATCATCAAGGAGCATCGCGAGGAGCGCGGCGAGGAGCTCGAGGCCGTGGTCAAGGCGGGTCCCGACAATCCGCTCGGCCGCTTCGCGTTTTATCTCGGCTGGCCTAGCTACATGATCCATGGCACCAACAAGCCGGCGGGCGTCGGTCTGCGCTCGAGCCACGGATGCATCCGCCTCTATCCGGAAGACATCGCGCAGCTGTTCGAAATGGCGCCGATCGGCACGCAGGTGCGCGTGGTGAACCAGCCCTTCCTGTTCGGCTGGCACGACGGCGCCTTGCACATCCAGGCCTTCGACGTTCTCGAGGACGATCCGCGCGACTGGAAAAAGGCGCAGGCCAAGCTGCTCAACAAGGCGATGGCCGAGCGCATCCAGCAGGAGCTCAAGGCGCGCCAGGAAAAAATCGACTGGGATGCCGTCTCGAAGCTCACGCATGAGCCGCGCGGAATTCCGGTATCGGTGTCGGGCGGTCCCGACCAGATCGACAGCATCGTTGCCTCGGCAACGGTCGTGCAGAACAAGGTTGCGCCCGGTGCCACCTGGGACGGCATCTCCGATCTGCCGGTGGACGAAGCCACGTTCCAGGAGCTCGTCTCCGATCGCGAGTCGTCGGTGGAATCCGCAGCAGCCGCGGCCACCCCCGCGCCCGCTGCGCCGACGACCAAGCCAGTGGCGAACTGAACGGGGACGCGGTTCGGGGATGTGAGTGCCCCCGGCGAGCAGTGGAGTGACCGGCTGACTTCAACCCATTAGAGTCGCCGGGATGAAAGCATCCCTGACGGCGCTCCCGGCGTGTGCCACCTTCGCCGCGAATGTCGCGGCTCCCGCGCGGCCTAACTATCATCCGATCGCCACCGCGGCGCTGGATGCCGGCGTGCTCAAACCCACCGAACGCTAGGAAGCCGCTCGAACGTGGTCATCCCGCTGCACGACGACAACCCGACCACCAGCACGCCTTTCGTTACGGTTGGCATCGTCATCGCCTGCACGCTGGTGTACGTGTGGCAGCACCTGACGCTGCCTCCCGTCGGCGCGCAACAAGCGGCGTATGCCTTCGGGTTGGTGCCCGCGGTGCTCACCGGGCGGGAGGTGCTACCGCCCGGGATCGCCATCATCCCGGCGTGGGGCACCATCCTCACCTCGATGTTCATGCACGGCGGCTTCTGGCACCTGGCGGGCAACATGCTCTACCTGTGGATCTTCGGGAACAACATCGAAGACGCCATGGGCCACACGCGCTTTCTCATCTTCTATGTGCTCTGTGGAATCGCCGCGGTGTTCGCACAGGTACTGCCCAATCCCGGATCGATACTGCCCATGGTGGGTGCCAGCGGTGCCATCTCGGGCGTGCTCGGTGCTTACATGCTGCTATTCCCGCGCGCGCGTGTGTTGTTAGGGTTGCCACTCGGCTTTCTCATCGTGCAGCTCGGACGATTCCCGGCAATCTGGGTGCTGGCGGCATGGTTCGGCATGCAGCTCATCATGGGAACCGTCGCTTCCGCGCAAGCGCCGGGAGATTCCCAAGGTGGCGTTGCGTTCGGCGCGCACATCGGCGGCTTCATCGCCGGTCTCGTGCTCGTCACATTTTTCAAACGGCGCGACGTTCCGCTGTGGCGGCGTCACTGAGACGCTGCTACATTCCGCGCACGTTGCGAGGCCCGGAAATGCCGGGCT
>DASYKM010000267.1:0-64806 GCA_035995425.1 Steroidobacteraceae bacterium
TGCAGATGCGCGAAGGGTACGACCATGGGTATTTCTTCATCCAGAGTTTCATTTCGCAGCACATGACCTGGCACTCACATTTGCTGGCGAAGTGACGGCTCAATCGTCGTGCCGCTCGCGGACCTTCTGGAATTCGCCGGTGCGCACGGCCGCATCCGGCAGCAGATACTTGCGCCGCGACAGCGGTATGTACAAGAGCGCGAACAGACCCAGGCAGATGAGCGTGGCGATGAGCACCGGCAGCGTCGACCAGGCGATCACGAATATGCAGAATGCGCCGCCGACCAGCGCGAGCGTCAATTCTCCGCGCACCCGGTAGCGCAGGGCTGCCGCGCAGGCGCCCAGGTACGTAAGCAGCGCGAACAGAGTCGAGGCCTCGGCCAGATAGCCGAATTGCTTGCCGAGGGTAGGGGCGATGGTGAGCGTAATGATGGCCGTGCCTAACAAGCCGGCGATGACGAGCCCGGTCACCGGAGTGTCGCCGGCGCGCGTTCGCGCGAACGCCTGGGGCAGCAGGCCGTGATCGGCAGCGGCGCGGCTCACCTGCGCCGTCATGAGAACCCACCCTGCCAGTGTGCCCAGTGCCTTCAGCCCTCCGCACAGCGCCACGAGCGGACCGGCCACCGGGCCCAGCATCTTGGCTGCGGCAAGCGCGAAGGGCGCATTGGATGCGGCGATGTCGGCAGCCGGTGCGAGGCCAAAGATCACGATGCTGGCGGCTATATATATGAGTGCCGCGATGAGCACGCCCGCCAGGGTCGCAATCGGCACATTGCGTTCCGGATTGTTGACCACTGCCGCAGCCACCGAGGCGCTCTCCAGGCCCGTGAAAGCCCAGAACACCAGGGCCAGCGAATTCGGCAGCGCCTTGTACAAAGGCTGGCCGCTCACATTCCACGACTCGCGAAATTGCCCGGCGTCGAAGACCGTCCAGCCAATCGTGACCACCAGCAGCAGGGGAATCAGCCCGGCAACTAACAACAGTCCATCGAACTGCCCGACGAAGCGCGGGCTCACCAGGTTGACCGCGGTGACCAGCCACAACAACAGCATGGTGAACAATGCGCCTTGCAGCGGAGTTACGCTGATCCCGAAGAAATCGGCGAGATAACTCGAAGCCGCCGTGGCGATGGCGACGTTGCCGATGAGGCATGCGGCCCAATACCAGAGACTCGACTGCGATCCCCAGAATTTGCCGAAGGCATCGAATGCATAGGTTGCCGGCCCGCCCGCCATGGGCTTGCGGCTTGCCAGCCGTGCAAACAGCAGTGCCAGCGCCAATGCGCCGACTGCACCGATGACCCAGCCGAGCACGGTGAGGCTGCCGACCGTCGCGAGCGTGGCCGGCAGCAGGAAGATCCCCGAGCCGATCATGTTGCCGGCAACGACTATCGTGGCAAGTACCGGTCCGAGCTTGCGATGACCGGACACTAGTTAGTCATCCGCGCGCCGCGGCGGAGCGCGACCAGCCGGGCGCCGGTGGCGCGGGCTCGCGGCATTCCGGAATGAGTCCGCGCAGGCGGCTGCCGAAACTGCGCAGCGCCACTTCGCCGGCGGCCAGCGGGCCGGCGCGATAGCTGCCGGAGGCCATGCCGCTCTGCACGCGCTCGATGAGCACGCGGTCTTCTTCGTTCACCTGGCGGTTGATGCGCCAGTTGCAGTAGCGCGCCACGCGCATCTCGCGGCGCTGGTCGGGACGCGCGTAGCCGATCTCGCGGATCAGTGTTTCGGTGGGCGAGATCGGCAGCCACTGCATGATGTCCACCTGGTCCGGGTAGACGTCGAACGCGAAGTTCGGCCACAGCTTGAAATACACCCACGAGCGCCGGCGGGCTTCGGGCAGGTGCTCCGCCGCCGGCAGGTGTTTCTGGTACATGCGCTCGGGCCAGTTGCGCGATGCCTTGTCGTTGATCTCGCCCGACATACGGTCGATCCATTCGCGCGACTCGACCCGATACGTGGCACCGAACAGCCGCGTGAGTCCCGGGTGCGCCACCGTGATGTGCAGACCGTCGGAATAGTTGTCGCCGACGTTTTTCCAGTTGACCTTGCGTGGCCGCAAGGTGACGCGGCCGATGGGCTCGAGCTTCTCGAATTCATGGGTGGCGATTTCATCGGCGTACGGCGCCATCATCTGCGCGACCGTCGGGCCGCCGCTTTGCAGCCGCGCGAATACGAAGCCCGCGTAGATTTCCATTTCCACCGGCACCAGCGACTCGCGCGAGATGTCGAGGTGCGGAAATGCGGTCCGATCGCCGACCGAGGCTAAACCGCCTTCGAAATCGTAGGACCATGCATGGTAAGGACAGACGATTCGGCGCGCGCAGTGTCCGCGCGGCCCATCGAGAAGTCGCGAGGCACGGTGGCGGCAGACATTATGAAGAGCGCGCACCACACCGTCGGCGCCGCGCATGGCGAACAGCATTTCGCCGATGAAGTCGAAGCACTGATAGTCGCCTGGGTCAGGGATTTCGGCGACGTGGCAGATGACCTGCCAGGACGGACGAAAAACGCGTTCGCGTTCGAGCGCGAGGAATTCCGGATCGCTGTAGATCCAGGACGGCAGGCTGAAATCGTTGGCTGAAAACTCGCTCAAAGGCCCGTCCGGAAAGGAATTTTTGAAGTCTTGAGACCTTGATAACAAGACTGACCGCAAGGCGCAACTAAACCGCCAGCAAGAACGATTCACTTCGGCGCGCAACGACCCTAAACCGTCTCCCGGTTCCCCGGATATAGGTCGACCGTTTCATCACCGCAGGGTGATCCGGTCGAGCGCTCACACAAACAAATTCGCGCCGGGCATTGCCCGCCAGCGTGAACAGGGAAGGGAAGCCACATGGTTGCAGTCGTCAGCGGGTCGGGTCTGGGCCTTTTCAACACCTCACGCTCAGTGATTGGAGCAGGAGATTCCCAGGACGATCCCAAGGTTGGTCGCGGTCGGGACGGGGTTTTCGTCAACACGACCACCGGCAACCTGGTTGTCCAGAGCCTTGATGAGAACCTCGTCGGCTTGGGCGTCGACCTTGCGATCGTCCGCACCTACAACTCGCAAGGCCACCTCGACGACGACAATGGCGACAACTGGCGCCTGGGCGTCCACGAGCGACTCTTCGGATGGGCTGGCACGCTCAACACCGTCGGCAGCACCGTCAGGAAGGTTTACGGAGACGGCGCCGAAATCGAGTTTGGTTACGATGCCGCTCGCGCCCGCTATGTCACGACTGATGGCGCGGATCAGCACGACTCCCTGAGCTATGACGCGGCGACATCGCAGTGGACATGGTCCGATGAGACCGGAAATTTGAAGGAGAACTATGACGTAACCGGTCGGCTGCTGAACACCCGCGACAACATCGGCAACCTGATCACCTACATCTATTCAGGACAACGCCTTGTCCAGGTCACCGACGGGTCGGGCCAGCAGACTTATCTCGACTACGACGTTGCCGGCAATCTCACGCAGATTCGCGTAGTCAGCAGCGGCCAAACGCAAATCCTCACGCGTTACTCCTATGACGGCAGCAACCGCTTGCAGACCGTCACGGTGGACCTGTCACCGCAGGACCAGTCTGTCGCCGACAACAATACCTACACCACCACTTATACCTACGAAAGCAGCAGCCGGCGCATCCACTCCATCTCGCAGAAAGACGGCAGCTCGGTCTCGTTCACGTATCAATTGATCGACGGTGAGTATCGCGTCCACACATTTACGGACGCCGAAAACCGCACGACGACCGTCGATTACAGCGAGGGCGCCGCCGGCGCTCAGTCGGTGAGCCTGCCGGCAGACTCGGCACAACTGTCGACGACTGCTCCACAGCTCGCGCTCACCAATTACCCGCTCATACCGGGCGCGCTCACGACTCCGCCGGCCGCCGGCTGGGCCGGCGCGGCGGTGCGCGAGACTTCGACCACCGCAACCGACGATCCGAAAATCGCCTTTGACGCCGCGGGCAATGGAATGCTGATTCGCCGCACTGGAAACAACATCCAGGCACAGCGATACACGCGCGCGACCAATTCATGGTCGGCGGAAGTCACCCTGGACACGCGCACCAACACGACATACGCGCCGTCGCTTTCGGTTGATTTCGCGACCGGCAACACGGTTGCGGCCTGGGTGCAAAGTGACGGCACCGCCAACTCCGTATACGCGGCGCGCTTCGACGTCGCCACCGGCACGTGGTCGGCGCCCACGCTCATCGACGTCGCGCCCGCAGGTTCGACGTTCGCCGCGAACAACACCACCGGAACGCTCGTCACCGCGATGTCCGGTGCGCGCGCCGCCGTGGCGTGGCTGCACAACCAGGCCACCAGCGGATCCAACTACAATCTTTACGTGGCGCGATTCGACGGCACCGCGTGGGTCGCGCCGGCGCTGGTCGAGAGTCAGTCCGCCACCGCGGCGCAGGCCAGCCTTGCCATCGATGGAGACGGCAACATCGCCGTCGCGTTCCAGCAATCCGACGGGACCGCCGCCAGCATCTATGTAAATCGATTCAACGCGACGACCGCTTCCTGGTCTGGCGCCGCGTTGCGCGAGACATCGTCGACGGCAACCAACGATCCGCGCATCGAGCTGGATGCGTCCGGCAATGGCATCCTGATCTGGCGCACCGGAAACAACGTCCAGGCGCAACGATACACGCGCGCGACCAACACCTGGTCTGCCGACGTCACGCTCGACAATCGCACCACGACCACCAGCGCGCCCGCCCTCGCAGTAGACCCAAGCGGAAACGCGGTAGCCGCGTGGGTCCAGAGCGATGGCACGGCCAACTCCGTCTACGCCGCGCGTTTCAACATCTCCACGGGCACGTGGTCGACGCCCGTGCTCATCGACGTGGCGCCCGCGGGCTCGACTTTTCCAGCCAACACCGCGACGAATTCGCTCGTGGTGACGATGCGCGGCACAAACGCCGCGATCGCCTGGCAGCACAGCCAGGCCACCAGTGGCTCGGTGTACGACATGTATGTCGCGCGCTTCGACGGTACGACCTGGCAGGCGCCGGCGCTGGTCGAGAACCAGACGGCGAATGCCGCGCAGCCGAGTATCGGTATCGACGCAATGGGCAATGTGAGCGTCGCCTTCCAGCAGACGGACGGCGGCGTCAACAGCGTTTTCGTCAATCGCTACAGCCCCGGGGGCACACCGTATTTCACCGTGCGCTCGGGCGATACGTGGCAGTCGATCGCCGCGCTGGTCTATGGCATCGACAGTCCGGCGGCCGGGCAGGCGCTGAGCGCCCAGATGCCCGGCCAGTCGCTTGCCCTCAACAGTGTCCTGACGAATTTTCCGGCGAACATCGGGCTGCCGACCAACTACCCCCTGAACACCGGTGCGATGACGACGCCACCGCTCGGTATCGGAACAGCGCAACCCGTCAACCTGTGGAACAGTCATTGGATCAAGTCGGACGCGCTCGGCAACACCTTTCTGTTGCGAATCGGTTCCGATGATCGCTTCTATCTACAGCGCTACGACGCGCGTACCGACCGATGGTCGGCCGACGTCCGTATCGATGGCTACACGGGCAGCCAGATATTTTCGCTGCAGTCTCCGAATCTCAGCGTCGACGCCGACGGCAACGCACTGGTCACCTGGGTACAGCGCGATCTGACGGTCACGACCACGTTCACGGTGTTTGCGCGAACCTACAGCGTCGCCACAAATACCTGGAGCACGCCCACCGCGCTGCGCTCATTCGCGAATGCAACCATCGGCGGCGCCGTCGGTTACATCATGGGCGACAAGGCCGTCGTTGCGTTCAACAGCAATGGCAGCTACTCGGGAAGCGCGCCAACGGATATTTTCGTCGCGCGCTGGCAGGGCGGCGCCTGGCAGTCCGCGGAGCTCGTGACGTCGCTATCACTGGCGGGCAACCTGGGAAATGTCGGGCTCGATGGCGACGGTGACATTCAGGTCATCACTCGCAGTAACGCGGCAACGACGTATACGGTGCGCGACGGCGCCACGGGGCAGTGGTCGCTCGCCGAGCTCGTCGACGACTCGAACTCGCAAATCAATTTCGACTTCCAGGGCAATGCGATTGCGCTGGTCGATCAGTCCTTTTCCTCGACTCCTATTTCGCTGCGCCGATACGATGCGACCACGAATACGTGGGGAGAACGCGTCACTTTCCCGATCACCGGCAATACCAGTCCTTTCCTCGCGAATGCGCTTTCGAGCGATGCCGCCGGCAATGCCGTCGTTGCCTGGTATGAGCGCAACGTCAACGGCTCGAGTCCGGGCGCAATAAAATATTCCCGCTACGACATCGCCACCAACGCATGGTCCGCGGTGCAGACCGTCGCCAGCGTCCCGGCGACCGCAAGCGTCCCCTGGGTCAAGGCCGCGATCAGCGGCAACACCGTGTACGTCGGGTGGCTGGATGGGACCGCGGACCGGCGCTTCATTGGCACGATGGGTGCACTGACGGATATTTCGGTGGTGGGCAGCAGCGCCTCGACCATGGCGACCCTGGATCGCGCGGGGAATGCGCTGCTCGTGAGTCGCGATGCGAACTTCGCGGCAAATGCCCGCCGTTATTACACCTCGGCGGCGCCTTACTACACCATTCCGGCCGGCGCGACCTGGCAGACGATCAGCCAGGCGTTGTACGGGAGCACCGTTGTCGCCGACGAACTTCAGGCGGCCATGGGAAATCCGCCGCTCACCGCGGGCACCCGCCTGGCGATGTTTCCGCCCGCCCTCAACGACATCACGATGGTAGCCGCCGCGCCTCACGTCATCGTGAGGGCCGGGGAGTCGTGGGCGAACATCGCCGAGCGGGTTTACGGGACGCACGATGCCAATGCCGTCGCGGCACTGCGCACATACGCGGGGAACGTGCCGCTGATAGTCGGCGCGCACGTCAATGTGCCGGCGAATCTCCAGTACCTGCCCGTCGGCACACCGACCGGCTCTATCTACCGATCGGTGAATGTGGTCGACTCGCTGGGCCGTACGACTACCTATTCAACGGATTCGCGCGGCCGTCTCGTCAGCGTCATGCGCCCCGCGGTGGATGGATTCGCCCTGCAGACCACCTATTCCTACGATGCGGACGGCAATGTCATCTCGATCACCGAAGACGCTGCCGGGATCCCTCGTACGACGAGTTTTCAATACGACAGTCGCGGCAATCTGCGCATTTCGCGCGACAGCCTCGGCGACACGGTCGTGCGCACCTATACGCAAAATAACCAGATATCGACCGAGACTCGCTACACGACGGCGGATCCGGACGGCACCGGCCCGGCTCTGCCTGGAACGCCACAAACCACCCGCTACATCTATGACACCGCAAATCGGCTGGGTTACACGATCTCTGCGGAAGGCCGCGTTACGCAGTACGACTACTACACCGGAAATGAGAGCAAGGTCGCGAAGATCACGGAGATCACGGGCCGCCGGTATACCGACACTGACTATCGTTACGGAATTCTCGGTGGATGGGCCGGGTTCAGCGTGCTCAACCCGCTGAATGAAGTCACGCGCTTCTATTACGATTTCCGGGGCAATCTCACCAAGACTTCGCGGGCGGCGATTCTCGACACGGTCAGCGAGCTGGTCGCGCCCCGCTCCGATACCACCTACACCTATGATCAACGCGGGCGGCTCATCGAGACCGTGGAGGCGCGCGGCGTCGCAACGACGGGAAATGGCGTTGACTACCGGAATACCTATCAGTACGACGGTCTCGGAAGATTGCTCGCGACCGTCGAGTGGCTGGCGCCGCCGGCGGTGGGCAGTTCAGTCGAAACGACGCGCACGACGATCAATCAATACGATGACCTGAACCGTCGTACGTCGACGACGCTCGCCAATGGGCTTGTGACCACTTCGGTGTACAACCGCGCCGGCGAGCTGATCAGTGTGCTGAACGGTACCGCTCCGAATGGCAGCACGCTCGGCACCACCACATATGTCTACGACGGCGCCGGCCAACTGCGCATCTCGACCGATCCGTCAGGTGTTCGCCAATTCTTCTTTTACGACGCGGCCGGGCGCAATGCGGCGCGCGTCGACGCTGATGGAACAGTCACCGAGTCCGTCTATGACGCCCGCGACAAGCTCGTCGAATCCATCACCTATGCGGTCCGGCTGAGCGGGACGCGTCTTGCGTCGCTGGTCGACGGCGCCGGCAATCCGACGGCGGTGTCGCTTGCCGTGGTGCGCGATGAGGCAGATGGGCTGCCGTCCGAGGACCGCGTCACGCGCCAGGTGTTCGATAGTGCCGGTCGGCTGGTGTTCCAGATCGAGCAGATCGATTCCGTCACGCGATACAACGGCTCGGGCCAGGTCATTGGATATGACCCAGTTGGCGCGGTGACGCGCTTCATCTACGACGGCGCCGGACAGGTCGTGGAAACGGTGCGATTCCAGAATACGGTTGCCATACCGCGTACCTACACGCTGTCCCCGGAGTTGCTCAGTGATTCCGGCTCGGCTTACTACGTCGCGCCGCACGGCGATGACCGTCACTCGCGCAACTTCTACGACAACGATGGATTGCTGATCGCGTCGCTCGACGGCGATGGCTATCTGAGCGAGGCCGAATATGACGGCGGAGATCGCGTCATCCGCAGGACTACATTCGCGAATCAAGCCGACGTCTCGGTGCGCGCGAGCGGATCGCTGGCCGCGATCAAGGCTTCCATCGGCGTCGACAACGAAATTGTATTGGACACTGAACGCGACGCGAGCGAGTACTACTTCTATGACGGCCAGGGCCGCCGTAATGGCGTGCTTGACGCTGAAGGTTACTTCACCGAAACCGTCTACGATCTCGCCGGTCATCCGCTGCAAGTAGTGCGCTACAGCGCCCAGATCGCTTATGGCGCGGCCGCTGACACCTTTGCGGAAGCGCGCGCGCTGGCATTCGGTTCGCCTTCGCACGCGACGACCTATGAGTACGACGGCGCCGGCCGGTTGAAGCGCGAAACCAACTACGAATCGACGGCGACGACTTACGAGTACGACCTTGTCGACAACCAGCTGAGCGTGACTTCTGCCGCCGGCACCGGCGAAGCGCGCACGCTTGCCGCGCGCTACGACCTGTTGGGCAGGACAATTCAGGAACTGTCGGGGGAGGGTTCCGAGGCGCTCATCGGCGTCACGAATCCGACGACCATCGAGGAGATATGGAGCCAGTACGGTGTCCGCTATGCGTACGACGCAGCAGGCCGACGCGTCTCCGCGACGGTGAAGCCGAACGGCGTCGAAGCGAAGACATACTTCTACTACGACAAGGACGGCCGCCTGCAATTCGAGCTCGACGCGCTCGGGCGAGTGAAAGAAAACGTCTACGACGCTTTCGGACAGCTCACGCGGCGCATCGACTACTACCGCGCCGTGACGATTTCGAATCCGCAAGGCGGATTCGCCGACGATACGCTCGCGGGGAACTTGCGGGCCGGTGCGGTCGCGACTCTCGATGCGGTGGCCAACTTTCAGTACAACGCGCGCGGGCAGGTACGCGCGACCTCGACCGCCGAAAGCGCGACGACAACGGCCGAATACAACACATTTGGTGAAGTGCGCTCGCAGACGGAAGGCAACGGCTTTGCCGCGACCACGCTCACGTACGATCACCGCGGCTTCGTCGACCTCAAGCAACGTGCGGGTGTCACGCTCGAGGATCGCAAGTACGACGCGTTCGGCCGGCTCTGCACACTCGTGGATGCGCTTGGCAACACCTCGAGCGTTGAATACGACCGCCTCGGCCGAACGATCGCCACTGTCGAACCGGGCTCCATGCGTAGAACGACGGGCTACGATCCCTTCAGTCGCGTGACGAGCACGGCCGATGCGCTGCAGAATCTGACCAGCTACAGCTACGACGATGCGAACCGCAGGCTGACCGTGGAGACCGCCGAGCACGTCATCACGATCACCGATCACTATCGCAGCGGCCAGACGTTCCGCGTGACGGCGGCCGGCAATGTCAGTGAGTTCGAATATGACGATGACGGGCGACTGACGTACGTTTCCGACTCGCTCGGCTTCGTCGAAGAACACGGCTATGACACTTCCGGACGTGAAACCAGCGTCAAGAACGCCCGCGGAATCGTGACGACGTTCGGCTACGACGCGGTGGACCGCCGAGTGACGCAGACCGTGGATCCGGGTGGACTCAATCTCATCACCACCTACACCTATGATCCGAACGCGCGGCATCTCGATGTCCTCGAGCCGGGCAGCCGCCTCACGCGCACGGAGTTCGACCGCGACGGACGTGTCGTTGCCGTGACTCGCGACCCGAACGGCGCCGATGCGAGCCGTACGGAATACGCCTACGACGGCGCGAATCACCAGACACTCGTGACGGAAGCGGCGAACACGCTCAAGCCGCGCCGCACTCAGTATCTGTACGACGATCGCGGCCGACGCCGCGAGCAGATCGTCGACCCGACCGAGTTCGGTGGCGGCGCGGCGCTCAACCTGCGTACGCTGTTCAAGTATGACGATAACGACAACCTCACGCGTAGGATCGAAGGAGCGCAGCTCCCGGTCGCGGAGCAGCGGTCGACCTGGTACGTGTACGACGCGCACAACCGGGTGTTCCAGACCATCGACGCGCTCGGCGGAGTCACCGAGCTCACGTATGACGCCGAGGATCGCGTCGTCGCGACGCGGCGCTACGCGACTTCGGTAAATGCTGGCGCGCTGGGCGATGTCGCCGGGGCCGTGAATCCGGGCGCGACGACGAACGATCGCGTGTCGCGCTCGCTGTTCGACCGCGACGGGCGTGAACGCTATTCCCTCGACGCACTGGGGGGAGTCACGGAGCGCACCTTCGACGATGCAGGACGCGTCGTGCAGAGTCGCATGTATCACGTTCCGTTGTCCGACCCGGCCGCGGCCACGCTCGGCAACATCGCCGGGCTCCTCACTGCCGCGGGCAATTCCGCGGCTCCGCATGCCGACGATCACATGACGTGGGTGGCCTACGACGCGCGCGGGCACGCGAAGTACACCGTCGACGGCCTCGGCGGCGTCACGAAGAACGTGTACGACGCCGGCGGCAACATCATCGCGACGATTCGCTACGCCGTGCAGCGCGACGTCGGCGCGCCGATGACTCGCGCGGCGCTCGATGATTGGGCGGATGACAACGGCATCTTCGACAACGGTTCGAATCGCACCACGCGCTTCTGGTACGACTCGCTGGGGCGCCAGCGGTTCACGTTCGATGCCGAGGGCTACCTCACGCAGACTATCTACGATGACGTGGCGCACGAGGAGACGACCCTCGCGTATGAGCGGCCACCCGATTCCGATCCCAATCAGCCCTTCGATTCCACGGCAACGCTGGTGATACTGGGCGGCGTCGCGACGTCGATTGCAAACGCCGTGCTCGATCGCAAGGTCAGGAAGTCCTTCGATCTGCTCGGGCGTGTGCACATCGTGACCGACGCGGAAAATCGCACCGAAGTCTTCACGTACGACGGCCTGGGCAACAAGCTCACGTATCAGAATGTCAGCGGCGACGTCTGGAACTATGTGTACGACAACAACGGGCGCCTCACCGAAGAGATCACGCCGCAGGTACTGAGCTACAACGTCTACGATCTCGGCGACGGCAACCTGATCTCGACGCCGACCACGGCGCGCCTCGTCACCAAGATCACCTACGACGCCTTCGGCGATGTGCACACGCGTCGCGAAGGTGTGCTGCGTGAGAATGGCCAACCCGACAACGAGTTCCTGTCGCGCCTCACGACATACGTCTACGACGCGTTGGGACGGCAGGTGTCGACCATCCATCCGTCGATGATGGTCTACAACGGAACCCAGGCAGACATAGACGACATCAACGCCGCCGACGACTTCGACGAAACCAGCGCGAACCCGACCAGCCACGTGACTTACAACGCGCTTGGCGATGCGGTGGTCAACCAGGATGTGGCGGGCAAGTACTCACACAAGGCCTATGATTCGCTCGGCCGTGTCGTCTACGAAGTCGACGCGATGAAGTTCGTGACCAGGTACGGCTACGACGCATTCGGCAATGTGACGAGCGTCAAGCGCTTCGAGATCGCGATGGGCACCCCGGGCCTCATCGATTCCGCCGCCTGGTCCGTCGCCGACATCGAAGCACCGGGGCACCTCGCGGCCGGTCAGGATCGCACGATAACGAAGAGCTTCGATCGCCTCAATCGCGAGACCTTCGTTTATCAGCCGGCGACCGACGTCTATCAACCCGGAGCGAACGCCGCGTCCGGGCAGCTCATTCATAACGCCGTCGGCAGCACGGCGTACAGCTACAACGCGTTCGGAGAAATGACGCGGCAGAGCCGGCTGCTCGATCCCGCAGGCGGTGGCACGTTTGCCGATACCTACTTCTTCTACGACCACCGCGGTCAGCGCGTCATGACCATCGATCCGATGGGATACGTGACGAAGAACGAATATGACGTGCGTGGAAACGTCACGCTCGCCCTCGAGTATTTTCAGAAGCTCACCACGAATCCCTCCACCTGGGATGCGAACTCGGCGCCGGACGCGCCACCGGCGGGTTCCTACGACCACGATACGCGCTACGAATACGATCGGCTCGACCGGCTGGTGGCGCAGCGCATGCTCAACGTCGAGTACAACGCGTTCGACGGCACGAACCTGTCGACGAACATCGGCACACAGGAAACCACCTACGGCTACGACGCCGTGGGCAATCGCACGCGCGTCACGAACGTCAATGGCGGCACGAGCATGTCGACCTTCACGTACTACGACGTGCTCGGCCGCGTGAACGCGGTCGCCGAACCGGCGCGCGATGGGGACGGCACGACCGCCGGTACGCAGACGCTCATTCCCTACGCGCTGATCCGGCACGATGTGTACGGAAATGTCGTCGAGCAGATCACTTACAAGCGCGGCGTTCAGTCGGCGAGCGTTGCGGGCGTGGTGCATTTCAACGACGGCCAGCCGAATCCCGTGCAGTCGAACCGCCTGCAGCTCGATCTGCACGGTCACGTCATCCGCACTCAGGACTCGAGCGGCGCGAACCGTTACAGCTCGTACACGATCCGCGGCGATGTAGCGAAGGAGTGGCAGCCGGTCCGCAACGCGGACGACATGCTGGAGACGCTGGTCACGTTCTTCGAGTACGACGATCTCGGCCGACAGGTTGCCGTCATCTCGCCGCAACGGCGGACCGATGGCGAAGTGCTGCCAACCCAGGCCTACATCGCACAGCGCACGGCGTATTTCGCAACCGGTCCGAACTCGTACTGGATGTACGGTCCCAATCACATCGTCGCGACCTGGGAACCCACGATCGGCGTCGACGACATCTTCGTTTTCGTCCAGTACTACGACACCGTTCAGGGCAGCTCGTTCGGCTCGCTGCTGCAGGACAAGGGCGCGTTCTATCACGACGGCCGCTCGATCGCGGAATTCTTCTGGAACGATACCGACGGCAACGATCGCGGCAGTATCGATCACATCTATCGCGTCCAGGTCTTTGGCAAGGGCGCCAACAATTCGTACAACGTGTTGCTGCGCGATTCGTTCGGCTCGGCCCCGCCGCCCGTGGCCGCCTACGAAGATCTCGTGTACTCGCAGGCGCAATACAACGCGTTCGGCGAGATAACGCGCATGGGGGTGAGCTTCTCGCGCCAGTCCGACTTCAGCCTGCTGCAGGAGTACTACGTCTACGACAATGCCGGCCGTCTCGTTCGCACGAACTCCGGCGACGGTGTCGATCGCGTCAATCTCTACGACATCGGCGGTCGCATGACCGGCGAGGTCCGCAGCCAGGACCAGAGCCTGGCGAACGCCGATGCGACGAGCGCGCTCGCCATTGCGCCGGATCAGCGCATGCTGACGGAGACGATCTACAACAAGATCGATCAGATCGAGACGCAGCGTCTGCCGTCATTCTTCCGCACGGATGGCAACGATCCCGCCGCGAGCACGGTGTCCGGCGGTGCTTCGGTAGCGGGTCCGTTGAACCCGCTCGCGATCTACCGGCTCGAGACGCCGGATCCCGATCCGGTCTCGCCTAGCTACTATGTCGTCGATCCCCTCGCGACTGCCGCCCAGGGCGGCGGCTACTACATCAACGCGCAGGGCTACTACCAGCTCGAGTCGAACCATCAGATCGTCAACCGGCCGCGAATCTATTGGGCGCACACCTGGGATCGGACCGAGGAAGTGCTGTTCGAATATCAACCCTCCAGCAACCCGAACGCTCCCTGGCTGCAGCTCAGCGTGAATCCGATCTCGGCGGAGAACCTGGGCGTCGATGTGACCGGCCTCCCGCAGGGACAGCAGTTCAACTTCCGCATCTCATACCGGCATCGCAGCGAGAACCAGATCTACGCGCTCACGACCGGCACCTTCCAGCTCGGCGCCGGCAATAGTGTCTCGGTGAGCACCAACGGCTCCGGAAATCCTTTGCCGGTTCCGGTCACGCCCTACACGACCCAGGTCAGCGATCGCTGGGGCAACGTGCTCGAGTCGAGCAACACGGCGCGCATCACCCTCCGGCACCGCTACAACGTGCTCAATCTGCGGGTTCAGACCGACATGCCGGAGGCGGCGATTCTCGATACGCGCAATGGCAACGTGAACACGGAGGTCGTGACGCCGAGCACCTTCAACTACTACGACATCCAGGGGCGCGCGATCGGCTCGCGCGATGCCAACGACAATCTGACGATCGCCACGCTCAACGACGGTGGGCAGACCGTGGCGCTTCGTGCCGCCGATGGTGGCACGCAGCACTTCAAGTACGACGGCTTCGGCAATGTCACGCAGGTCAACGATGAGCTCAACTGGCGCACCCTCATGGAGTACGACAACGCGAATCGGTTGATTCTCGTGCAGCACGAGATCACGGCGAACGCCTTCACCTCGGTCGAGTACGGATACGATCAACGCGGGCGCCGCATCACGGAGACGAGCGGCGAATTGATGACGGGCTCGAGCGCCGAAGAGACGACGAAGTACTTCTACGATCTCAACGGCCACATCCAGCGCCGCGTGACGGCGATGGGTGCGGAATATTTCTACGACTACGATGCCGAAGGCCGCACGCTCGAGCAGAGCGGCGTCGGCGGTCTGATGACCTGGACGTACGATCATTTCGGGCGCCTGCAAGAGCACACCAACCTGAACGGTGTGCACTTCTACACCAGCTACAACTCGGCCGGCCTCGCGACTCACCAGTGGAATACCAACAATCTCAGTACCAACGGCGGCGCGCAGAACATCTATTTCAACTATGACGACGCGGGGAACCTGACGCTGATCGACGATCAGGCCGTCTATCGCCGCTCTATCTACGCGTACGACGATGCGGGGCGCCGTATCCGCGAGCGCACGGATATCGATGGCCTCATCCATCAGAACACCGGCATCGCCTATGACGCGCTCGGGCGCATCTCGACACTGTCGGACCTGCGCTACCACCTCGACTACACGTACGACGCACAAGGCAACCGCACGCACACGCTCGCGACGTACTTCGATCATGAGCAGGCGCAGCAGTCGCAGGATCTCTGGTACGAGTACGACGAGGTCAATCGCGTCACGCTGAGCCAGGGCAAGCGCGAAGGAAATTCGCTCACGATCAATGGGCCCAATGCCGTGCGCATTCGCTACGACCTGAAGGGCCAGCGCATCGAAACGCGGCAGATCGGCCTCGGAAAGATCCAGCATCACAGCTATTTCAACGTGTATGACCCGGGCAATGGTTCGGGTCCCATCTACGCGCCGGCATCCGAAGTGCGGGTGGTCGAAGGCGATTACTACGAGCGCTATTCCTACGACGGCGCCGGCCGGCTCATCGACACGCGACGTACCGGGGAGACGCTCGAGGAAGACGAGAACGGCAACGGCGTTGCAGTCGAGAACGCCGGCGATGAACTCATCAGCCACCGCACGTATGACAACGCCAACCGGCAGATCCGCGATCAGCGCACGCTCATTGAAACGGCCCGAGTCATTTCGGAATACGATGATGACGGTCATCTGAAGCGGGAAACCACGCGCGACGGCCTCACTGATACCGCCACCATCCGCTCGGACGTGAACCTCACGCTGAATGGAGCGGGATTGGTGACCAGCTACTCCGTGACCACGCCGACCTACACGAGCGTTTTCAGCAATCACTTCCTGGGAGGCGAAACCTGGCTGCAGACGACGCAGGATGTCACCACCACGTCCGGCAACGATCCGATCGTGCGCGGATCGGTGGTGCGCACCTACGATCAGAACTACGAGCTCAAGAGCATCACCGATACTCACGGTGGCGCGAAGAACCGCTATTTCGCGAACAACGCGGCCGGGCAGACGCTGACCGTCGTGCAGGGCAACTACTCGCAGGCGAGCATGCAGCACAGCGCATTCCAGATGGCGCTGTATGGCATCGGCAACAACGTGAAGGCCGAGCATTTCTTCTTCGCAAACGGCAACGCCATCGGCAGCTTCGGCCAGCTGCAGGACGAGAACAATCAGTTCAAGGCGAATTTCGACGCGAACTTCACGCCGATATCCTCGACCGGCCCTGCCACCCAGGCGGGCGAGGTCGTCACGCAGCAGGGCGACACACTGCGCGGCATTGCCGCGCGGGTGTATGGCGACGGCAATCTCTGGTACTTGCTCGCGGAGGAGAACGGTTTCACCCAGCCGGACACAGCGCTTGCCGCCGGACTCATCGTCCGGTTGCCCAATCGCGTGGTGTCGATCGCGAACAATGCGTCGACATTCAAGCCGTTCAATCCGGCCGATGCGATGGGCGACGTCTCCGCGACGCAGGTGTACACACCCGAGGCGAAACGCTGCAACACGTTCGCGATCTTCCTGATCATGGTCGTGGTGATGGTCGTGACGATCATCACGTTCGGGGCACTGGCGCCGGCTGCGTCAGCGCCGGCCTCCGGCGGAACGGACGCTTTGGCTGAGGCCGCCGCGCAAGCGGCCGCGGCGCCCGCCGGTACTGCGGGTGCGTCAGTGGCTGCGGCTGAGACGGCGGCAGTGACCACCGCATCTACCACGACCGCCAGCCTCACCGCGGCGGAAGTCGGGCAAACTTTGTTTGCGGGTGCGGTATCGGGCGCCGCCGGAAATGCGGCCGGCCAGCTCACTGGCATGGCGCTCGATGTGCAGGACCAGTTTGATTGGAAGGGCGTCGCACAGGCGGGCTTGAGCGGCCTGATATCCGCCGGCGTCGGCATGGCGGTGAAGATCGGGCCGATCGGCAAGTTCGCCGAAAGTCATCCCATGTTGTATCAGGCGGCTTCGGCCGCGGTTGGCAGCATCGCGACGCAGGGTCTCAGCGTCATGCTCGGACTGCAGGAGAAATTCAGCTGGAGCTCGGTGGCGCAGGCTGCGGTGTCGGCGCCGATCGCGCGATATGTCGGCAAAGAAGTCAGTGAAATCTTTGGCGGTTCGGACATTGCCCGAGACGTAGCGGCAGGCATCACCAGCGCTGGCGTCCAGGCCGCGCTGGGCGGCAAGTTCGACGCCGTCCAGGTGGCTTCTGACATATTCGGAACGCTCATCGGAAATTCTCTCGTGGACCGGGTCAACGGTGCGCCCGTGGCGCAAGGAAATAAGCCACTGGCGCCCGAACAAGAGACCGCTACCCCATCGGCGTCAGGAGCCGCAAGCATCACCGCCGACGCGGCAGCTGCGCTACCGCTTCAGCAGCAATCGGAGGCAAGCGCGCAGTACGTTGGCGAACAGCCGGCAGTCGGCAACGCAGCGGGTGACTCCACAAGCGCTACAGAATCCACCGACGACATGGAAGAGATTGTGGTCACCGGGATAGTGCCAAAGCTTACGGAAGACGATCTGTGGCGCATCATGGATGGCATATGGAGCGCTCCGCGGCGTGAGCTGATGTCCGGCGTGCGTTACTTCGATCGCGACGCAATCAGATACGCGAACAGTTCTTCTGGGGGGCAAGACACCAGCTCGTGGTGGAAAATTCTTTTTGGTAAACCGCTCACGACCGCGGAATTTGCCGAGCAGGAAAATCTGCGGGGTATTTTGAAAAACGGCGAGGCGGTGAATCCCGGCGATGCGCAGTTCATGGCAGTCTTCCAGCCTGGCACGAGCCGAGAAGCGAAGTTGGCAGAATCCCTGAGAGCGTCCGGTTCCTATTTCGACCCGGCGACCGGAGCAAACTTACTCAAGCAAATCAATTCGGGTTCGAACGTGATCGATCTGACCCTCGCACGCGCGCAGTCCGAGGAATATCTGAACTGGCAAATCGACTACAACGAATTGTGGGAGGAGTCTGTCCTGGCGACTGATCCCGCATTCCTCGATTCGCCCGGCCCAGGTTTCCGCAGGCGCATAGATCAACTGATCGAGTCGGACCCTCTTCTCCCACCGTTCGAGCTGCCGTTGACGGAACCCGGCGTCATGCGGGAAACGTGGCGCGCGGTCAACTTGTCGCAGGTGCTCGGCGGCGCAACCGACCTGCTGGCCGCGGGTCCGTTGCTGTTCGCCCGCCTTGCTGCGAATCGTGGCGGAATCCCCTTCGGATTTGCCACCGCCGATGAATTCGCGAAATTCGGCACTAGCCTGAATCGCGGACTGGATTCCGCCGGTTTTAAGGACGTGCAGGCGATCATGCAAGGCAGTGCGGTCACCGGACGGAGCTACAAAACCGGTATACCATTCGACGTCGGCAGGGTGAGCGACTTTGATGTTGCGCTGACGAGCAACGGACTATTTCAAGCTGCGAAAGATGCCGGCATTCCGCTGCGGACCCAGGGAACCCGCACCGGCCCGTTGACGGCCAGGGATCTCACCTTGTTAGGGCTGCGCAACCTGCAGCGCGAAGTGAGCAAACAGGCCGGCAGGCCGGTCAAGTTCATGATATTCAACTCCGCAGAAGGTGCGCTTCGCAAGGCGCCGAGCATTGTGATACCTCGATAGGAATTCCAAATGGCCGTCTTTGATTTGTATGGCTCAACGATTGGGGATTTGGTCACTTTGCGGGCCGCGTTGGAGCCTTGCCTGCGGATCGCATTTGAGGAGCGCGAAGGCGGGTACGAAGGAGGACTGTATTTCGTCGCGGGAGACGAGGATGCGGAGCACTTTGTCCTCAAGATCAATCGCGATCCTTTCGATGGTGAGGCATCCGAGCCCGCGTTTCCTGAAAGCAGAGTGTTGTTCTATGTGAACGACACGACGCATTCTGAAGAAATCGCGATGGAAGTTCTTGGCTTGAATGGCTTGTTCGTGCTTCTGAGGCACGAGGATCTCTAAAGAGCGAGGCGAGGAACTCATGTATTCTTTGGCCGTGAATCCAACCGCAACACCGATGTCTCGCTTGGACCGCCTCGCACCGCTGCTTCGCGCCGAGCCGGACAACCTTCCGCTTCATCGCGAATGCGTCGAGCTCGCGATGCGCGGTGGTGAGTTCGAGCGTGCGCTCGCGCTCGTCGATGCGCGCCTCAACCGTCATCCCTCGGAAGCCGAGACGCTGTTCGCGCGCAGCAATGCGCTCATCGGCCTCAAGCAGCACGCCGAAGCGCTCGCCATTCTCAAGACGCTCGAGCAACAGGGCGTGGCCGAGCCGGGGGTCTTGCAGAACCTCGCCACCTGTCACTACATCCTTCGGCAATTCGAGAATTCGCGCGCCTATGCCGAGCAGCTCATGGCCGCCGGCGATCGTTCTGCGGGCGCGCTTCATCTGGCCATCTCCAGCCTGCATCACCTCGGCGAGGTGGAGGCGGCGGCCAGGCTTGCCGACGAACACGCGGCGGTCGTGGAGACACACGGGCTGCTCGCCGGTGTGTGCGCCATGGCCTATCTCGACGTCGAGGCGACGCCGAAGGCCGCGAAACTCGCCGCCATCGCGCTGGCGCAGAATCCGGATTCGATCGACGGGCTCACGGTGCAGGCGACGCTGGCGGCCGCCGCCCTGGAAACCGAGCAGGCTTTCAGTCAATTCACGCGTATCACCCAACTCGCCCCGCAAAGCGGACGCGCGTGGCTGGGCCTCGGATTGCTCGCGACGCTCGCGCAGGATTTTGCCCGGGCGAAGGAATTGCTAACGCGTGCCACCGAGCTCATGCCGAATCACCTGGGCTCCTGGCATTCGCTAGCCTGGGCGCACCTGTTCAGTGGCGATTCTGCCGGCGCCGAACGCCTGTTTGCACACGCGCTGGAGCTCGACCGCACCTTTGGCGAGTCGCACGGTGCAATGGCTGCCATGCTCGCCATGAGAGGTGACCGCGAGGGCGCCGAGCGCGAGATCGAGATCGCCGAACGCCTCGATCGTAAGGGCGCGTCCGCGCAGTTCGCGCGCGCCATGCTGCTCGCACATACCAGCGGACCAGAAGCTAGCCGCCAGTTCATTCGCGATTCCGTGGTTCTTCTGGCAAGACAGTTCCTGGACAAACCTCGCGCCGTGCTCACAGAGCTCGCAAAGCGCACGCCAAAAAGGCCTCCGCCCGGCTGATCTGCGGAATTCTTCCGCGAATTTCTTCGCGGGTACCTAAACCCTCGCCGGCTTGGCCGGACAATCCTCCGTAGCGCTGGAAAAATCTCTGGCGCAAGAGAGAGCGGCCGAAACGGCCGTCGCACGCGGGGGACACAGGAGAACCTGCCGTTGATCAATCGATGATCCGCCAATATATGGCCGATCAAACGGGACTGAGCCAGAGCGCCGTGCGAAAGTGGCTAAGTCAAAATGAAATCAGAATGCATCCTTTCCTGGGATTCATTCGCTACATCACACCGGCTCAGCGTCGACCTTGCGGGGAGGAGGGTAGTTTGGAACTTCAGCAGTTCGAACCTGTAGATGACACGTTTGCCGGTGCGAGCGAAACAGACGTTGAGCGGATCGAGGCGAGCATCGGTGCGCGCCTACCCGAGGAATTTCGGATCTTTCACATGAGATTCGGTTGGTGTGGTTTTGCAGGGGACGCAACCGCTGCGCTCTTGGACGGCAAACGTGTTCCGGTATCGACGTTCTTTGGCGGTGGATTCGATCGTGGCAGCCTCCTGCGAGACATGAAGTCTCACGGGGATTTTGCATCCGAAATGTTGGTGCCAATCGCTACCGACGACTTCAACAATCGTTTCGTTCTCGATGGAAAGCGGTCATTCGCGGTATTTTTTGATCGATTACACGCGGCAGCCGCGAGAGATGCGCAAGGCAGCAGATTCATTTTCCGATTTCATTGCCCGCATTGAGGTGGTGCCCGACTAGCGTTTTACGATAGTGGTTCCACTCGCCCACGAACAAGAATAGGCCACGGCGTGGCTGTGGCGCGCCAGCTTCTCGGCCGGCTCAATACCGTGCGCTCCCATCCGTGACACACAAAAATAAAATTTTCCGTGTCACGAATTTGCATTACGTGGCAACGCACCAAATATCTCCGCCGAGCTACTGCTCGTAAACTTCTGATTCTCGCCGGTTTCTTTCCGCGAGCTCCTATCAGAATTGTCTCGCCTGACTACCCGCGCCACCCCCATTCTTGCCACTTTCTGGCAATTACTCGCGGTTGACCCAGAAATCCTCTTCGTGATTTTCTCGGCGCCGTCGGAAGCGGCCTACGAAGTCGTCGAAGACACAAGACCAATATCTCCCGCGAACGCGTTCATGGTTTAGCGGGGGCGTCGAAAGAAAAAGAAGTCAAGGGGTTCAGGGATGGGCGATCTGGGCGGGGACATGGCTTTGTCCATGACCTCAGACATGTTGTGGACTGCGATCAAGCTGGCGGCGCCCTTGATCGGCATCACCACTTTGGTCGGCCTGCTGGTCAGCATCCTGCAGACCGTCACGCAGATCCAGGAATCCTCGCTCACCTTCGTGCCCAAGCTCATCGCCGCCGCCGGCGTCCTGCTGGTCATGGGCGGCTGGATGATGAGCGTGCTCGGCGAGTACGCGGTCCGCCTCATCGGCAACATCCCTAACTACCTATGAAGATCACCGTCGACATGGCCTGGCTCGTCGGCACGCTGCTGCTCTCGGCGCGCGTGGCGGCGGCGACCATGCTCACGCCGATCTTCGGCCCCACGCAGATCCCGGGCCCGGTGCGCGTGCTGATCGCGCTGGCGCTGTCGGCGTTCCTGATCCTGGCGACGCCCGTCGTGCTCACGCCGATCGGCTCGACCGCGAGCCTGGCGGTCGCCGCGCTCGGCGAGCTGGTCATCGGCGCGAGCCTGGCGTTCGCTTTCCTGGTGGCGTACTCGGCGACGCAAATCGCCGGCCGCGTCCTCGACATCCAGCTCGGCTATGGCGCCGCATCGGTGCTCAACCCCACGACGCAGACGCCGGCGCCGCTCATCGGCACGGTGCTCGGCATGGCGGCGGTGGCGGTGTTTCTCGGCATGGACGGCCACCACGTGCTGATTCGCGCGCTGGCGATGTCGATCGAGACCTATCCACCGGGCACGCTCGCGACCGACCTCGACGTCGGCGAGCTGCTGCAATTCTCCGGGAAGATGTTCGCGTTCGGCCTGGCGCTCGCGGCACCGGTCATGCTCTCGCTGCTGCTCGCCGACGTGGCGATGGCGGTGATGGCGCGCAGCATGCCGCAGCTCAATGTCTTCACGCTGAGCTTTTCCGTGAAGATCGTGCTGGGCCTCGTCGGCCTCGGGCTGTCGGTCAAGTTCGCGGGCGCGACTTTAACGGCGCTGTTCGAATCGACGTACCGTGTCTGGGATGGCGTAGCCGTCGGCTCCGGCTGACGGCGCGACAACAATCGGAAACCAGGGATGGCTGAACAAGAACAAAACCGCACCGAGCAGGCGACGCCTTTCAAGCTCGAGGAGGCGCGCAAGCAAGGCCAGGTCGCCAAGAGCCTGGACTTCAACACGATGATCATGATCTGGGGCTTGCTAGGCCTCGCCATGATCTGCGGGGCATCGGCCTGGGAAGAGCTCGGTTCGATTTCGCGCAACCTGTTCGCGAGCTCGGCCGATCTGCCGGTGTCGCTCGGCTCCGGCTGGATGGATGGCGTGTTGCGCGCGTTCATCGGGCTCATGGCTCCCGTTCTCATCATGGGCACGGCGCTGGCGGTGCTCGCGAATCTGGTGCAGACCGGCCCGATATTCACTTTCAAGCCGCTCAAGCCCAAGGGCGAGCGCATCAACCCGATCGCCGGATTCAAGCGCATCTACAGCATGAAAATGCTGTTCGAGGCGTTCAAGAGCCTGCTCAAGCTCGGCATTCTCGGCGGCGTGGCGGTGGCCTTCTTCTTTGCGCTGTGGCCGCAGATGCCGGCGGCCGATTCGCCGGATTCGGCGGCAGTGCAGGGCTGGTTTGGCACGCACGCGATTGCGCTGCTGTTCCGGCTGGGGCTGGCGCTGGTGCTCATCGGCTTGCTCGACTTGCTGTACACGCGGCGCAAATTCGGCAAGGACATGATGATGAGCCGGCGCGAGCTCAAGGAAGAGGTCAAGCGCCGCGAAGGCGATCCGCTGATCCGCGCCAAGCTGCGCGAGCTGCAGCGGGAAAATCTCAAGCAGTCGGCGTCGGTGAAGCGCGTGCCCGAGGCGGACGTGCTCATCACCAATCCCGAGCATCTCGCCATCGCCTTGCGCTATGAGCGCGGCCGCATGGCGGCGCCGGTCCTGCTCGCCAAGGGCGCGGATTCGTGGGCGGCCGAGATGCGCGCGCTGGCGCGGCGCCATGGCATTCCCATCTACGAACGCAAACCGCTGGCGCGCCAGTTGTTCCAGCTCGGCCAGCTCGGCCAGCAGATTCCGGCGGATTCATACCTCGACGTGGCGCGCATCTACGCCGACCTCGATGCGAAGCGCCGCGGCCTTGCCGAGTACGAGGTGCGCCCATGAGTTTCTGGCGGCGCTTTTTCGGCGAGCAGACCGAGCTCGCGCTGGTAGCGCTGCTCGGCGGCATCCTGATGGTGCTGTTCGCGCCCATTCCACCGGGGCTGCTCGACTTCCTGCTGATCGCGAATTTCTCGTTCGCGTTGATGATCCTGCTGCTCACGTTCTACATGGGGCGACCGCTCGAGTTCTCGACGTTCCCGTCACTGCTGCTGGTGGCGACGCTGTTCCGCCTGAGCCTCAACATCTCCGCCACGCGGCTCATCCTCGCGGAGGCGAACGCGGGTCACGTCATCGCGGCCGTGGGCAACCAGGTGGTGGGTGGCAACTACGTCATCGGCCTCATCGTGTTCCTGGTGCTCATCATCGTGCAGTTCGTGGTGGTGACGAACGGCGCGCAGCGCGTGGCCGAAGTGGCGGCGCGCTTCACCCTCGACAGCATGCCCGGCAAGCAGATGAGCATCGACGCGGACCTCAACATGGGCCTCATCGACCAGAACGAGGCGCGCGAGCGACGCAAGCAGATCGAGAAGGAAGCCAACTTCTACGGCGCGATGGACGGCGCCAGCCGCTTCGTCAAGGGCGACGCCATCGCCGGCATCCTGATCATCCTCGTGAACATCATCGGCGGGCTCATCATCGGCGTGGCGCAGCACGACATGTCCTGGGCCGAGGCGCTGTCTATCTACACGCTGCTGACGGTGGGTGACGGCATCGTCACGCAGGTGCCGGCACTGATCATCGCCACCGCCACCGGCATCATCGTGACGCGCGCGGCCTCCGATGCGCGACTCGGAGAAGAGGTGGCGCGGCAGGTCATGTCGTATCCGAAGGTCATCGCCATCGTCGCGATCGTGCTGTTCGCACTGGCCTTCCTGCCGGGATTGCCGCTGGTGCCGGTGCTCATCATCGCCTCGGCCATGGCAGCGCTCTTCTGGTTCGCCAGCAGGAAGCGCAAAGCGGCGGACGCCCCGGCAAAGACTGCGGCCGAGGCCAAGGGCGCCGCCGGCGAGAGCGACGATCTGTACAAGGCGCTCAAGGTCGACCCGGTGGAAATCACCATCGGCGCCGATCTCATAACCATGGTGGGCGAGGACGGCAAGCTGCTCGCCGAGAAGCTGGCGACGATCCGCAAACAATTCGCGCTCGACATGGGCGTGGTGCTGCCGCCGGTGCGCATCCGCGACGAGAAGCGGCTGGCACCGACGCGCTACGAGATTCGCATCTTCGGCTCACGCGTTGCCGATGGCGAAGTGCATCCGGACCGGTTGTTGGCCATCAATCCCGGTGGCACGCGTCCGCCGCTCGATGGCGTGACGGCCATGGACCCGGCCTATGGATTGCCGGCCGTGTGGATAGGCGAGCCCGCGCGCGCGGCGGCACGCGCCGCCGGATACACGGTGGTGGATGCGGCGATGGTGTTCCTCACGCACGCGTCGGAAATCCTGCGGCAGAACGCGCAGAACTTCATCACTCGTGCGGAAACGGAGCGCCTGATCGCACGCGTGCGAGAAGCGCAGCCGGCGCTGGTCGATGACCTGGTGCCGAAGACCGTCTCATTCGGCGATCTGCAGCGTGTGCTGCAAAACCTGGTCCGCGAGCGCGTGCCCATTCGCAATGTCGAGGCGATTCTCGAGGTGATGGCCGACTACGGCGGCCGCGTGAAGGACGCGGACCTGCTCACCGAGCACGTGCGCGAGCGCCTCGGATCCGTCATCTGCCAGCAGATCACCGACGGACGCGCGGAAATGCAGGTGCTGACGTTCGACTCCGGTGTCGAACAAACCATCAGTGGTGCGATCCGCACGGTCGATGACAAGTCCGCGCTGGTGCTCGATCCGCGAGTCGCGGAACAGATGTTGCGCAAGCTGTCGGAAGAAACCGATCGCATGGCGCGCACCAACGTTCGCCCGGTGTTGCTGTGCCCGCCGGCGCTGCGCCGCCACGTACGTCGTTTCACCGAACGACTCGTGCCGCAGCTCGCCGTGTTGTCACTCAATGAGATTCCGGGGCATGTGAGCCTGCGTGGCTTCGGCGTGGTGAAAGTATGACGGCCGGCGTCAGCACCCTGGTGGCTTCAGCGAGCATCGCGCGCACCGATCCTGCACCGTCACGCGGGCGTGAGCGCGGCTCGGCGTTCGAACACCTGTCCATCGGCCAGAACCTCAAACTGCAGGTGCTGCGCCAGCTCGAACAGCATCGCTACGAGGTCGCCTTCGGCGGCCGGCGTCACGTGGTGGAGAGCCGCGTGCCGCTCGATGTCGGCACGCAGATCGAGGCGCAGGTGGAAGGACTGGGAAAAGACAAAGGTGACAAGCTGGAGTTGCGCTACCTGAGAGCGCGCTTCCAGCAGCCCGAGGCGCAAGTTTCCGCGGGCAACACGGCGCCCGACGAATCGACCACGAACAGTGCGGCGGGCCAGGGCATTCCCGCGTGGCTCCAGGCGCTTGCCGCACAGTACCGCGTGCCGCTCGACTCCCAGGCGCAATCCATCATCGCGCGCGCCGCGGCGCGCGCCGCCGACCCGCAACTCATGACGCGCGGCGGGCTGTTCCTGCAGAAAATCGCGCAGCGCGTGAACCCTCAGGATCTCGAAGCCCTGTATCGCGTGCTGAGTGGCTCCGCGGCCAAGACTCCGTTGGTTTCCGCGCAGGCGCCGTTCAACCTCGACGATCTTTCCGACAACGACGACGTGGCGGCGACGCTGGCGGATGCGCTCGACGGGGCGGCGCCTGCGCCCGGGCAGGTCGAGGTGGCGAATGTCGGTGACGATGCGAATGCCGGCGACGGCGGCGACGACGATGCACAGCGAGCGCTGCGTCTGCTCAATCTGCAGGACGAGGGCAGCGTGGCCTGGCGCTACGGCACGTTGCCCCTGCTGGTGGGCGGGCAGCTCATCGAGCTCGATCTCGTCATGTTCCGCGAGCGCGACCAACACGGCACGCGCGGCTCGCTGCGCCGCCTGGTGATGACGCTCGACACCACGCACTTCGGCCGCGTGCAGGTCGAGGCGCGCGCGGTAGATAGCCGGATCATCGTGAAGCTCAGTGCCGCGAGCGCCGACGCCGTCGAAGTCCTGTCTTCCTACGGGCAGGACGTGCGCGCCGCCATCGCCCAGCTCGGCTGGGCGGTCGACGAGGTGTGCTACGAGATGGCGCCCCAGGCCGGGGCCGCGCAGGAAGTCGTCAAACACGTGCTGGCGGCCGGCACCGTCGACCGGGAGCTGTGATGAGCACCGAACAGGAACCGCAACGCGTGGTCGGCGTCAGCTACGAGCTCGGCGAGCTCGCGCCCACCATCGTGCTCAAGAGCGCGGGCGCCGGTGCGCAGGCAGTGCTCGACGCCGCGCGCCGGATGCCCGACGCGCCGCCGGTGGTGCGCGACACGGCGCTCGTCGACCAGCTGTATCGAATTCCCATCGACGGCGCGATTGGCCGCGAGCTGTTTCCAGTCATGGCGACGCTGCTCGCGCACCTGATCCAGCTCGATCGTCACATGCAAGAGAAATTGTCAGGAGTCAGCTCATGAGTGATGCCATTGCGGCGCTTTCCGATGCCATGCGCAACGACGCCGAGACGCTGCGCGTCATCGGCCAGAACGTGGCGAACCTCGAAACGACGGCCTATCGGCGCGAAGTCGCCGTGCTCCATCCGACCTTCGAGCAGGCGACCGACGACGTACGGGCGTCGCTGGCCACTCCGCTGGCACTCGAGACTTTCGTCGACCAGCGGCCAGGCACTCTCAAGAGCACCAGCGAAGCGCTGCACCTGGCGGTCGAAGGCCCGGGATTCTTCGTGATCGAAACACCGCAGGGCGAAGCGCTCACGCGGCGCGGTGATTTCCGGCTCGACAACGACGGTCGGCTGGTCACGCAGGCCGGCTTGCCGGTGTTGGGCGAGGGCGGCGTCATGCATCTCGCCGGCACACCGCAGATTGCGCCCGACGGCACGGTGCGCGTGGCCGGTGAAATCGTCGACACGGTGCGCCTCGCGCAGGTGGCGCCGGAGTCGCAGCTCACGGCGCTGGGCGGCGATCTCTATCGCGCCGCGACCTTTGCCGAGCCGGATCAGGCCGGGCGCGTGCGCCAGGGCTTTCTCGAAGCTTCGAACGTGGAATCGGTGCAGGAGATGGTCCGGCTCATCGAGACCATGCGGCATTTTGAAACCGTGCAGCGATTCGTGCGCGGCTACGACGACATGGTGGGCAAAGCGATCAGCGAGCTCGGCAAGGTTTAAAGGAAAACACAATGACAGACGCACTCTACGTGGGCGCCACCGGCATGCGGGCCGCCCAGACTCAGGTCGACACGATCGCCAACAACGTCGCGAACGTGAACACGGTGGGATTCCGGCGCGAGACCGTGAACTTCTCGAGCGTCATGGCGGCGCTGCAGAGTGGGGCCACCGATCCGCTCGGACAGACGCTGCGCGAGAGCCTGCAGACGCGCGGCGCTGGTGCCATCGCTTCGTTGCAGTTGTCGACGAACGGCGGCGAGCTCAAGCAGACGCAGGCGCCGCTCGACGTGGCGATCGAAGGCCGCGGTTTCTTCGAAGTGCAGATGCCGGACGGAACGCCGGCGTATACGCGCGCGGGCGCGCTGTCGCTGAATTCCGAAGGCATGCTCTCCGGCGCGGGGCTGCCCTTGAGCGCGCGCATCAACGTGCCGTCCGACGCCAGTGAACTGCGCATCACGCCCGATGGCCGCGTGCTCGCCAATTTTGCCGACCGCTCCGATGTCGAGCTCGGCAACATCGAGCTTGCGGCGTTTGCGAACCCGGCCGGCCTCGAGTCGATCGGCGACAACCTCTATCGCCCGACCGACGCGAGCGGCAGCATGCAGCTCGGCGCGCCTGGCGAAATCGGCAACGGCACGCTGCGCCAGGGCTACCTGGAGTCCTCGAACGTGCAGCTGGTCGATGAGCTGGTCTCCCTCATGCTCGCCCAGCGCGGCTTCGAGATGAACAGCAAGATCGTCCAGGCCGCCGACCAGATGCTGGGCATCACCAACGCGTTGTATCGCAGCTGATGTCGCGCCGAACCACACCACGCGCGTTGTTGGCGTTGGCTTGCGCCGGAATCGTTGGCGCGGCGTCCGCGGATTCACTCGAGCAGAAATTGCACGAGCGACGACCCGATGTCGCTCGCTGGGAAACGCAGTCGCTCGATACATCGGCGACGCAGGCCGACCTCGCGATCGTCTCGCTGGGACGACTGGGGCCGCGCACGCCAGTGCGGCTCGCGGACGGCCGTGTGCGCTGGTATGCGGTTGCGGGCATGCGCCCGGTGCTGGTTGCGGCGCACGCCATCGACAGTGGTGCCGGCATTCAGGCCGAGGATGCGACGGTGGCGGAGCGCGACGTGATTACGCGGGCCTGCGAACCGTTCGAGTTCGGCACCTCCCTGCGCTGGCGCGCGACGCGTCGACTCGCATCGGGCGAAGCGCTGTGCAGCGGAGACCTCGAGCGCGCACCGGAAGTCGAGCGCGATCGTCCGGTCACACTCAGCTCGCAGCGTGGGGGCGTCAACGTCAGCCGTGTCCTGACCGCCGCGGCCGATGCGCGCGCCGGTGAACGCGTGCGGCTGCGGGATTCATCGAGCGGCGCCACCGTCGTCGCCATCGTCACCGGGTCCGGAGCGGCCCGGGTTCTCCAGGAGCAGAAATGAACACCAGGCTCTACGCATGTCTCGTCCTGTCGCTCGGCGCGGCCGCGCCGTTCACGCCGAGTTTCGCGGGCGACGCCCAGGCGGCGCCGAATTCGTTGTTCGCCGATCGGCGCGCTCGCGCGCCCGGCGACGTGCTCACGGTGCTGGTGAGCGAATCGGCTTCGGTGACCTCGAACGCGCAGACGCGTCTTGCGAAGGGCGAATCCGCAAATGCGCATCTGCTGCAACGCGACGGCGAGGTGCAGCTCGCCGATGCGGGATTCGACAGCAAGTTCGCCGGCGGCGGGCGCATCGAGCGCAGCGGTACTTTGTTAGCCCGTCTTTCCGTCCAGGTCGATTCGGTCGATGCGAACGGGAATTTCCTGGTCTCGGGCGAGCAGTTGATCGTCATGAACAACGAGAAGCAGAAAATTCGCGTCTCGGGCGTGGTGCGCCCCGACGACATCGCCGCCGACAACACCGTGCCCTCGTGGCGCGTGGCCGGCACGAGCATCCAGGTGCTCGGCAAAGGAATTCTCACGCGCAAGTCATCTCCGGGGGTCCTGACCTGGCTCCTCTCGCTATTTGGTGAATAACCCATGTCCAAGCCACTCTTATATATAGCGGTTCTGGCCTTGCTGGCATCGGGGCCGGCCGGCGCGGCGGTGCGCATCAAGGACCTCGCGCGCTTCGACGGCCTCCACGAGCAACCGATCATCGGCTACGGCCTGGTGGTGGGCCTTTCGGGCACCGGCGATTCGCAGCGCAGCGTCGCCACCCTGCAGTCCGTGTCGAACATGCTGCGCGAGTTCGGTCTCACCGTGCCGCCGTACGCCGTCAGCAGCCGCAACGTCGCCGCGGTCATCGTCACGGCCGACATGCCGGGCGCCGTTCGCGCCGGCGATCGCTTTGACGTCAACGTCGCCGCGCTCGGCGACGCGCGCAGCCTCGCCGGAGGCACGCTGCTGATGACGCCGCTCATGGCCAACAACAAGGTGGCCTATGCCATGGCGCAGGGACCACTGGCCGTGGGCGGCTACAAATTCGAGCAACGCGGCACCTCGGCGCAGAAGAATTTCCCGACCGCGGGCACGATTCCCGAAGGCGCGATCGCCGAGCGGACCATCACACCGGAGCTCACCACCCATGCAGGTTCGCTCGAGCTGCTGCTCGATGTGCCGGACTACACCACGGCCACGCGCATGGCCTTCGCGATCAATGCCGAATTGCCGGGCGCCGTGGCGGCCGCGCTCGATTCCGGCCGCGTCCGCGTGACGCTCGACAACCACGACGCGACCGCGGCCGTCACCATGATGGCGCGCATCGAGTCGGTGGCGATCGACCCGGACGTGGCGGCGCGCGTGGTCGTCAACGAGCGCACCGGCACGGTCGTCTCCGGCGGCGACGTCTATCTATCGGCGGTCACGGTCACGCATGGCGACCTCAAGGTGTCGATCACCGAGCGGCTCAACGTCTCGCAGCCGAACGGTATTTTCTTCGGCAATCCCGACGGCGTGCGCACCGTGGTCGCGCCCGAAGCCACGGTCCACGTCGCCGACGACGAGGCGCAGGCGGTCAGCCTGCGCAGCGGCGCCACCATCGCCGAGCTGGTCGATGCGTTGCGCGCCATCAAGGTGACGTCGCGCGACGTCATCGCGATCCTGCAGGGCATCAAGCGCGCTGGTGCGCTGCATGCCGAACTGGTGATTCAGTGAGGAAGCCAACATGTTGAACGCCGATCCCGTCCTTGCACTGCTGAGCCGCGCGCTGGACGCCGCGGCGCTGCGTCAGACCGTTCACGCCACCAACGTCGCCAACGTCGACACCGAAGGCTATCGCCGCATGGAGGTGGTGTTCTCCGCGGAAGTCGAACGGCTCAACGCCGAGGGGCCGGCGCTCGACGCCAACGAAGCGCTGCAGTGGGCGCAGGCCGAGCCCGAGGTGGTCGAGTCGGCGGAGAGCAAGGTGCGGCTCGACCAGGAAATGGCGCAGATGGCCGAGAACGCCGTGCGCTACCAGACGTTGTTAGGCGCCATCGAACGTACGTTGGGATTGCTGCGCTACGCGGCCAAAGAAGGACGGGAGGGATAACATGAGTCTGTTCTCGGTATTCGAAATCAGTTCCGCCGGCATGGACGTGCAGCAGGCGCGTCTCGAAGTCGCGGCCAGCAACATCGCCAATGCGCGCACCACCGGCAAGAACGGCCAGGCGTACCAGCCGTTGTCGGTGGTCGTGCGCAGCGCGATCGCCGAAGCGCAAGGCGCGGCGGGAACGCCCATCACCGCCGGCCAATTGCCATTGCCGATGGTGGCGGAGATCGTCCCGCAGAACGTCGCGCCAAAACTGGTGTACGACCCCGGTCATCCGGACGCGGACGAACGCGGCATGGTGGCCCTGCCCGGCGTCGACCCGGTCAGCTCCATGCTCGATCTCATCTCGATCTCGCGCGGTTACGAAGCCAATCTGCGCGCCTTCGACATCACGCGCTCGCTCCTGCAGCGCACGCTCGATCTCGGGAGGGGCCGATGAGCGTCGAAGCCATTGCCGCGGTGAGCGCGCAGCTCAATGCCGCGTTGCCCGCGGCCACGACCGCACTGACGCCGCCCGCCGAGCCCGGCGCGCTGGCGTCGATGTCCCAGCTGCTCACCGCGCCGAATGCCGGCGTCACGGGCGAGGGACTGTTCGACCAGCTCGTGAGCTCGCTCGGCGAGATCGACACGGGCATCGAAAAGAGCGGTCGCGCCGCCACCGAGCTCGCGCTCGGCCAGACCGACAATCTTCACCAGGTGATGATCGGCGCGGAACGCACGCGCCTGCAGTTCGAGCTGGCGATGTCGATGCGCAATCGCGTGCTCGAGGCGTACCAGGAAATCATGCGGATGCAAGTCTAAGGAAACGCAATCATGGCGCAGTGGATAGAGACCATGTCGACGCGATCGCGCGTGGCCTTGGCGATTGGAGTCGGGGCCATCCTGGTCGCGATGATCGTGCTCGTGTGGTGGACGACCCGCACGGAATACACCGTACTGTTCAGTCGGCTCACCGAAGCGGACGCCGCCGGAATCGTCGCCGAGCTCAAGAAGCAGAAAGTCGACTATCAACTCGACGACGGCGGCACCACGGTGCGCGTGCCGGCGCCGCACGTCCACGACATCCGGTTGGCGCTGATGTCGAGCGGCACGCCGATTGCGGGCGGTGTCGGCTTTGAAATCTTCGATCGTCAGGGTCTGGGAGCCACCGAGCAATCGCAGCGCGTGTCTTACCAGCGCGCGCTGCAGGGCGAGCTCGCCCGTACCGTGGGCGCGCTCGATGGCGTGCAGCACGCGCGGGTCCACCTGGTGCTGCCGGAATCCACGCTGTTTCGCCGCGATCGCCAGGAATCGCGCGCCTCCGTGAGCCTCGGGCTCGAACCCGGTGTCGTCCTGCAGCGCGAGCAGATCTTCGGCATCCAGCGTCTGGTGGCGGCGGCGGTGCCGGGCCTCGACATCGGGCGCGTGGTGGTCACCGACCAGCATGGACTCACGCTGAGCGCCGCCGACGCGCTCACCGTCGGGGGCGCCACCGGCGAGGGCCGTCTTTCGATGAAGCGCGAAGTCGAGGAATACGTCGCGCGCAAGATCGTCGCTCTGCTCGACCGCACCTACGGCCCGGGCCGCGCCATCGTGAGCGTGGATGCCACGCTCAACTTCGACGAAGTGCGCCGCACCGTGCAGGACCTGCTGCCTCCGGCCGGGTCGGCCAACGTGCGCCGCCGCCGTCAAACTACCGGCGGTGCGGCGCTGGCGGACCCGTCATCGGGTTTCGCGGACGCCACGGCCCTGGCGCGTGGCTCGATCGATACCGAATATGACTACGGCCGCCGCGTGGAGCAGGTGGTCGCCGCCCCGGGGGGCGTCACGCGCCTGTCGGTCGGGGTCATCGTGCCGGGCGCGACCGACGTCGACGCGCAGCAGCGCATCGAAGACCTGGTACGCGTGGCAGCCGGCATCAGCGATGAGCGCGGCGACGTGGTGGTGGTGCAGAGTCTCGATGGACTTGGCAGCGAGACCGCGCTCGCGGCCGTGCCCGCGGTCGCGGCTCCGGTCGAAGCGGATGAACCGAAGGAGTCCGCGCCGGCCACCGTCATCGTCGCCATGCCGTGGTGGAAGGCCTGGTATGTGTGGGTGGGCGGCGGCGTGTTGTTCGTGTTGCTGCTGATCCTGGTGCTTCGCATCCTGCGCGGCGATGGCTCGGCGCGCCTCTCGCAGGAGGAACGCGCGCAACTGCTGGCCGACGTGAAGGCCTCGCTCGAGCGCGGCAGCCGGATGAATCCGGCCGGAGGAGCGCTGTGAGCCACGATGCCTTGCTCGCGCGCCTGGCGCGACTCGACGCGCAGGATCGCGCCTGGTTGCTAGGCGAGTTGCCGGCCGACATGCGCCGCGAGCTGCTGGCGGAACTGAACGACGATGAGAATCACGCGCCGCCGCCGCGCGCCGCCCGCGGCTGGGAATCACTCGACGCACAGCGCGTCGCGGAAGTGCTCGAGCACGAACCGGTCTGGCTCATCAGCGGCGCGACGCGCGCCGCGGACCTTCGCTGGCGCGAGCGCCTGCTGCAGCACCTGTCCTCGCGGCGCCGGCACGAAGTCGAGCTCGCCGATCGCGCCGGCCGGCCGCTCAATCGGCGCGCGGCGCAGAGAGTGCTCGAAATCTGCGGCGAGCGAATCGCCCAGGGCGGGTCAGTCGCCGGCGCGTCCGCCGCGCGCGGCAGTTTCGGCGCGCTGGTCGATCAGATGCGGAGCCGCTTCGCATGATCCTGCGCGACGCCGTTTTTTCGAGCGAACGCCACCACTTGGGCGCGCAGCCGGCTGGTGCCGCGCCCGCGGCCGAAGAGGTGCGCGAGACGCCGGCCAGCTATGAGCCGCGATCGCCTGAAGCGCCGCCACTGTCCTCCGATCGCGTCGCGAGCTGGCTGGTCACACAGGATGGAGCCACGCGCACCGCGCTCGCCTCCGTGTTGTCCGAAGAGCTGGCGGCACTGCGCGAAGCCGCGCGCGAAGAGGGTTACACGCTCGGCCATGCCGAGGCGATGAAGGAAGCGCGCGAACGCGTCGGCGGTTCGCTGGCCGCATTGGCGGAGCTCAACGACAGCGCCGAGCGCGCCTTTGCAGGCGAAGCCGTGCAGCTGGGCGGTGCCTGCAGCGACATCGTCGCCGAGGTTTTCTTCAAGCTCGCCGGAAAGCAGCTGGCCGCGCGCGAGTCGATCGTGGGCGTGGTCACCGAAGTGCTCAAGCGGGTTCGCGAGGAGCGTGAATTGCGGATTCATTTGAGTCCGCAGGATCTTCCGGTGCTGCGTTCGGCGGAAGCCGGCATCGCCGCCAGTCTTCCGGGCCGGCACTTCACGCTGGTGGAAGACAGCCGCATCGAAGCCGGCGGTTGCATCGTCGAGTCGGCGCTGGGCAGTCTCGACGGCCGCCTCGAAGTGCAGCTGGCCGAGTTCTGCGCCACGTTGCGTGCGGCGAAGAGTTCCGGGAGCGCCGCGTGAGCCGCGCGGGCGCACTCGCGGAGCAGATTCGCGCCGGCGACTGGGTGCGCCGCATCGGCCGCATCGTGCGCTTCATCGGCCTCACGGTGGAGTCCACCGGACCCGATGCGCGCGTCGGTGAGATCTGCGAGATCCACGCGCGCGGTGGCCGTGGCGTCACGCCGGCCGAAGTGGTCGGCTTCTCCGAGCAGCGCGTGTTGCTGATGCCTTACGGCGATCTCCAGGGCATCGAGATCGGCAGCGAGGTGATCGCCACGGGCCGCAGCGCCGATGTCGGCGTCGGCGATGAATTGTTGGGGCGCGTCATCGACGGGTTCGGGCGGCCACTCGATGAGACGCCGCTCGCCGAGCCCGCGCAGCGGTATTCCCTCTATCCACCGCCGATCAATCCTTTGCAACGCGGCATGGTGCGCGAAGTGCTGGAGACCGGCATCCGCGCCATCGACACGCTGCTCACGCTCGGCCGCGGTCAGCGCATCGGCATTTTCGCCGGTTCGGGCGTGGGCAAGAGCACCGTGCTCGGAATGCTGGCGCGCGAAGTGCGGGCCGATGTGTCGGTCATTGCGTTGATCGGCGAGCGGGGCCGTGAGGTGCGCGCCTTCGTCGAGGAAGGGCTTTCCGATGAGGCGCGCAAGCGTTCCGTCGTGGTGGCGGCGACCTCGGATCAACCGCCGCTCGTGCGGCGGCGCGCGGCGTTCCTGGCCACGGCCATTGCCGAGCACTTCCGCGACGCGGGCATGAACGTGTGCCTCACCATGGACTCGATCACGCGCGTGGCGATGGCACAGCGCGAGATCGGCCTGGCCGCCGGCGAGCTGCCCACGGCGCGCGGCTACACGCCTTCCGTGTTCACGCTGTTGCCGCGCCTGCTCGAACGCGGTGGCGTGCGCAATGCCGGCGGCTCGCTGACCGCGCTCTACACCGTGCTGGTGGAGGGCGATGACGTCAACGAACCGATCTCCGACTCGGTGCGCTCGATACTCGATGGCCACATCGTGCTGTCGCGCGACATCGCGCATCGCGGCCGGTATCCGGCCATCGACATTCCGCGCAGCATCAGCCGGCTCGCCACCGCGCTGGTCACCGACAAGGAGCGCGCGCTCATCGCCGAGGTCGTCAAACTACTGGCCACGTACGAGAGCTCGCGCGACCTCATCGAAGTAGGGGCGTATCGCGCCGGCACGACGCCGGCCGTCGACCGCGCCATTGCGCTCAACCCGGTGCTCGAGCAGTTCCTGGCGCAGAAACCCGAAGAGTCCGAGGCGCGCGGCGAAGCCTGCGCGCGCCTCGAACGGCTGTTGGCCGCCGAGACGCAGGACTCCAAGGCGAAGTTGCCGCGTCCCGCGGTGAAGGCGATGTCATGAGCGATCACAAGAAGCGGCGCCTCGATCTGCTGTGCCGATTGCGCGAATTGCACGTGGAGCAGGCGCGTGCCGATCACGTGGTCGCGCAGACGGAGCTCGACAAGCGGCGCGAGGCGGCCGACGACACCGAGCGGCGCCTGCAGGTGCTCGATGAGTGGGCCGTCGGGCAACTCTCCGTTGGCGCGCCGCTCGTCCCGGAAATCCTTCGCCACGCGCAACTGTTTCGCGGCGTCGAGAAGAAGACCCTCGAACAGCAGCGCGGCGAGCAGGAGCAGTCGCAACAGCGCACCGCCGCCGCGCACGACGAGCTCAGAGAACGCTTCGAACAGCTTTCCGTCGTCGAGCGGCTGGCCACGCGCCATGCCGCCGACGTTTCCGTCGATCTCAACCGCCGGGCCGCAGTCACTCTCGATGAAGCCGGCATGCAGCGCAAAAACCTCGAATCGCAGGAGTAATCATGGCTATCGACGCAATCGGGCTCGCCGGATCGAGTGAAACCTCCATCCCTCGCAATGCCTCCATCGCCCAGGAGGACTTCCTGCGCATCCTGCTGACCCAGCTGCGCTTCCAGGATCCGCTGAAGCCGGTGGACAACCAGCAGTTCGTCGCGCAGCTGGCGCAATTCAGCGCGCTCGAGATCAACCGGCAGCAAAGCGAAAAGATCGACACGCTGCTGCAGATCAATGCATCGGGCCAGGCCATCGGCCTCATCGGCCACCAGGTCGAGGTGCGCGGAGCGGCGGGCGCGGGGGTCGGCGAGGTGATCGCCGTGTCTTTCGCGACCGGTGAAGCGCGCCTGTCGGTGCGCACGCCGAGCACCACGATGGTGGACGTGCGCCTCGCCGACGTGCAACTGGTACAGGAGAACAACTGATGTTAGGCACTATCTATGTGGGCCTGGCCGGCATGAACGCCTATTCCAAGGGGCTCGACGTCATCAGCCAGAACGTGGCGAACCTCAATACCACCGGCTTCAAGGCGGGCCTGGCGAGTTTCGCCAACGTGGTGTATCGCAACAGCACGGGCGCCACGCAGGGCAGCGCCGGCACCACCGTGAGCGGCGCGGGCGTGCACGTGAATGCCGAGTCGCAGAATTTCCGGCAGGGCGATCTGCGCTCGACCAACAACCCGCTGGACGCCGCGCTCGATGGCAACGGATTTTTCGTCCTCGAGCGCGACGGGCAGCGTTACTACACGCGCGCCGGGCAGTTCGAATTCAACAAGGACGGCATCCTCATCGAGCGCATCAGCGGCGCGCAGGTGATGATGAGCAGCGATACGTCTTCTTTCGGCAATCTGCAGATCGACCCGTTCCGCACGTTCGCGCCCAAGGCGACCACGGTGGTGAATCTCACCGGCAATCTCGCCCGCACCGGCAATGCGCAGGTGCCCTTCACCGGGCTCAACGTGGTCGACTCCGCCGGCAACCAGCAGACGCTCAAAGTGACTTTCACGCGTGACGCGGCCGACCCCTTGCTGTGGACGGTGGAAGTGACCAATGCCACCGACCAGGTGCTCGGCACCGGTTCGCTGCGTTTCAACGCTGACGGCACGCCGTCGGCGGACAACACCGCCATCGAAGTCACGGTGACTCCCGAGAATCTGCCGGCGTTCACCTTCACGTTGAACCCCGGCGTGTCGGGAAGCTACGTCGGCCTCACCAGCCTGCTCAACAACAGCAACTCGAATCCGCAGCTGCTGCGCCAGGACGGCCTGCAGTTCGGAACCATCTCGGCAACGAATTTCGACGAGCGCGGCAACCTGCGCGTCACCTACTCGAACGGTGAAACCAAGACCATCGGCCGGCTCGTGCTCGCGAGCTTCGATTCCAGTGGCGATCTCACCGCGCTCAGCGACGGCCTCTACATCACGCAGGAAGGACGTTCGCCGAAACTCTCCGCGGGCCTGGAATTCGGCCTCGGTCGCGTCAGCGGCGGCAACCTCGAGCTTTCGAACGTGGAGCTGACCGAGCAGTTCACCGATCTCATCATCATCCAGCGCGGCTACCAGGCGAGCTCGCAGATGACGTCGGTGGCCAATGAGATGTTGCAGCAGCTGTTGTCCATGCAGGATCGCCGATGAGTACGCAGCCCCTGCTTTTTCTCGGCGACAAGCGCCGCCGCGCCCTGGTGACGCGCGTGGCGGAAAGCGCGCGCCGCTGGCGCGGATCGTGGGCGGCGCAGTCGGAGACATTCGAAGCGCAGTGCGAGCCGACGGCGGCGGGCGGATACGCCGAGCCGGTGGCGTCGATTTCCATTGGCTGCTGGGCGCTGGATGTCGACGGCGAGCGCCAGGCTGTTCTGCTGTTGCCGCATTCCACGCTGCTCTGGAGCATGCATGAGTCGGGGCTCTCGGCGCTCGAAGGAGCGGGGGTGGCCGGCGCCGATTCCATCGCCGAGAAACTGGAGCAGGACGTGGCGGCTACGCTGTTCACCGAGTCCTGCGCGATCGAGCGGCCCGAAGCCATCGTCGTGACGCGCGTGCCCGGTGACTCGCTGGCGGACTGGAGTCGCGGATGCCGCGCCTGGACGCTGCAGGTGCGTGCACAGGGCGCGGGGCGCACATTCACGCTGCTGTTGTCGGCGCGCCGGCTGGAGATGCTGGCGCCGGCGCGCGAGGTGACGAAACCGGCGCCGCTCGCATCGCGTCGTGACGCCGTCGGCGGCAACGGCGTGTCATTGCGCGCCGTGGTCGGCGAGGTGGAGATGTCGGTCAGCGAACTGGCCGGCATCGCGGTCGACGACGTGCTGGTACTCGATCAGCACCTCACGGAACCCGTCGCGTTGTTCGCGGCCCACTCGCGCGCCACGGTTGCCGCGGGCAACCTCGGCCGCTCGGGCGCGCGCCGCGCTATCAAGATCACTGGCATTCCGGCTCACAAGAATTGAAGGAGACATCCATGACCAAAGTGGTGAACAGCATCGACCTGCCCATACTGCACGCCGGCGGCGGCAACCCGCAGACGCGCGTGGGTGAACGCCTCGACCTGATCGAGCACGTGAAAGTGCGTGTCACGGTGTCGCTCGGCGACACGGAGATCCCCATTTCACGCCTGTTCGCGCTCGGCGGTGGCGAGGTGCTGGCGCTCGATCGCGAAGCCGACGCGCCGGTCGACATTCGCGTCAACGACCGTTTGTTCGCGCGCGGAGTGCTGGTGGCCGTGGGCGATCAGTTCGGCGTGCGCATCACCGAGATCGAAGCCCGCTGAATGCGCGGAGCTTTCGCATTCCTGGCGCTGGCATTCGGGCTCTTGCCGCGCCTCGCACTGGCGGCTGACGGCGCGAAAACCGCGGACGAAAAACTGCGCGGTCTCGGGCTTGCCGGCTCGAATGTGGCCACGCCCGGTTTCGGACGCGTGCTCGTGGTTTTCCTGCTGGTGGCGGCGCTCGCCTGGGGCGCCTCGTGGATGATGCGTCGCTACGGTTTGCGGTTTCGCGCCGGCGTGGGCGGCGGCGCCACGCCCATCCGCCATCTCGCGCGCAATACTCTGCCCGGAGGCCTGACGTGCCATCTCGTGGAGACCCAGGGTCGGCAGGTCCTCATCACGGTAGCGCGCAGCGGCGTGAATTCCCTGTTGTTAGGCGATGCACCACCGGCCGCGCCTCCGGCGGCTTCGCCCACGCCCACCGGTCCGGCGACATGAAGCGCCTGTGGATTCTCGCGCTGCTCGGCATTGCCGGTGTGGCGCTCGGCGCCGGCCCGGATGACGCCAAAGCCGTCATGTCCGCGCCACTGACTTTCGCGCTCGACGCCGGCGCCAAGGGCGGAGCGGTGTCCGACGCGCTGCGCATCGTCATGCTGCTGACGCTGCTGGCGGTACTGCCGGCCATCCTCATCGCAATGACGTCGTTCACGCGCACCATCATTGTCCTGTCCATGTTGCGGCATGCGTTTGGCATGCAGGACACGCCGCCTAACATGGTGCTGGTGAGCCTGGCGTTGTTTCTCACGCTGTTCACGATGGCGCCCGCATTCCAGGCCGCCTATGACAACGGCATCAGGCCGATGACGGACAACCAGATCACGCTCGAGTCGGCCGCGATCCAAACCATCCGACCGCTGCGCGAATTCATGATTCGTCAGACGCGCGAGAAGGACCTGGCCCTGATCCTCGAGATCGCCAAGGTCGAGGTGCCGGATTCCATCGAAGAGGTGTCGACCATCCATATCATTCCGGCTTTCCTGATCAGCGAGCTCAAGACCGCGTTCACCATCGGCTTCGTGATCTTCCTGCCGTTCCTGCTGCTCGATCTCGTGGTGTCGAGCATCCTCATGTCGATGGGCATGCTCATGGTGCCGCCCACCATCATCTCGCTGCCGCTCAAGGTGCTGATGTTCGTGCTCATCGACGGCTGGGGACTCATCATTCGCGCGCTGCTCGGCAGCTTTCACTGACGCTACGGAATGGAGTCGGTCAGCGCGGATTTCAATGGCGGCGACCCCGAGCGCGATCGCGCGCGCTGGCTCGACTTCGCGCAGACACGCAGCCGGCTGCTGCGCGACGAGCTCGTGCAGCGTTATCTCGGGCTCGCGAAGATGACGGCCGCGAGGCTTTACCAGAAACGTGGCGACAATTCGGTGCCGTTCTCGGACTACCTGCAGTACGCCCGCATGGGTCTCATGGAGGCCATCGACAGTTTCGAGCCGGAGCGCGCCGTGCCTTTCGAGGCGTTCTCGAGCTTCCGCATCAAAGGCGCCGTATTGAACGGGCTGGCGTCCGAATCCGAGCTCGCGGCGCAGCGTGCATTCTGGTCGCGGCGCGCGCGCGAACGCTTCGAGTCCATCAAGCAGCACGAAGTGCAGAACGACCGCCGCGCGTCGCTCGAGGAGCTCGTCAACCTCACCGTCGGTCTCGCGCTCAGCCACGTCATCGAGCACGATGACGGCGAAGTGATCGACGAGACACTGGCGGCGAATCCCTACGCCGTCACCGAGCTCGTGCAGTTGAAACGCGCCGTGCGCTCGCTGTTGCCGGCATTGCCGGAGCGCGAGCGCGAGTTGATCCGCCGGCACTACGAGGAACACGTGGAGTTCCAGCAGATAGCGATGGAGTGGGGACTCACCAAGGGCCGCGTGTCGCAGCTGCATGCGCAGGCGCTGAAACGATTGCGGCAGATGCTGGGGCTCCGGCCGAGCCTCGACAAAACCTTGTGAGCTCAGCGCGCGTCGCGCATCAGCTCGTCGAACAGGAGTCCCAGGTCGCGATCGGTCGCCGCATCGTTGCCCAGTTGCCGCGCGACCTTGTTCACGATTTCCCCCATGGCGGGATCGAGCGTGATGGCGTCACCCAGCTCCACCGCCAGCACCGTCTCGACGAACGCCTCGCGTGCACGGCCGCGATCGGCGGAGCCCACGGCGCGCAGTCGCTGGCGCAGCCGCTCGCGCAACGCTTCGATGCCCGATACCGCGGGGAAGGGTTTGTCGGTGACCGGGGAGTTGTCGGGGGCGCTGCGCTGGCGCTGGGTTTCGGAAGCGTTGCCGCGGGTTTCCGCGCGCGAGCGGGTGAGTGTGCGAACCAGCTCGGCCAGCGAGCGCAGCGGATCGAGCATTGGCGCGTATCAGCTCAGTGCTTGGTTCCGCCGGGTTCGCCGTAGAGCGAGAAGTCCGTGCGGACCGTATTCGGGGAAGTACCCTGCGCCGGCGGAGCAGGCTGCAGTGCGGTTGCGGTCGGGCCCGGTACCAGCGCTTCACCGACGCGATCGATGACCAAGGTCATGTCGTGATTGAGCGGCGCGTTCTTCGTGTTGAGCTTGATGCCCTGGCGCAGCATGCCCACGCAGGTATCGAAGTCGTCGCGGATCAGCGCCTCGAGGCCGCGCTTGAAATACTTGAGTGCCGCCGACTCGTCGAGCGACTCGAGCGGTTCCCATATCTTCAGTGAATGATCCGGCCGCGCCATCGTCAGATAAAGCAGGCCGAGCTGAAAACGCGCGAAATGCAGCTTGGGGTCGAGCTCCAGCGCGGTCTGCATTTCCACCACGGCCGCGTCGTATTCCTTCTGCTGCGCAAGCTCCGCGCCCAGCAAATAACGAAGCTCGGCGTTGCGTGGATCCTGCGCGACGGCGGCGCGTATCTGCTGCAGATCGGGTGGATTCATGGGTCCGTAGCATACCCCAGGGAAGCCCGCAGGGAATCGGCGCCGCAGCGTGCGGCGTTATGAAAAGCCGTGCCGGCGAACCCTATATAAAGGAGTGGGTCCCCGCGCCAGCTAATTGGAGTCCGCACACGTCCCGACCAGCCGGTCGAGCGACATCGCCCATTCCTCCGGCCGCAGTTCGTGCGAGATTTTCTTCGCCGCCAGCGTGAAACCGGAATCATCCAGCAACCTCTGCATGCTCAGCGATGCCTGCGCGGCCGGCGCGCCGGGCGGCAGCATCAGTGCGACCTTCAGCTGCGTGAGCCGCTGCGCGATCAGCATCTTCTCCCGATCGAGCGGTATGAAGAGCTGCGGCTTGCCGGCGATCAGCGCTTCACAAGCGACACCGGCGGAGGCGTGCGAAACGATCACATTGGCGGTGCGTATCAACCGCTGCAGGTCGACGGGCGCCGTGAAGACGCGAACGCGTTCGCGTGGCAATCCTTGCGCCCACTGACCGGGCGCCTGCGGAATGGCGCAGACGAGCTCGCGATCCGCGCGGTCCAGGGCCTCGATGAGCGCCGGTGTCCGCGGCGACCAGCGTAGATAACACAGCACCCGCGCGCGGCCGCTGTCCGGCCACTCTGCTGTTTCCGTGCCGGGCAGTGCACCGAGCGGGCCGAGATAGCCGCCTTCGGGCGCGACGTCGAACACGCTCAGCTGCGCAGTGCCGGAGAAGAAACGTTTTGACGAGAGCAGCCATGGGGCAAGACTCTCGAGCGCCGGACGCCCGTCGCGGGTGACGAGGTGATTCACGCAATGCAGTAATTCGCGTTCGCTGGCTTCGATGAGACCCGCGATCCGCGGCGTGACGGGCAGGAAGGCGGGCAAGGGCACGGGCGGCGCGGCGAAAGCGCTCGACCTGGTCACCATGCGCAGTCCCATGAGCCAGGCGGCAAGCTGGGCGACCGGCGCATAGTCGAGGACGACGCACTCGATGCGCTCATCGCGATAGAGCGCCCGCCACCCATCTACCGCCACCGACAACGTCGTCACATTCGCAAAGCCGCCCTGCAGAAAAATATCCGCGTGCGAATTGAAGGCGCGCAGCGTGCCGTTGGCGAGAGGAAGGGGTATGGCGCGAATCATGCGCGGCGCTTCGGCGCCGAAGAGACGCAGCGCGCGTTCGGGATCGGGGACCGCCACCAGCGGCTCGACGCCGCGCGCCCGCAGGGCACGAATGATGGGCAGCATGCAGGCGAGGTGCCCGAGGCCCGACCCAAATTCCCATGCAATCAGAACGCGACTCGGCAAAGGGGGCTCATTTCGTTGAAGGCGGCAGATTTAACCCTAAACCGGTGCCGAGAATCCCGGATATGTCATCGCTTGAAACACAATCGGTGGAGATACCAGGATGGTTGCAGTAGTCAGTGGCTCTGGACTGGGGCTTTTTGGGACAACGGGTTCCTCGGGTAATCCAAATGTCGGACGCGGCGGCGAACGCGTCTCCGTAAACACCGCCACCGGCAATCTCATCATTCAGGGTGTCGACGAGACCCTGGGCGCGCGAGGCCTGGACCTCGCGCTGGTCCGCACTTACAACTCGCAGGGCCTGCTCAACGACGACAACGGCGACAACTGGCGTTTGGGCGTCAATCGCCGCGTGTTCGCACTGACGGGCACGGTCAATACCGCCGGCAGCACGATCACCAAGGTATTCGGTGACGCCGCGCAAGTCGTCTACACCTACGACACGACGCTCGGCCGCTATGTCAGCACGGACGGCGACGGTGCCCACGACACGCTCGCGTTCAACGCGACGACGTCTGAATGGACCTGGACGGACGAATCTTCGCGCAATACTGAGACTTACGATTCACAGGGGCGCCTGAGCGCGTCGCGCGATTCCGACGGCAATCTCGTCTCTTATATATATACCGGCGCGCTGCTGACCCAGATCGTGGACGCCTCGGGCCAGCAGACCTTCCTCGACTACACCGGCAACAACCTCACGCAGGTGAGGGTAGTGAGCAGCGGTGCCACGCAAACTCTCACGCATTACAGCTATGACGGCCAGAACCGCCTGAGCACGGTGACGGTCGATCTGTCGCCCGGGGATAACGCAATCGCCGACGGTGACGTCTATGTCACCACCTATACCTACGAAGGCACCAGTCATCGCGTCGCGAGCGTCACGCAGACCGACGGCAGCTCCTGTGCTTTCACATATCAGCTCATCGACGGCGAGTACCGGGTCCACACGTACACCGATGGTGAAGGCCGCGTCACCACGCTCGAGTACTCGCAGCCGGTCGGCGGCGGGGGCAGCACCCCGGTCAGCGCGAACGCAAACTCCGCGGTGTTGTCGACGACAGAGTCTTCGACGAGCTCGACAGACCACGGCATCGTCAACGGTGCGCTGGTCACGAACGACACCCAGACGACCGTCGACACGTACAACTTGAATGCCGGTGCGTTGAGCACCCCGGCGGGCGGAAGCGTCTGGTCCTTGCCCACGGGCTTCGACATGCCGCCGGACATGCAGGCGAGCGATCCGAAGGTTGCCTTCGACGCCAACGGCAACGGATTTGTCGTCTGGTCACATATTTTCGCCGATGGCAGCGGTGAGCTGCTCGTGCAGCGATACACGCGTGCGACCAACAGCTGGGGGGCGATCGAGACGCTGGTCACCAACTCCGAACTGACTGACGGGCCGATCCCGTCCGCGCTCGCGGTGGATGCCGCTGGCAACGCGCTCGTCGCCTTTCGCGCGGCGAGCAATTTCGGCGCCGGGATGGTCGCGCGTCGCTACGACGCGGCATCGGCCACTTGGGGCATGTTCGGAAACCTCGGTGGCGGCTCCAGCCTGGGGACCGGCTATGGCGTTCCCGCCGTTGCGATCAACGGTGCGTTTGCCGCCGTCACCTACCTTACGGACGGTGGTGGTCACGCCAACCTGGTGACCTCGGTGCTCTCTGGATCCACGTGGCTCCTGCCGGTGGCGATGGAGTCGTCGACCACGAATGTCGACAACTTCTCGATGGCGATGGACGGCCAGGGAAACATCAACGTCGTCTTCGTGCAGGGCACGGCGGTCAGTCGTACCCGATACACCGCGAGCACCGCTACGTGGAGCAGTCCAACTACTCTTGCCGCGGTGGCAAGCGCTCGCGTGCAGGTCGCACTCGACGGGGCCGGCAACGGCTTCGCGACGTGGGCGCAAGGCGCCGATCTCATGATGTCGCGCTACACGCGTTCGACCAACACTTGGGGCGCGGCGACGGCACTCGACTCGCTGAGCACGACGGTCGGCACGCAGGCGCTGGCGATGGACGCGGCCGGCAATGCCGTCGTCAGCTGGACGCAGAGCGACGGTGTCGCTGCGTCCGTCTATGCCCGGCGGTACAACGCCGCGACTTCGGCCTGGAGCGCCGCCACGGCACTCGAGAGCAGCGCGGGACCCGCATTCAATAACCTCAGCGTCGCGATCAACGGAAATTATGCGGCGGTCGAGTGGACCCTGCAGCACGGTGTCAATTACACGGCCTATGGTGCGACGTTCAATGGCACTGCCTGGTCGGCCGCAGTGCAATTTGGCGCCGCGGGGCCATTCGGCGGCCTGTCGATCGCGGTGGATTCGCTCGGCAATTCGCTGGCGTTCTGGCAGGTCGGCGACGGCAGCTCCGACATCTACTATTCGCGCTTCAGCAATAGTTTGCCGGCCGGTGGCGCATGGAACCTCGCGTCGCTGATCGAAGCGGAGCCTTCCGGCACGACCGCGACAGTGCCGCAAGTCGCGTACGACAGCAATGGCAATGGCTTTGCCATCTGGGTCGTGAAGCGGAATTCGCCGGCAGCCGTCACGATCAAGGCAGCGCGTTACACGCGATCAACCAACACGTGGGCAGCTCCGACGACGCTCTACACGGCGGCGAACGCGACGGTACCGAGCGCTTCGCTGGCCGTGGATGCCGGCGGCAACGCCATAGTCGCTTGGACCGTGGGCGGTCAGATGTCGGCGGTGCGTTACACCGGCACCACCTGGGGAAGCGTGCTTTCTGCAGGCGTTGGCTCGGGCGCGCCGATCGTGGCCATGAACGGCAACTTCGCCGCGATCGTCTGGCAGGACGGTTCGCCGCTGTCCAATCGCGCGCAGTGGGCCACTCGCTGGAATGGCACAGCCTGGACGGCGAAGGTCTCTCTCGACCTGGCGGGCGTTCCGCCGTTCGGCCAGACGGTCGCGGTCGACAACCAGGGAAACATCGCGGTCTCCTTCGCGCAGCTCAACTCGGGGGCGTCGGCGAATGGTCTCTACGTCGTGCGCTACACGGCCAGCAGCAACACGTGGAGCGCGATGCTGGCGATCGCCACGGCGAACACCTCGGCACCCGCACCCGGAAATCCGCAAATCGCTTTCGATGCCAACGGCAACGGAGTGCTGGCCTGGTCCGAGGGCGGCAATCTGCGCACGGCGCGCTACACGCGTTCCACGAACACCTGGGCCGCGGCGGTCAACCTCGACAACCTGAGCGGCGCGGTCTCCTCGCCATCGCTGTCGCTCGATGCCGCCGGCAACGCGCTCGTCGCGTGGATCCAGGTCGATGAAACAGACGGCGTGGCTTCCGCGTATTCGAAGATCTACAACGCGGCCACGGCCACCTGGGGCGCGGTCACGCTGCACGAGACGCAATCGCTCGCCGTGACCGATTCGAGTTTGCGCACGGCGATCAACGGCTCGTTCGCGAGCGTCGGCTGGCTTCAGACCGACGGGGCCCGCGACAATCTCTACACCGCACGCTACAACGGCTCCGCCTGGTCCGCGGCCGCGCTCGCCGAGGCGAACATCAACACCGTCGCGACTCCGAGTCTCGCGCTCGATTCGCTCGGCAACGCCAACCTGTTCTGGCAGCAGTCCGATGGCACGACGGTCAGCGTCTATCAGAGCCGCTTCAACGTCGGCGGCGTGCCGTCTTACACCGTGCCTCCAGGGGCGACCTGGCCGTCCGTCGCGTTCGATCTCTATGGCGTCAACAGCGCGGCGGCCGGTACGGCGCTGCAAACCGCGATGGGCAATCCGGCACTGAACAGCGGCGCGCAGATCTCCGGCTGGCCGGCGACGCTGAGCGTGACGACGGTCTTGCCGGTACCTCCTTACTTCCTGGTGCCCGGCACGCCCACGACTCCGACGTGGCGGTCGATCGCGGCCGTCGTCTACGGAGTAGATAGCCCGGAGGCGGGCGCGGCGTTGCAGGCCCTCATGGGTTCGGCATACCCGACGTTGAGCGTCGGCCTGCACATCAGCAACCTCCCGGCGTTGCTCACGGTGCAGACCACCACAACCACCACCGTCCCGGCGTATTACGTCGTGACTTCGACGGACTGGGCGGATGTCACGGAGGCCGTGTATGGCACGCGCGACCCGGCGGCCGTCGAGGCACTCAAGCTGGCCACCGGACTCACGACCCTGACGGTCGGCCAGCACCTGCCGGTACCGCTCACCCTCAATTACACGGTCAACGGCGGCAGCGGTGGCACGTCGTCCATCTATCTACGCACGGACATAGAAGATCCACTCGGTTTCGTCGCGACGCAGGAGCGCGACGCCGCGGGCCGGCTGACGCGCGTGCAAAGCGCCACGGTCGGCGACGTGCGCCCGGAAACCACCTTTGCCTACAATGCCGACGGCAACGTCACGTCCATCACCGAGAATCCGGCGGGTCTCAATCGACAGACCGTGATGAGCTACGACGTTCACGGCAATCTGCTGTCGAGCCGCGATGCGACCGGCAACACGATCACGCGGACCTATAGCACGCGCAATCAGCTCCTCACTGAAAGCCGATACCTGGTGGCCGACCCGGACGGCGCTGGAACCGGTGTGGCCACGGCGCCGATCACTTCGCGATTCGTCTACGACGCGGAAGATCACCTGCGCTTCACCGTGTCCGCGTCCGGCCGTGTCGTCGAACATCGCTACAACGCGGCGGGCGAGCGCACCACATCCCTTCAATATGGCGGCGGGCTGTACGCTCTCGCCGGCCTTGCCAGCGACGCGGCGCTCACCGAAGCGCAACTAGTCTCCTGGGCGCAGGGGCAGAATCTCACCACGCTGCAACGCGTCGATTTCACCTACGATTTCCGCGGCAGTCTTGCAACCACCACGGCGTATACGGCGACGGATGCCGCGGGTGCCGGCGCCGGCACCGCGTCCGTGACGCGCTTCGTCTATGACCAGCGCGGTCGTCTGCTTTCCAGCATCGACGCGCGCGGCGAGCTCACGGCTGGTATTGCCGACGACTACCTCACCAGCTACACCTACGATGGCTTGGGCCGCGTGCTCGCGGTGACCGAATGGGTATCGGGTGCCACGCAGGTCACCACGCTCAGCAGCTATGACGATGCCAATCGCCGCGACACCATTACGCTCGCCAACGGGCTGGTCACCACGTCCGTCTACAACAGTGCCGGCGAGCTCACGAGCACGATACTTGGTGCGAGTGGCGTGCTCGGCACGACCAACTACCGCTACGACGCCGACGGCCGCTTGCGCATGGTCACCGATCCGTTGGGAGCGCGTACCTTCAGCTTCTACGACGAAGCCGGGCGGCGCGTCGCCATGGTGGATGCCGCCGGTTCGCTGACCGAGTTCATCTACGATGATGTCAGCGCGCTCGTAAAGAGCGTGCAGTATGCAGTCCAGCTCGATGCGGCGACCCTGGCGTCGCTCGTCGATGGCGGCGTACCCCAGGACGTGGACCTCGCCGACCTGCGCGACGCGGCCGACGGCGTCCCCGCCAGCGATCGCATCACGCGCAGTGTGTACGACGTCGCGGGTCGACTCGCGTTCGGCATCGATGCGGATGGCGCCGTGACGCGGTATTTCTATGACGGCGCCGGTCGCCGAACCACCGAAGTGCGCTTCGCAAACCGCGTCGCGATCGACGCTGCGGTCGAATCGCTGTCCGTCGATTTCGTCGAGCCATTGATCGTCGGCTCGCCCGAAGACCGCCGCACGCGTCATTTTTACGATGCCGACGGCAACGAAATCGCGACGCTGGATTCCGCCGGCTATCTATCCGAATACCTGCGCGATCCCGCGGGTTTCCTGGTGCAGCAGGTTGGCTATGCGACCCGTACCGCGGCTCAGTACTGGGTTGCCGGAACCCTCGAAGAGTTGCGCCCGGCGCAGAGCGTCGACGACATCCGCAGCCGTCTCTTCCACGACGCGCAGGGTCGCCAGGTCGGCGCGCTCGACTCGCAAGGCTATCTGAGTGAGTCCGTCTATGACGTCGCCGGAAACATGGTTGCGACAACGCGCTATGACGTGGTTGTCCCCTACACCGAAGGCACGAGCACCTTCGCATCTTTGCGCGCCACGGCGCTCGCTGCTCCGGGTGCGGTTGCGCGGACGCTGACGAACGCCTACGACGGCCGCGGCCGGATCACGACTTCGACCGATTTCGAAGGTGTCGTTTCCACATTTGCTTATGACGCAGTCGGAAACCTGCTTCGCTCGACGCGAGCGGTTGCAACGACGGAGGCGCGAAGCGCAGAGATGCGGTACGACGAACTGGGTCGCGTCGTGCAGCAGCTTTCGGCGCAGGGCAGTGCGCTCATCACATCAGGGATGAGCCAGGCTGCGATCGATGACATCTGGTCGCGTTACGGCGTGAGCGTTGCCTATGACGCCGCCGGCCGACGCATCTCGACGACGGTGCGACCGAACGATGCCCAGACGAATACCACGCTCTACTTCTACGATGCGGATGGTCGTCAGCGATTCGAAGTAAATGCGCCAGGCGAAGTCCGTGAGACTCGCTACGACGCATTCGGGCAGGCCACCGAATCCCTGGCCTACGTAAATCGCATCTCGACTGCGTCGCTCGCCGGTGGCGCAATCGTGCAGACGCTGCTCGATCGTGTGGCGGCCGCGGCGGATGCGGCCCGCGACTCGCATTCACTCATCGCGTACACAAGGCGCGGACAGGTCCTGAGCACCGCGACTTCGGAAGGCGCGAACACCGCGTACGAATACGACGCCTTCGGAGACAACACCGCACGCACCAGTCGTGTGAATGACGGCTTCTTCCGCAATATCATGTCGCAGCCGGGCCCACGATCGCTGCGCTATGACTACACCTATGACACGCGGGGCCAGCTCACGCGCACGGCGTATGACGTGGACGGCATGGAGCTCGAGTGGGCAACGGGATTCGATCCCTTTCACACCGTCATCGAGGAAACGGTCTACGACGCCTTCGGCCGGATCGTCAGCCAGACCGATGGCCGCGGTAGCGTCACGCAGCATTCCTATGATCGCCTGGGTCGTGAGGTCACGACCACCGATGCGTTTGGCAACGCGGGCACGACGAGCTACGACGCGTTCTCGCGCGTGTTGACCATGCGCGATCGTCTCGGCAACCAGACCACCTACGCCTATGACGACGCGGCGCGCTCGATGAGCATGACCACGCCGGAGGGCATCGTCGTGGTCACCACGCACAACCGGCACGGCCAGACCTTGCGCATCACCGCGGCGGGAAAGACCACGCAGTATTCATACGATCTCAATGGTGCGCTGCTCGAGAGCTTCGACAATCTCGGATCGCTCGGGGAGACGAGTTACGATCGCGCCGGCCGTCAGATCACGACGACCACGGCGCTGGGCACCACGACCACGTTCGGATACGACGCCGCCGATCGTGTGTTGACGCGGCAAGTGGATTCGCCGCTCGACGGCCAGTCGCTCGTTTCGCAATACGTCTACGACGGACAAGGCAGGATTACGCGGGTCACCGAGCCCGGCGGCCGCGTGACGGCCACGACTTACGATCGCGATAGCCGTGTCGTTCAAGTCGCCGTGGATCCGGACGGCCTCAACCTGCGCACCACGTATTCCTACGATCGCGCCGGCAACGTCATCGACGTCGTCGAGGGCGCCGGCAGCGCGCTTCCTCGTCACGTGAGCTATGAGTACGACGTGCTAGGGCGTCGTGTGACCGAGCGAATCGATCCGGCCATCAACTCCGTCGACAATCTGAACTACCGCACGGATTATCGTTACGACGAGACGGGAAACCTGATCCGCAAGTCGAACTCGATCGGTATGACGTGGTTTGCCTACGATGCCGGGTCCCGGTTGCGCTTCACCATCGATGAGCTGGGCGGTGTCAGCGAGAATGTGTTCGACGCCGTTGGTCGCGTCACCGCGACGCGACGATATGCGAACGCGATCGACACGAATGCGGTCGCGACCGGCCTGTTCTTTGCGCTCTCGCTGGAGGGTGTCGCAGCGGCGCTCGTGCCGTCCGGCCAGGACCGGATCACTCAGTCGGTGTTCGACGGCGATGGACGCGAAGTCTTCACCATCAATGGATTGGGCGGCGTTACCGAGCGCACCTTCGATGACAACGGCAACGTCACTCGCACCAGGCTGTATGCCAAGGCGATTGCCACTGCCACCTACCATTCACTGACCGAGGTTCGAGCGGCGCTGACGCTTGCCGGCAATGACATCGTGAATGTCGCCGCCGCCGATCGCGTTTCCTTCGCTGCCTTCGATCTGCGCGGCCGCGCCACGTTTGCCGTAAATGGACTAGGTGCCGTCACGCGGTCCGAGTACGACGTGCGAGGCAATGTCGTTTCGAGCACGGCGTACGCGACACCGCGCGACGTCAGCCTGCCGAATACGCCCGCGGCGCTGCAAAGCTGGGCTGCCGGAACCGCGGTCGCGAACGATCCGCACAATCGCTCCACGCGTTACTGGTACGACGGCCTCGATCGGCTGCGCTTCACGCTGGATGCCGAAGGCTATCTGACCGAGACCCGCTTCGATGACATCGGACGCACCGAAGAGTCCGTCAGTTATGCCGGCGCTCCTGCGGCGATTGGCGCCGCGGCGGATCTCGACGATGTCGAGACGATTGCCGTGGGGCTGCGCAACGTGTCCGCCGATCACTACAGCCGATCGGTGCGCGATGTCGCGGGACGCGTGACCCGTGTGTACGACGCGGCTAACAACTATGAGGAGTACGTCTACGACGCGCTCGGCAATCGCACCAGTCTGCGCAACAAGCTTGGCGCGGTCTGGACTTACGAGTACGACGCGAACCGGCGAATGATCGCCGAGCACACTCCATTGGTGGAAGTCACCAGGACCTCCGTGACGGACCCCTGGGCAGTCATGGGGGCGCCGCTCGCGACCACCGTCGGAGTCCGCAGCGTCATCAATCGGTTCGAATACAACGAGCTCGGCAATCTCACTCTGAGGATCGAGGACGCGGATCAGCCAGGCGCGCGGTACACCCAGTACTGGTACGACCGGGTCGGTCGCCAGGAACGCGTGGTGATCTTCGTTCCGGTCTATGACGCGGAAGGCGAGAGCATTTTCGATTGGTACGGCGAGCTCGAGGCGCGTCCACGAATCGAATTCGACTTCAGCCAGACTACCGAGACCAACTACGACACGCTCGGCGACGCGGTCTTCAATACCGATGCCGCTGGCAGCGTCACGCAGAACATCTACGATCGCCTCGGTCGCCTGCGCTATGCCGTCGACGCGGAGAACGGGGTTACCGAATACCGGTACGACACCTTTGGAAACCAGACGGAGCTGGTGCGCTACGCGGAGTCCGTGTACCTGGACACCGAGATCGCCGATCAATTCACGATCGACAACATCGCATCGTTCATCACGCCGGATGCCACTCGCGATCGCGTCATCACCACTGAATATGATCGTGTCAATCGTGCGGTGCGGGTCATCGAGCCCGCCACGTTCGTGTTCGACCCGAGCGCGGGAACGCCGGGAGGCCAGTACTACACCGCCAGTCCTACCACCACCAACCAATACGACGCCTTCGGCAGGTTGTTGAAGCAGTCGAAGCTGGTGAATCCCGCGCTGGGTCTGTGGGCCGACACCTATTCGTACTACGACGAACGCGGCATGTGCATCGCCAGCATCGATGCGCTGGGTTATCTCACGACCATGGAATACGACGCGTTCGGCAACGCGCTGCGAACGGTCGAATACGCCAAGGCGCTCGCGGCCGGCACGTGGAATACGAGTACGCACGGCAGCGCGCCGGTCACCACGGCGGCCAGCTCCCCGCATGATTCCGCCGGTTACGACCGCATCACCGAGTGGACCTACGATTCGCGCAATCGCCGCGTGAGCGAACGGCATCGCGGCATCGAATACAGCGCCGCGACGAGCTCGGGGATCACCGAGAGCGTGACCGATCTGCTCATGACCTTCGGTTTCGACGCGCTCGGCAATCAGACGCGCGTCACCGACGGCAACGGCGCGGCCACCTATACCTACTACGACGTGCTCGGTCGACAGATTGCGATCGCCGCTCCGTCGCGCGATGCCGGCAACGGCACCATTCTCACGCCGCTCGTCGGCATGAAACGCGACGCGTTCGGCAACATGGTCGAGCAACGCGTGTACGCGAATGGCGCCAGCGCCGCGAGCGAGGCGGCTTTCACCGCGTCGACGAGCGCCAGCGACCGCGTGTCGCGCACTTTGTACGATGCACGGAATCTCGCCATCCAGAATACGGACGCGGAGGGCAACCACAGCCTGGTTTCATACAACGCGCGCGGGGACATCGGGCGCGAGTGGCAGGCGACGGGCGCTTTTCCACACAACGAGATCGGCAGCGCCCCGGTGCGGATCACGGCGTACACCTATGATCGCCTCGGCCGCCAGACTTCCGCGGTGACACCGCTCGAGGCGGACCGCGATTCCGGCGCGGCGAATTACCGCTACGATGAAATCAGTACCTCGAACTACTACAACAACTTCGGTGAAATCGAGTACCGCAGTGGCGCCGGGCGCCAGGAAACCTTCGAGTACGACCAGTCGGGACGCGTCGTCCGCTCGAACAGCGGCGATGGCGTCACCAAGGTCTATCTATACGACCTGGCCGGGCACGCGACCGCCGAAATCAGGAGCTCCACTCGCGACCTGAGTCAACTCGATATCGCCGCCGTCGCCGCGCTCACCACCGGCCGCATGCGTACCGAGACGCGCTATGACATCGCCGGGCGCGTAGTCGAGCAGCGTCAGCCCAATTTCGCGGTTGCCAATCCGAACGTCGGCTTGCAAGCGATCGGCGGCTTGCTGCGCGTCGACGCCAACGTCATGGCGCCCAACAATCCGGATGCGGTGTTCCGCGTGGTGACCGAGACGGTCGACTACGGTGATGGCGACTTCAACGACTACGAAACCAGCCAGATCGATCCGGGTGCATCGCTTGCCGATGGCGGCGGCTACATGTACACGGCCCCGACCGCGGAGAATCCCGGCGGCGGATGGGTGCAGGATCCCAACTACGCGCTCGTATCGAAACGCTATATCCATTGGGTTCGCCCGCCGGGCCTGGGCTATGACAATGGCCAGCGAGCGCTCGCGAGCTTCGAGTTCCGGCCGAGCTCTGGCGGCGCCTACACGCCCTTGCGCGTGGTCAACCTGCCTAACAATGAAATCGGCGTCGACATCAGCGCGCTCGCCAACGGCTCGTACGAGTACCGCCTGACGTACACGATGCCCAATGCCACCGAGCCCTACGCGATCGCCACGGGCACCCTCGGAGTCGGTGGCGTGCTGTCCCTCGCCGATACCACCGCGGCGACGCTCGCGGGTGAGAATCTCTCGGCGACGTCGGTGGCCACGGAAGTGGCGCTCAACATTCCGTTCCGCGATGCGAACTTCCGCATCGGCGATTTCGCTGGCATCGCGGCCCTCGATTCGCTCGTGTATCGGCGTGTCGACAACGACGGGGTCTTCGAATACGTGGTGGATCGCGCCGCGGAGGTCGAAGATGGCGGTGGCTACTATCGCACCGCCACCGGCTTCGTGCAGAAGCCGGACTATCTACCGTCACACAGCCGCCTGGTGCAATGGAACGCGGCGGCCGACCCCGACCTCACGCCGGTCTTCGAGTTTTCGCGCGTCGGATCGGGTTCCTGGAACCAGCTCGCCGTGGAAAGCCTCGTTGGTGGCGTCTATTCCGTTGCCATTGGCGACTATGCCGACGGCGACTACGAGTTCCGGGTTTCCTATATGTCGATCGCCGACCCCAGCGCGGCCGCGCTCGCCACGGCCACGGGAGCAATCCGCCTCGAGCCTGCACAGGTAACCGATTCGGTTCAGCTCGTGAACGATCGGCCAGACGATGCGGGGACTGTGGCACCGCTTGCGATCCGTCCCGCCGGGTCGACGAACGTGACGAGCTCCGTCGTCACGAGCGCGGAGTTCGATGAGGCGAGCGCCACGGGTGTCTCGTTCGTCGGCACGAACGACGTTCTCGTGACCTTTGCTTCCATCACGGGACCGGTCCGCATCGAGCTCGAATACCGGACGGTTGCCGTCGACGCATTGCTGGATCCGGGTCCTGCCGGAGAAGGCTGGGCGAGCGAGACACGGCGCATTTCGCTGCTGGTGGCCAATGGCTCGACTGCGGCCTCAGGCTTGCATCTCACCTGGAGCGATGTTTTCGGCGAGAGCAGCTCCGGCGGCATCTCCGAAATTCTCGCGGTGCGCGTATATGCCGTGAGCGGCAGCGATGCGACGTTGCGCTATTCGACCAATGCCGTGGACCTGGTGGATCAGGGCGGCAGCACGCTCGCGTGGAAAGCTCCGTGGAATCCCGCGGTTACCGCGACCTTCAATGTTCGCCGCGTGGGCAGCGACGAATGGCAGTCGATCGATGTCACTCGCGTGGCAGGCGACTTCGTCGTCGATCTCGCGAATCTGGCGCCGGGCCAGTGGGAATACCAGGCAGCGCAACTGCAGGATGGAGATGTTCGAGCTATCGCTTCGGGCGTGCTGACGACGCACGGCAGCTCGGTGCTGAATGCCCAGGAGCCGCCGCCGGGCGGCGTGTATCCGATCGAGGCCGTGGCGCCCGTGACCGGTTACTCGAGTGGCGCCGTTGGCATCACGCTGACGAGCAGCGCTTCGCACGCAATCGCCGGTCCCGCGGTGAACGGTCAGCCGCCGCCGCTGCAGTGGAATGGCACGAACCAGGTGGATCTGACCTGGGCGGACCTTGGTACGGGCGACGTGCGCGTGGTCATCGACTACACCTCGGCCGATCGATACTCATACAACCATGTCAGCGGCGGCAGCGGCTGGGAAACGACCGCGGCCTTCGTGCCTGGGACGCGCGCCAGCCGCGAGCAGGTGTTCACCACCGGCGCCACGGGCGCGGCATTCACCTGGACGGACAGCAACACGAGTCTCGTCGGTGGCATCACTGAACTTCAGCGAGTGCGGGTATACACGCTCGTCTCGGGGAGCTGGGTGCTTCGGCTCGATCACGATCCTTCGGCGGTTCGCTCCGGACAGTCCATCTACTGGGGCAAGGCGGACGATCCGGCCGTCACCAGCGAATTCCGTGTACGCGCTGTCGGTGCCACCACTTGGGCAACGCGCGCCATCACCACCAATGGCGCAGGTCTCGACATCGTCGATGTCGACAATCTCGCCGCGGGCAATTACGAGTACCAGATCCTTCGCAGCCGCGCCGGCAATGTCGTCATCGCGCTCACCAGCGGCACATTTACGATCTCCGGCAACCGCGAAGCGGGCGATCTCGCACTGACCCAGCACAATGTGACATTCGATCAGGGTGCCAGCGATTTCGGTCCGGTGACCTGGAATGGGAACGATCTTGCGTGGTCGCAGGCGCCGGTCGCCGGCGACACGATCACCCTTCGCACGCGCGAAGCCGGTTCGAGCACCTGGAATGAGCAGACGATCAGCGGCTCGGGGCCGGACTTCAGCGCCGTGGTCGGCGCCACGGGCGCGACGATCGTCGAATACGAAGTGCTGTACACGCACTCGGGACAGTCGACACCGTACTCGCGCGCCGGCGGCCGGCTCAACGCCAGCGTTGCCACGAACTACACACCCGCGACGTACACGTTCACACAGACCTCGGACTATGACTCGGTCATGGCGCCGGTCGAAGGTATCCTTGCCTATGACGGCCAGATCAGCTTCACGACGCTGATATTGGGGACGGACGTGGAGTTCCGCGTGCGCCAGGGAAGCGGCGAGTGGCAGACGCTCAACGCCGAGTATCTCGGCGACGGCTATTCGGTGGACCTGCACTCGCTGCTCAACGGCGAATACAGCTACGAGATCCGCTATATCCACTGGAGCTCGTCGGTACCGCACGCCTACGCCAGCGGCACGGTCACGATTGGCGGTGATGCGCAGGGTTCGGGAATGTCGCTGCTCGACACCACCGAATACATGCGTACGATCTTCACGGACTCGAGCCCCGGCACGCCGACGCGCGTGCAGACCTTCGATCGGTGGGGCAACGTCGTCAGCGCCACCGACGCTTCCGGGAATACCACTAACTACCGCTACAACCATACGAACACGCTGTTGGAGACCATCCTGCCGCAGGTGCAGGTGGTCGATATCGCGGGCGGCACGGTCGAAACGCATCTCGAGCGGCCGGTGCAGGAAAATCACTACGACCTGCTGGGCCGGCTCGTCGCCACGCGCGATGCCAACGGAAACGTCTCGCGCGCCGAGTACAACGTGGCGGGTGACCTGCTGCGCGAAGTGGCGGCCGATGGCGGCGTGAAATCGCGCGTCTACAACGCCTTCGGCGACGTGGTGCTCAGCACCGATCAACTCGGCTACCGGACTCGCCTGGCATACGACCGCTTGAGTCAGCTGACGAGCATGGAACGCGAAGTGGTGCTGGGCGGGCTTGGCAGCGGCAACACCGCGCAGGCACTCATCGACACATACGCGTACGACGACCTCGGCGAGCGCACTCGCGAGACCAATGCCGCGGGCGAGTCGACCGAGTATGAATACTTCGTCGACGGCAGGCTGCGCAGCCGCACCACCAATCGCGGATTCACGACGTCGTATGGCTACGACGCCAACGGCAACAAGACCTTCGAGCGGGACGCCAATGGCTCGACGCAGCGCTGGGACTACGACGGCTTCAACCGCATGACCTTCTCCGAAGACATGGGCGCCACCCGGACGGATTACCGCTATGACCTTAACGGCCAGCTGACCTATCAGACCAGCTCGCTCGGACAGCGCCAGGCTTATTTCTACGACGAAGCGGGGCACCTGACGCGCATCGTCGACACGGGCTCGCCCAGCAAGACGCTGGCGCCAGTGGTTGGCGTCAACCGCATCAGTGAGTACGGCTACGACATCGAAGGCCGGCGCGTCGCCGAACGCACGGTCATCGACGGCCGCGTGCACCAGGACAACTTCACGAGTTTCGACGCCCTCGGCCGCATGTCGCGCGCCGCGGATCCCGACTACGAGGTGACTTACTCGTATGACGCCGTCGGCAATCGCACGCGCATCAATGCCGACTACTACAACCATATCGGCCGCGGTGCCGGGTACGTCCAGACTCAGGATCTCTGGTACACCTACGACAACATGAATCGTGTGCTGACCTCGCAGGGCACGAATTTCGCCGGCACGATCAGCATCACGGGGAGCCAGGGCATCGATCTCACTTATAACCTCAAGGGCGAGCGCACCAGTGCGCGCACGAACGGTGAGCACTACGGCATGAGTTTGTCGGTGCTCAATGGCAACGTGGTTTCGGCGACTTACAACCGCATCAAGTTTGGCCTGTTCACCGAGCGTTACACCTACGACGGCGTCGGCAGATTGCTGGCCACCGACCAGGATGCGCCGAGCACCACGCACAATCTCGGAACGGGCGCGGTGACCACGGGAGTCACGCCACTGCGCACCGCCACCCGGCAGTTCGACGCCGCATCGCGGGAAATCCTGTCCGTCACCTATTCGATGGACCCGGACGAAGACACCGACACGTCGCTCGACACCTGGACGACCAATACGACGTACGACGGCGACGGCCGCACGGCCCAGCAGGTAACCCGCCTCAACGGCATCATGAACACGCGTGTCACCTTCGGTGACGCGACCTTCTATCGATCGGAGACCTTTACCGTCACCAATTCGTTCTTCCGCGCCGTCGTCGCGCGGCTCAGTGGCACCACCGGAGTGTCGAGCCGCACGAGCCACGTGCTGCCGTCGTTCAGTTCTTCGGTGCGAACCGTGCAGAACGTCTGGGATGGGCAGGGCTGGGACTCCGCCGGAAACCTGATGGGTTATCGAGTCGAGTTCTTCAAGGAGACCAACGGCAAGCTGAAGTACTACACCGATCACACGTTCGACTATCGGCTTGCGCAGACGTACCAGTTGATCAACGAGAAGACCAACAGCGAAGGCAAGGGCGAGCCGGGCAAGGGGTCGACTACGCGCACCTACAACGTGAACGGCGAGCTCGTGCAGTACTCCGACAACAAGGACCAGAAGAAGAATCGCTACTTCGCCAATGACGCGCAGGGTCAGGCGCTCACCGTGGTCAACGGGAAATTCGACGGCCGCAGCGGCCGCCTGTCGGCCACGCGAGCCTTCGACAACGCGCTGACCCGCACCGGCAACAAGGTCAAAGCGCAGTATTTCTTCTTCGCCAACGGCCAGAACATCGGTACGTTCGGCCAGCTCGTCGACAGCGAAGGGACCATCAAAGCGAACTTCGACGTGAACTACACGCCGGTGTCGGGCGGCTATCCGTCAGCCACGCCATCCGAGGTCGTGGCGCACAGCGGCGATACGCTGCGCACCCTCGCCGCGCGCGTGTTCGGCGATTCCAACCTGTGGTACGTGCTCGCCGAGGCCAATGGCCTCACCAACCCCGACGAGAAGATAGAGGCGGGAGTCCAGCTGCAGGTGCCTAACAAGGTGCTGTCGCTGTCGAACAACGCCGAGAGCTTCAAGCCCTACGACGCGTCATTGGCTTTGGGCGACACGACGCCGACCCAGCCGCCGCCGGGCGGAGGCTGCGGCGTCATCGGCATGATCATCATGATCGTCGTCATGATTGTGGCGACCATTTTCACGGCAGGGGCCGCGGCGGTGGGTTTTGCCGCCGGCTTCGGCCAGATCATGGCGGCCGGCGCAAGTGTCATGTTGGGTGGAACCGCAGTGGCGGGAGTCGCCGTCGCAGCCTCGCAATTGACATTGGGCTTCGCGGGGACCGCGGCGGTTGCTGCCGGCGTCGGCAGTGCCGTGTCGCAAGGTGTTGGCATTGCGATCGGCGCTCAGCAGAAATTCGACTGGAAACAGGTCGGCATCAGCGCGATCAGCGCCGGCGTCACCGCAGGCTTCGGCGCGACACTCAACGCCGGCGGCAAGTTGGCGAACGCGGTCAATGTGGTGGAGGCCGGTGGCAAGATCAGCGCCGGCACCCGGGTGCTGGCGGCGGCGGGGAAATTCCTCGCCAATCCCGTCGGCAACGCGATCGGCAGCAGCATGCTGACCCAGGGTTTGAGTGTCGCCACGGGTCTGCAGAGCAGTTTCAACTGGCGCGAAGTAGCCGTGGCCGCTGCCTCGAGCATCGGAAGCATGGGCGCTTCGAAGGCGGGCGGGTGGGTCACGGGAACGTCCGGAAATGCTGTTCGCGGATTCCTTGGCAAGGTCACGACGAACGCAATCAACAAGTCGATTCAGATGGCATTCGCCGGCAAGATCGAAGTCGGAGCAGTGCTCGCCGACGCCTTCGGCAATGCGGTGGGCGACAGCATCGTTGAAAAACTGCAAGAGGGAGCGACGCCAAGCCCGGTCAAGCCGGCAGTCGTGAACGATCCGGACTTTGTTGAGATCACTGTTCAGAAGAACGTGGCGAATGCTGATCAGAACCCGGACATGGCGACTGTCGCGACGAGCGATATGCCGACCGGCGACGAGATGCGCGAGATCAAAAAGGATCAGGGCGGGGGCGCCAGCTCCGTGAGTGCGCCGTCCACAACCGATGTTGCGAGATACTCCAAGACCACCTTCGACCGGCAAAGACAGAAGTACGTTCAGTATGGTTCTGACGGATCAATGTGGGTGCATGATGGAACGGCATGGACTCTCGAACCGCCCATAAGCGGTGAAATTGTGGTCACTGCGGTCAGGGAGGATCCACAACTACACAAATCGGACGGGCCGGTAGCTCGCCGTACCACGATGATGCCAACCAAATTGGAATGGGTGCATCGGGCTAGCGATGTTCGGGATTTTTGGAATAGCAATCTCGAATCGCTCGATGTCGGCAACGACGAGTCAAAGTTCCTGACCGGTCGGCCGGGCGCGCATGATGGATTCGTCAGTGTGTACGGCGGTTCTACTTCGACTCTCGATGGTGTGCCGGATGTCTATGGCGGAACCTACTACCTCGAGAAGGACGGATATCAACGCCCCATTCTTGGGGACGCGGGGCCAGAAGCCTTCAAACAGCAACAGCACCTGATCGAGCGGGTCGCCGAAGCCTACGACAAGATTCCCTTGGAGTTCCGCCCGGGCTACGGAGATCTGGGCAAGGAGCTGCAGGTTGCGTCTTTGCTATTCGGTGGTGGTGAAGTCATAGCGACGGCCAGAGGTTTGGAGGGGCTGGCAAGCATGTTAGGTGTGGCTTCGCTGGTGACTGGAACTGGTGCGCGAGTCGCCGACAAGGAGTATGCAGAGACACTCAAGTTCCTAAGCGAAAAAGCCGCAGACCACAAGATCGAAGAATCCATGAAAGGATTCGGCTTCGGAAAAGCAGTGGCGATATACAAGTATGTTGATTTTCTAGACGAAGTGAACGAGGCTCTGGCGAAGCTGCCGACGGGCCGAACGATTGCGAACGCACCTCCGCCAAATCCGCTGATGCAGTTGACGGACGAGCAGTACGCAGAGCGCTTCGGCCTAAACTTGATGGCAATCAAATCGGCACGCGGGCCAACTCCGCCGCCACCTCCTGCATCACCGAACTACATCAAGAAAAAAGGTCCCTAGTGCATGGCCGAGTCCGCGCCCGGCGAATTTGCAAAGCGATTTCCGACGATGTACGAGCTCGTAAAGTTGCTCGGCTTTCTTCACATCTGCCTGGCGGGCTTGCAGCTGAGCGTGACCATGGGTGAGTGGAGGACCGCAGCGATTTTCGCGGTCCTTCCGCTGGTTGATGTCTTCCGTGATCGATTCAGATACTTCTGGCTGCACGTCGGGTGGTTTCGAAATTCGTTCATTGCTCAAATCTTGATTCAAATCGTGTTTGGCATTCTCGCGGACGTTCGGTCCTCACGTTCTCTCGGCGGAACGGGTGCGGTTCTCGGCCTGTGCGTGCTTCTGGGCTTGATGCCGACAATCTTCGCGTTCTGCAAGGAACACGGCATTCAAACCCGCACCGATCAGGCTGCAAGCTGACCTGATTGAGATCAATTGCGCTCATATTTACAGTCAGCTCAGTTCCCACCCGGCGCGATATTTTCGCTTGAGCAGTGCATCGGAGTCCGGCACGTTGGTGACCTTCATGTTCGGGCCGTCGTACTGGATCTTCTTGCCGGCGTTGAGCGAGGCCACGCCTAACAACATGATCTCGGTGAGCTTGGCCGAATACTCGAACGGGCTGGTGGTCTTCTGCGTGCCGCGGATGGCGTCGACCCAGTTCATTTCATGGCTGGTCTTGATGCGCGCGTAGGTTTCCTTTGGCTTGCCGACACTCTCGTGTAAGGACCTTGGCAACAACCGCGGGTTGAAGCCGTAGGTGTCGTGCATGAGCTTGCCTTTGGTGCCGATGTACAGCACGCCACCGCCCTTGTTGAGCTCTTCTTCGCCCATCTCGACGGGCTTCGGGGGCGTGAGCCCGCCGTCGTACCAGGTCATTTTCACCGCCGGCCGGGCACCCTTGGCCGCGAATTCGTAATAGGTCGTGGACGCCATGGGATACGTGTCGTGGTTGTAAGGCGTCGAGGTGGTCTCGACGCTGGTGGGCATGTCGAGGTCGAGCGACCAGAACGCCGAATCGATGAGATGTGCGCCCATGTCGCCGATGGCGCCGACGCCCCAGTCGGTCCAGCCACGCCAGTTGAACGGATGGTAGATAGGGTGGTAATCGATCTGGCGCGAGCACCCGAGAAACAGGTCCCAGGCAAGTTTATCGGGCGGCAAATAGGTGCCGAACGAACCGGCGGCGCGCGTCATCACGCCGTTCATGTTCCAGGGCAGGTCCTTGGCGTTCGCCGGCAGCGGAGCGGGGCGCGGAATGCCCTGCGGCCAGTAGGCGAGCGGACGATTGGTCCAGACGTGTACTTCGCTGATGGTGCCGATGGCGCCGGACTGGATGTATTCATTGACCACGCGCGCGTCGTCAGACGAGTGGCCCTGGTTGCCCATCTGGGTCTGCAGTTTCGTTTCAGTGGCGCGCTTCGACAAGCGTCGGCATTCCTCCACCGACCACGCCAGAGGCTTTTGCACGTAGACGTGTTTGCCGAGGTCCATGGCCGCGAGCGCGATGAGCGCGTGCATGTGATCGGGCGTCGCGATGACCACGGCGTCGATGTTCTTCTGCTTGGCCAGCATCTCGCGGTAGTCGGTGTAGCGCCTGGTCTTCGCGTATTGCGCCTGCAGCTGCTGCCACTGCGTGATCTGCTGCTGCGCACGGTCTCTTTCGCCCTCGTCCGCCGCTTTTTGCAATCGCTGGTTGGCGCTTTCGATCTGCTTCGGGATGTCGGCGTACCGATTGTCGACGAACGACCAGTCGATGTCGCACATGGCCACGAGGTTCATGCCCGAGAGCGCCTGCATGTTGGCGCGGCCCATTCCGCCCACGCCCACGCCGGCGATATTCACGCGATCGCTGGGTGCGATGTGACGAGGGCCGCCGAGCACGTGACGCGGCAGGATGGTGAAGGCCGCGGCCGTGGCGGCGGCATTGCGGACGAATTCGCGACGCGGAAGTTTCATTAGTTCGCTCCTGGGGCTGCGGCGATGTTGCCACAGCAGATCGTCGAAGGCTGTCAGTGGCTGAGAGGTGACAGGACGGTAGATTTGGCTGGCGCGAGCACCACCGGCGGCGATGTCATGCCAGCGCCCGGACCCAGGTGCAGCCACAGAAACTCGCCAATGCTTGAAAGCGCGTATTTCTCGTTGTCCTTGTCCCAATACGAGTGCCCTTCGCCCGAGAGCTCGATGAGTCTCGTCTTGTTGCCCGCTTTGTCGAGGGCTTTCTTCATCGCCCTGGATTGGCTGATCGGGACGGTATCGTCCGAGGTGCCGTGAATGAGGAGTACCGGAATCGTGATCTTTGCGGCCGTCACCGCCGGTGAAACCGCGCGCATCTTGTTCTCATCCGTCTCCGGATCGCCGATGGTGCGCAGCGAGTATTTATAGCCTTCGGAATCCCGCCCCCAATTCAATTTGCGCCACTTTGCGAATTCGACCAGGTCCGACACGCCGGCGACGGACACCGAGCATTTGTACAGATCGGGAGTCAGCGCCGCGCCAGACAGCGCCGCATAGCCTCCGTATGAGGCCCCCACGATGCACACGCGTCCCAGATCGACGACGCCGCGATCGACC
>DASYKM010000268.1:0-2007 GCA_035995425.1 Steroidobacteraceae bacterium
CAAGCTGCTTGTTTCGAGCGCATTGCTCGCCACCGTACTCGCGGCACCCCTGCCGGCACTCGCCGATCACGACGATGACTCCCACTCGGCGAATACTTTCACGCTGGCCGTGTATGGCGACGCGCCGTACGGTTGCAAAGCTCCGAGCGCGGCCGCCGCGCCCGATGAATGCCCGGCGGGGTCAGCCTTTGTGCCAGACAGCCCAAATGGGCCGAACCCGGGCGATCCGCGCCAGCTTCTCGCGACACCGGCTTTCATCGAGGCCATCAATCGTGACCGCAATGTGGATCTCGTCGTACATACCGGCGACATCCACTCCGGCGCCACCTACTGCACGCTGGCCTACGATCAGTCGATCTTCGATTTGTGGACGCAGTTCCGAGACCCTCTGGTGTATACGCCGGGGGACAACGAGTGGACTGACTGCCAGAAATCCAAGCAGGGCGGTGGCGTGAAGAACGCCGCGGGCGAATACGTGGACTATGCGGCCGGCCATCCGGTCGCGAACCTGGCGCTGGTGCGCTCATTGTTCTTCCCGGAAGCGGGCGCCACCCTGGGCGGTCACGGCAAACACGTCACTTCGCAGGCGCAGGCCTTCGATCCCACTCATCCTTCCGATGCCGAGTATGTCGAGAACGTGATGTGGGAACAGGCGCGGGTGCTGTTCGTCACCATCAACGTTCCCGGTGGCTCTAACAACGACGATGACCAGTGGAACGCGGGCGCCTTTGGCGCCGTGAAGACGGCGCCGCAACTTCAGGAAGTCGCCCAGCGCACCGGTGCCGATCTGCGCTGGCTCGACGCCGCATTCGCGCGTGCCAAGGCGCACGGCCTCAAAGCCGTGGTCGTGGTCGATCAGGCGGACATGTGGGATCTCGACGGAACTGGCCCCACACTCTCGCACATCGCCAACTATGAGCCGTTCATCGCCGAGATCGCCGCACTCACGAAAGACTTCGCCAGACCCGTGCTGCTGATCAACGGCGATTCACATCGATACCGTTCGGACAATCCGTTACTGGACAACGCGCCGTGCGTGATAGAAACAGGCGCGGGCACCGCCACAGCGCCTTGTGCGGATGACAGTTATGACTACCATCCGTACTACGCCGCCGGCGTGCCTAACTTCCACCGGTTGGTCATTCACGGCAGCCTCTTCCCGCTCGAGTACACGCGCTTGACGGTGAACCCGCGCGTAAACCATGCGACCACGGCCACGACCTTCGGGCCTTTCAGCTGGGAGCGCGTCATTCCTTGAGAGCAAAGCTTCACGTCAGAACGGTAGGTAGGCTTTTTTCAATGCGGCCGTGCAAACGGACAACCGTTTGCCGCGCCGTAAGAAAAACAGAAGCGATGCGATAGGTCGCGGCCAGCGAGTTCCGGCTTGAGACCCATGCTCTAGTTAGGGAACGACGGCGCGGATGTCATCAAGGTCCGCCGCGGCGCGGTACTTCGCCAAGACTAACTACGTGCATTTGGCGTCACGCACCGCCGTACACGGGTATGACGGCCCCTCTCATTACCGTGTTTTCCGGCGAGGCAAGGAACAGGATCGTAGCGGCGACTTCTTCGACCTTCGGCCATGTCCGAAAGTCCGCGCGTGGCTGCCCGGCACGATTGGCTGGCGTATCCATGATCGAAGGCGCGACTGCATTGACGAGAATTCCTTCCTTGGCGAGCTCGGCACCCAGCGCCGTGGTCAGCGCTGCAACGCCTGCCTTGGAAACCGTATAGGCAACGCTGCCGGATCCGAGACGGGGCTCGAGCGCCTGGCGCGCGGCCACATTCACGATGCGCCCTCCGCCACCTAGTCGCCGAAATGCCGCGGCCGCTACGCGGCTGCACACAAAGGCGCTGACGAGGTTTGCGTCGAGCTGGCCTTTCAGCAGCGCCGCGTTGCTCTTCTCAATTGGTGCTGCGACGAACGCGCCCGCAAGATGTATTGACGCCCAGAGACTCGGCAAGCTTTCGTAGTAGCGAGTAACAGCATCTTCATCCGCAAGATCG
>DASYKM010000269.1:0-3065 GCA_035995425.1 Steroidobacteraceae bacterium
GGCGCTCGGCGCGCCCGGCGACTGCTTCGAAGTCACGCTCATGCAGTTGGTGAGTCTGTTCCGCGGCGGCGAAAAGCTCGCCATGGGCAAGCGCGAGGGCAACTTCGTCACGTTGCGCGACCTGCGCAATGACGTCGGCAACGACGCCTGCCGCTTCTTCTACCTGTTGCGCAGCCACGACCAGGCGCTCGACTTCGACCTGGAGCTGGCCAAATCCCGCTCCAGCGAAAACCCCGTGTATTACATCCAGTACGCGCACGCGCGCGTGTCATCGGTGATGAAGCAGCTCGGCTCGAAGGGCTACACCTATGACGCCGGCGCGGCCGACCTCGCGTTGCTCACCAACGCCCATGAGCAGGCGGTGATCACCGGTATATCGAAGTATCCGGAAATCATCGAACATGCGGCGCTGTCGCGCGCTCCGCACGCACTGGTGCACTTCCTGCGCGATCTTGCGAACACGCTGCACACCTATTACAACGCCGAACAGTTCATCGTCGAGGAAGCCGCGTTGCGCAATGCACGCCTGACTCTGGTCCTGGCCGTGCAGCAGGTGATCCGCAACGGTCTCGGCATCCTCGGCGTGTCCGCGCCCGAGACCATGTAGGAGCTCCCACCCTGGCCGTCAAGATCACCAGCCGCGATTTCAAACGCGCCCGCCCCGGCGGCATGCGACTCGATATCGGTCGTTGGCGCGAATTCGCGGTCGGCCTCGCGCTCGGCCTGTCGCTCTCCCTGTTCGTGCTGATCTGGCAAAACTATCGCGAAAAAAATCCGGCCAGTGCCGCGGCCGACGTTCCCAAACCCGAGCCGCGAACCGACAAGGTCGCCGCCGCGGGCGACGTCGAAGACGGTGCCAAGAACTACGACTTCTACGACATGCTGCCCAACTTCGAGGTGGTGGTGCCGGAGAAGGACCGCGAAGTTTCGCGCGAACGCGATACCGCGCCCGCGACCATCGAACGCCCGGGCGTGTACGTGCTGCAGGCGGGTTCATATCGAAAACCAGAAGAGGCCGATCGCATCCGCGCACAGCTCAAGCTGCAGGGTATCGACGCCAACGTGCAACGCGTGGCGGTGGACGAAGACGTGTGGCATCGCGTGCGCATCGGGCCGATCACCGATCTCACCGAGCTCAATCGGCTGCGCGCGCGGCTGCGGGCCGCCGAGCTCGACGCGCTGGTCATCCGGGTGGGGGAATAGTTAGATGACGGGCCAGCGGCGGGCGCGCTTCGCGGCCGGCTCGGCCATGCTGACGCTGCTCGCGGCCTGCGCCACGCAGCCACCCGCGTCGCCCTCCGCGCCCACGGCATCGGCGTCCGAGCCGCAAGGGCCGCCCATGCCACCGCCCACTCATCCGGGCCTCACGCTCGCGGCCGTTGGCGACACCATGCTGGGAACCGACTTCCCCGAGAACATCCTGCCCGATGACGACGGCGTGTCGTTCCTCGACGCGGTGACCCCGATCCTCGCCGCTCCCGATATCGCCTTCGGCAATCTCGAGGGTGTGCTGCAGGACGGCGGCGAGCCGGTGAAACAATGCAAGGACAAGCGCATCTGCTTCCTGTTCCGCACGCCGACGCGTTACGCCACGTATTTGAAGCTCGCCGGTTTCGACGTCATGAGCCTGGCTAACAACCATGCGCGCGATTTCGGCGAAGAGGGCCGCTCGTCCACCATGGCGGCACTCGACGCCGTCGGCATTCACCACTCCGGGCGCGAAGGCACCGTCGCGAGCTTCATCGCCAACGGCCGGCGCGTTGCCATGGTGGCCTTTGCGCCCAACGTGGGCTCGAATTCACTCAACGATCCGCAGATCGGGCTGCCGCTGGTGACGGAACTGGCGGCGAAGCACGACATCGTCATCGTCTCGTTCCACGGCGGCGCCGAAGGCAACGGCGCCGAGGCGCTGCCGTTCGCGCGTGAGATCTTCGCCGGTGAGGATCGCGGCAATGTCGTGGAGTTCGCGCACGCCATGATCGACGCGGGAGCAGACCTGGTGCTCGGCCACGGCCCGCACGTGGTGCGGCCCATGGAGATCTACCACGGCCGGCTGATCGCCTACAGCCTCGGGAATTTCGCCACGTATTACGGCATCAGCGTCGAAGGCATCCGCGGGATCGCGCCGATACTGCTGGCGACGCTGGACGAGGAAGGAAAGTTCGTCGCGGGCCACATCGAGCCCACGATTCAGCTTCGGCCCGCGGGTCCCGCACCGGATCCCGGCAAGGCCGTGATCCCGCTGTTGCAGACCCTGACCGCCACCGCGTTCCCGAATGGCGAGCTCGTGATTGGCGACGATGGCCAATTGTCGGTGCGCGCGGTGCCGCAGTGAACGCCATGCGCTGCGCGCTGTTGCTGGCGGTATTGCTGTGCACGGGCTGCACGTCGTTCCAGAACCCCATCATCGGCGAGACCGGCCCGGCTCTCGATTCCGCACTGGCCGGGCGGTGGATGGCCATCACCAATGAAGGCACGGTCGAGCTCGAGGTGAGCGCCGCGGGTGGCGAGGGTGTGGCGATCATCACGTCCACGAAGACCGGCGAGACGCCCGAGCGCGAAGAACTGCGATTGATCACCGCGAAGTTAGGGCGACTCACCTACGGAAGCGTGAAGGCGATCGACAAACCGGAAAGCTCTTGGACGCTGTTCGTGTACGAGGTCGTCGCGAACCGGCTGCTGATCCGCTCGGACAACAACCGCTTCTGGAACGACGCGGTGCGCGACCACCTCGTCAGCGGCACCATCGAGAAGAAGGACTGGACGCAGACCGTCACGGTGACTGCATCGGAGCAGGAAATGCGAGCGGTGATACTGGGCTACGGACCTGTGATCTTCAACGACGAGCCGCTGGTCGAGCTGCAGCGCGAATAAAGGGGACATTCCTGTTTTCCGCCACGGAAAACAGGAATGTCCCCTTTATTCCTAGCTACTCCGCCTCGTCGGTGACGTTGCGGAAGTCGACGCCGAGCGACCGCAGCTTGCGATACAAGTGCGTGCGTTCCATCCCGACGCGCTTGGCGAGCTGCCCCACCTTGCCGTTGCAGAGCAGCAGCTGCTGCTGC
>DASYKM010000270.1:0-32605 GCA_035995425.1 Steroidobacteraceae bacterium
ACCTGGATCGAGGTGCCGGCGTTCTGCGAGATGCCGGTCACCGCATCGGTACCGGTGGTGATGGTCGCCGGGCTCGCGCTGAAGGACAGCGTGCCGCCGATGTTGTTAGCCGCGTCGTTCAGCACGATGGCGCTGCCGGTCACCGGCGGCACCAGGGTGTCGTACGACCGGTTGGTGCGCTCGCTGATCACCGTCAGGTTGCCGGCATCGTTGCGGTTGTCGAGGACGATCGCACCGGAGGCGCGCAGCACCACGGTGCTGGTGGCCGGCAGGCTGGTCGTGCCGCCGATGAGATTGCCCGCGCCGCCCAGCACGATGCTGGCGCCGGTGACGGTCAGGTCGCCGCGCACCTGCAGGCTGGTGCCGGCGGATTGCGAGACGGCCCTGCCCGTGGCGGTCAGCACGTAGTTGCCGCCGACGAAGGTGTTGCCGAGGCTGGTGGCGGCGGCGCCCGAATTGTTGACGGTGACGTCGCCTGCATTGACGGTCGTCAGCACCGACAGGTTACCGCCGATGGTGAGCGGGGCCGACTGTGCGACCACGCCCGTTGAGGTCAGCGCGACATTGCCGGTTGCGTTGAGCGCGCCATTGATGTCGATGCCGCCGCTCGACGCGACGGTGAGATTGTTGGCGATGCTCGAAACGCCGAGCTCGGTGGCCGCGGCTTCCGTGACCTGCACATTGCCGCCGGTGAGCACCAGCGCGCCGAATGTATTGCCGGCATTGTTGAGCGTGATGTCATGCGTACCGGCGTTCAGCGTGACCGGCGCCAGTCCGAGATTCCAGGCGGCCGCGCCGAGCTGGGTGATGGCGAGCGTATTGCGCAGATTCAATGCGGTTGGCGTGCCGTTGATGCCGACCGCGCCGAACGCGTTGCCGGCACTCGTCAGGCCGATGCCATTGCCCGCGGCGAACACCGTCAGGTTCCCGGACGTCAAACTACCGCCGCTTTGCGTGATCCCGCCCGCGCCGTTCAGCGTGACTGGAGCGCCCGGTGCGTTGAGGACGCCGGCGAGATCCAGTGTGCCGGTGCCCGCGGCATTGCCGATCGTGAGGCTGCTCAGCGTGCCGATCGGCAGCCAGGCGAGCTCCGCCGCGGTGAGGTTGAGGCCGACGATGGGCGAGCCACTGCCGCCGACCTGGGTGTTGCGACTGTTGGTGAAGGATCGCAGCGCGAGGCCGCCCGAGCCGGTGACGGCACGCGCGAAATTGATCTCGTCGCCGATGAGGCTCATGTCGGTGGCGTTGAAACTCACCAGGTTGGTGAAGTTCAACGTTCCGGTGCCGGCGTTCATCGTCAACGCGGTGCCCGAAGCGGGCGCGACATCCACGAGGTTGTTGAACGTGATGCCGGTGCCAGAGAGATCTCCGGTGACGGTGATCGGGCCGGTGTTGTAGACCTGCGGACCGGAGATCGTCAGCGCGGGCAGCGTGAGGCCGGAAGTGCCGTTCACGGTGAGGCCGGTCAATGCGCTCTGCAGTTGCGCGAGGCCGGTGACGGAGCCGCCACCCAGATTGAGCGTGAGTGTCTTGTTGCTGCCGACGGCGGCGCCAAAAGTGAGCGCGCCGTTGCCGGTGCTGAGCGTGAGGTCGTTGTCGACGGCCAGTGTGCTGTCGAAGCTGATGTTGCCGCCGCCGCTGGCGATCGTCGAGGCGCCGGACACCGACACCGGCGTCACGAATTCGATGGCGTCGTTGGTGGTAGTCAGGTTGACGCCCACGTTGATGGCGCCGCCACTGGCGGCGACGCGCATCGCGTTGAAGGTGGACGCACCGGTGAGGAAGCGAATCTCGCCCGTGCCGAGCGCGTTGAGCCCGAGCGTGCCGGTGATGTTCTGGCTCTGCGTCGAGGTGATGCCATCCACGTGCACCCAGCCCGAGCCGGTCGCATTGAGGTTGAGGCCGCTGGAGCTGCTGATGCGCGCGAGCTCGCCACCCGAGATCGTCATCTGTCCGGCCGCGTCGGCGCCGCCGAGGGCGACGTTGCGCCCGTTGCTGGCGGTGATGCTCATCAGCCCGCTGCCGGAGGACATGGTGCTGTTGCCCTGCAGATCCAGATCGGCGGCCTGGATCGAGAGCGTGTTGTTGGAGGCCGTCAGCGACACGGTGTCCAGCAGGATGAATGAGCCGACGCCGCTGCTGTCGGAATCCGCCGTGAAGCTGATCGGAGCGTTCACGTTGCGGCTCTGGTTGAGCGTGATGTTGTTGAGCGCCGTATAGGTCTGGTTGAGATCGCCCACGGTGGAAATGCCCGGCAGGGTCAGGTTGTTGCCCGAGGCGTTGATGCCGGTGAGCCGAGCGATGCCGCCGACGACACCGTCGAGAACCACGTCGCCGAGGCCGGCGGTCAAAGTGAGGTTGTGCGCGCCGTTGATCGTGCTGGGCGCACCCGAGAACACGATGTTGCCGCCGGTGGAGGCCAGTACGGCGTTCGCGCCCAGGGTAGTTTGGCCGGTGATGGTGAGGTTGCTGCCGGTGGTGGTGAGGTTGCCATTGAGCGTGACCCCGCCGCTCGCCGTGTACGCCTGCGTGCCGCTGGTGGTCGCCGCGGCGACCGCGACGGTGTTGCCGGTCGCGGTGACCGAAGTCAGCGGAGTCACCGCACCGAGCGCGCCATTGAAGCGCGCCGCGCCGCTGCCCGCGCTCACGGTGAGGCTGTGCGCGCCATCGATGCCGGCGAAAGTGAGGCCGATGCCGTTGAACGCAACGTTTGCGCCCAGCGTCATGTTCTCGTTGTAGGTCTGCGCGCCGGTGGTGGTGACGGCCGTGGTATTCACCGCGACGCTGCCGGGCGCATCCGTGACGATGCTGGTGAGCGCGGTGCCGCCGCCGACCAGGCCGCCGAACACCGTGGCGCCGGAATCGTTGACGATGAGTGCCCGCGCGCCGTTGAGCGTGCCGAGGAATTGCACGCCCACGCCGGTGAGCGTGGTGTCGGCACCCAGGGTCACCGCGTCGTTGTAGGTCTGCGCGCCGCTGGTGCGGATGCTGCCGCCGTTGATGGCGGTGGTGCCGCCCGAATCGGTCGCCACGCTGAGCAGGGCTGTTCCCGCGCCGACGCTGCCGCCGAAGGTAGTTAGCGCGGAGCCGGCGTTCACGGCCAGCGCCTGCGCGCCGTTCATCGTGCCATTGAAGTTGACGGCGCCATTGCTGGTCGTGACGGTGACCGGCCCGGTGGCGAGGGTCATTGGTCCGTTGAAGGTGATCGCGCCGGTCGCCGGGCCGGTGCTGTTGCCAACGGCGCCATTGAGCGTGATGCCGCCGGCCGCCGTGAAGTTCATCGCACCCGCGACCGCGAGGCCTGCGCCCGGCAAGTCGAGCGTCTGCGCGGTGACGTTCAAACCCGTGAGCGTGGACGCGAAGCCAATCTGTCCGAGGCCGGTGATGGTCCCCACGCCGCCCGCGAGCGCGTTCAACGTCAGTGTCTGCGCGCCGGTGACCGGCCCGCCCAGCGCAAGCGTGCTGCCATTGGACGCCACGCTGACCGCGCCGCCCGTGACCGCCAGGCCGCCGTTGAAGGCGAGCCCGTCGAATCCGCTGACGGTGTTGCCACCGCTGCCACCGCTCGTGGCGAGGCCGGCGAAGGTGGAACCCACGTTGCCGTCGCCCAGCGACACATTGCCGTTGAAGTTCACCGCGCCGGCGGTGGTGATGCCCGATCGCGTAGTTAGAGTACTGCTGAAGGTCGTCGCGCCGGTGCCTGAGACAGTCAACGCCGCACCCGTGGCATCACCCAATGCCGCGACGGCGCCGACCGCCCCCGCGAACGTGGTCGTGCCCGTGCCCGCGCTCACCGTCAAATCATTGTTGCCGTCGACCGCGCCTGCGAACAGGACATTGGAGTCGACGCTGGTGACGGTGGCGCTCGCGCCCATGGTCACCGGGCTGTTGAAGCTGATCGTGCCCGCGGCCGTGCTCGTGACATTGCCGCTCAACGTGATGACGCTGCCGCCGGTGGCCGTGTACGACTGCGAACCCGCGATCGAAACGCCGCCGGCCGGAATCGTCGGTGAGAGCGCCGTGACGCTGAGGCTGGTGAGATCGGTGCCCATGCGGTTGAGGCCGATGAGCGAGGACGTGCCGGAATTCAACGTGAGGGCATACGGGCCGGATACCGAGCCCGCGGTCTGGAAAGCCAGTGCCGAGTTGTTGGAATTGATCGTCGCCGCGCCGTTCTGCAGCAGCACGCCGCCGTTGAAAGTCATGCCGTCGTAACCCGACAGGTTCATGCCGCCGGCCCGGCCGAGCGTGACGAGCCCGGTGAACACCGAAGCGGCGTTGCCGTCGGACATCGTGACGGTGTCGCTGAAGATCACGGGGCCGGTGATGGCGAGTCCGTTGTTGGCACTGAGCGTGCTGTCGAAACTGGCGCCGCTCGAGGTGATCTGCAGCGCCGCGCTCGCATCGCCAGTGTTGCCGAGAGCACTGACGGCGCCATGGAAGGCGACCGCGCCGCTGCCGGCATTCACGGTCAACTGGTTGGTAGCACCGGCCAGCGTGCCGGCGAAGTTGATCGCGGAATTGGTGGACTGGATGCTCAGGTCCGCGCCGAGCGTGACCGGGCTCATGAAGTTGATCGCGCCCGACGCGGTGCTGGTGACACCGGCCGTGAGCGTGATGCCGCCACCACTGGTATACGTCTGCGCGCCGGCAATGCCCATCTGCGGCAACGACAGCGCGGTGGCGGTGGCCACGGTGAGCGAGGTGCTGGTAGCGTTGACGTTGGAGAGCCCGGTCACGGTGCCCGCGGCCGAAGTCAGCGTCACGCCGTGTGCGCCGATCGTCACGCCGGATGTGCCGCCCACGACGGCGACCGCGAAGTCGCCGTTGTTGGTGAACGCCAGGTTGCCACCCGAGAAGCCGGCGGCCAGGTTGCTGACGTTGTTAGCCGCGTTGGTCAGCGAGGCGCTGCCGGTGCCGATGAGCCGCAACGACGGTGCGCTGATCGCGCCGGACTGCGTGATCGCACCGCCCGCGGATACGGTGAACGTGCCGCCGCTGGCTATCGTCGAGGTACCCAGGTTGATGGCGTTGGCATCGGCGATGTCGGCATTCGATGCCGACACGATGCTGACCGTGCCGAAGTCACTGGCGGGATTCGCGTTGAGGACGATCGCGTTGGCGGCGCCCGCGGTGAGCGTGGTATTGCCGGTGATGGTCCATGCGCCACCGTCGGTGATGCCGGCGGCCTGGTTTTCGGTGACGACCGCGTTCGCCGCGGTGAGCGTCAGGTCGCCGAGCTGGTTGCTGGCCTGCGACAGCAGGATGTCGTGCGTGCCGGCGTTCAAGGTAAACGCAGTCGTGCCCTGTACCCAGGCCGAGGCTTGGGTGATGTCATCGTTCTCGGTGATGGCGACGGCGGTCGGTGCGCCGCCGATCGCCAGCGCGCCGAGCACGTTGCCGGCGGTGTTCAAGGTGATCGTATTGGCGGTTGCGTTCAGCGTGGTCGTGCCGGTCGTCGTCCACGCACTGAGTCCCTGCGTGATCACGTCGTTTTCGGTGACGCTGACCGCGCCGCCGGTGAGCGTGAGATTGCCGAGAATGTTGGCGGAGTTGGTGAGCGTGATGGCGTTGTTGTTTTCGGCCACGAGCGTGACCGGAACTCCGCTCATCACCCAGGCGGCACCTTGCGTGATCGCATCGTTCTCGGTGATGGCGATCGAGGTCGGCATTCCGTTGGTGGTGTTGATCGTGATGGCGCCCAGCACGTTGCCACTGCTGGACAGATTGATCAGGTGGTTGCGCGCGTCGAGCGTGACGCCCGCGGCGCCCACGTTCCACACCGACGCCTGCGTGAGATTCGTGTTGTCCGTGATCAGCACCGAGCCGAGGGTGCCGGCGGTGCCGGTCATGTTGAGACCGAGCGGGCCGATCTGGTTGGTGAGGTTGTCGAGCGTGATGTTCTTGCCCGACGGATTGGCGACGATCAGGTTGGTGGTGCCGGTGGTCAGCCAGCCGGTGTCGCCGGCGCCATTCCAGATCGTGCTGGTGCCGTCGGTGATGCTGTCGTTCTCGGTGATCGTGACATTGGTGCCCTTCAGGTAGAGGTCACCGAGCACGTTGCCGGCATTGGCCAGGTTGATGTTGCCGCCGCCCGCCGTGGTGCCGCCAATGTTGTAGGCCACGAGCTTGACCACGCCGGTGCCGGTGTTCCACGCGCCCGCGCCGTCGCGGATGGCATCGGCGCCAGCCGTGTTCTGCGCGTAGATAGTCACGGTCGAAGGAATCGGCGTGCTGCCGGTGCTGCCGGTCGCGCCGATCACCCGCAGCGGACCCAACACGTTGGTGGCGGTCGCGAGGTTGATCGAGTAGTTGCCGGAATTGAGCGTGGTCGCGCCGTGCAGCGTCCATGCGCTGCCCTGCGTCATGCCGTTGATGTTGTCGCCGGTCTCGGTGACCTGCACCGCGCCGGCAGCGACGGCGTCGAGGTTCTGTTGCGTCAGCGTGAGATTGCCGAAGTAGTTGGCCTGCGTCAGCGTGATCGCCTGGTCGTTGGCCGTGGTCAGATTGATGGCGCTGTTGGTGACGTTGGTCCAGGCGGAAGCCTGGGTGATCGCGTCGTTCTCGCGAATCGTCACGAAGCCGGCATTGTTGATGGCGATGTTGCCGAACGCATTGCTGATCTGGCCGAGCGTGATACCGCTGGTGAAATCGTTGAAGGTGGTGTTGCCGGCGGCGAGCAATGCGGTGGCGTCGTTCTGCGTCAGCGAGCCGCCGTCGCGCGAGTCGAACGTGACGTCGCCGAGCGCGGTGATGTCACCGAGCACGAGGTTGTTGCGCGGGTTCACCGTGAGGTTGTTGGCCGAATTGACCACGACCGTCTGCCAGATGTTGATGTCGTTATCGAGGATGATGTTGTTGGCGGTGCCGGCGGTGAACGTCGCGACGCCCGAACCTCCGCTGCCGATGTTCATCCAGTAGCCGACGTTGTTGTCCTGCGAGCTGTCGGTGATCGCGCCGGTCGCCGTCACGGTGAGATTGCGAACCACGTTGAAGAACACGTTGCTCGTGTAGAGGTCGATCGCGTTCACGTCGACGATGTTCGCGTCGCGCGTGCTGCGTATGGTGACGTGGTTGAAGTCGTTGGCCGCGTTGGTGAGCACGAGGTCGGCGGTCGTCGCTGTGCGGAAGGTGCTGATGCCGGCGCCGGCGGCGACGTTGTTGACCACCAGCGCACCGCTCTGCGTGATGCCGCCATTCGGAATGTCGACCACCAGGTTGCCGGTGAGCGTCATCGCCGGCAGGCTGATCGACGCCGCGTTGTCGAACCAGAACAGCACATCGCGCAGGCCGGCGCCGAGTCCGCTGATCACGCCCGCACTGGCGTTGATGTTCTTGACGCTGATGTCGCGCCAGGTGCCGGCGCCCGAGGTGGAGATCGTCACCGCTCCGGCGAAGGAGTTCTGCGCGCCGGGATAGGTGGCGATGTAGTGCGCCAGGATCGGGCCCATGCCGAGATCGCTGTTGGCGGCCGTCGTCGTGAAGGTCGAGGTACCGCCGACGGTGATGGGGGCGTAGTTGTCGAAGCTGTTGTACTGGCCGATCGAGCCGCCGGCGGTGACGCCCAGGTTTCCGCTGATGGTGCTGCCGCTGGTGCCGAACACGATGGCATTGGTGTCGGCGAGCGTGACGTTCTTGCCGGACAGGATCTGGATGAAGTTGAAGTTGTTGGTGGCCGTGTCGAGCGTGATGTCGTTGCCCGCGCCCGCCGTGAGATAGGTGTAGTTAGCCACCGTGATGGCGCCGCTGTCGGTGATGGCGCCGGTGGTGTTGATACCCAGGTTGTTGCCGTTCACCGTGGTGGTCGACAGGTTCACCGCGCCCGCGCCGCCGATGTTCAGGCTGCCGCCGACGGTGGTGGTGCCCTGCAGGCTGACCGCGCCGCCGGAATTCACATACGCATCGCCGCCCACCAGCGTGGTGCCGGAGGTGCCGAGCGTGACCGCTCCGGCGCCGGTGCTGGTGGCTTGCAGCGTGGTGCCGACCGTCATCGAACCGGCACTGATGCCGCCCACCGCACTGAGTGTCAGGTACTTGTTGACGTTCGCGCTGGCGATCGACAGCGTGTTGATGTCGGAAATCTGGACGTAGCCGCCCGTGCCGGTGGTGCCGGCGGTGGCCGCGGATATCGTGACGGCGCCGCCGAAGTTGTTGGCTCCGGTGGCGAGATTGATGTACGGGTCGGCGTAGCCGAAGCCGCCGTCGGTGACGGTGAGGCTGGTGGTGCCGGCCACGGCGATGTTGCCGGTCTGCGCGATGGGGCCCTGTGCCGACTCGATGAGATTTCCGGACAGGTTCGTGGTGGTGAAACGCATCGCATTGGTGTCGGCGAGCGTCACGTTGCCGGCGGTCAGGCCGATGAAATTGAAGTCGGTGGTGGCGCGATTGATGGTGACGTCGCCGGTGCCGACGCCGATCGTTGCCGTGCCGCGTACGATGACCGCGCCGAGCGCGTTGGTGACGTTGCGCGACACCGCGGAGGTGATCCCCATGTTCCCCGACACGGTGATTTCACCGAGGTCGATCGCGCCGCTCGCCGCGGTGCCACCCAGGCTGTTTTGCACGATGTTGAAAGTGCCGGCGGTCACCTGCCCGACGCTGATGACACCCGACTGGTCCTTGGTGCCCATCGTGATGGTGAGCGTGCCGTCGCCGGCGTCGATCAAACTGTTGTTCACGAACACCGCGTCGGTCGCGGCGATGCGGTTGCTGTCCGCGCCGGCATCGTTGACGGTGAAGCTGATGTTGCCGTCATCCGAGCTGACGCTGCCGTTCAGCGTGATGCTGCGGCCGGCCCGGAACGTGAGCGCACCGCCATTGCCGGAGGGATTGATGCTGACGATGGAGCTGTTGATCGTGATGTCGTTGTTGGCTTGCAGGACGACGGCCGTGCCCGCATTCGTCATCGCGGTGATGGTGGTCGGCGCGATGGTGCTGTCGACCGCCGGTGTGTCGGAGAACTGATCGACATCCGCGAGCGTCGCCGCGCCCAGCGCGTCGACGATGATGTTGAGCGGGTCGAGCAGCAGTGTGCCGGCCGCGCCGTGTGCGGCGCTGGCGTCCACCAGGCCGCCGAAGATGAGACTCGCCTTGCCGGAGACTTCGACGAAACCACCGTCGCCCGAGTCGCTGCCGCCGCGCGCGGCGATGGTGCCGGCGTAAGTAGTTTGCCCGTCCGACCAGATGGCGACGTTGCCGCCGGCACCCGCGCGCGTTGCGCTGGCGTCGATGGTGGCGTGACTGCCTACGACGACCTGGTATGCATTGGTCAACGACGGATCGTTCCCGTGGAAGCCGCCGCCAATGAATACCTCGCCACCACCGGTGGCTCCGGTCGCCTCGATGCTGGTCTGATCGAACAGGCCGACTCGCCCGCCGGTCAGCGTGATGCCGCCGCCGCGGCCGCGCCGGCTCGAGCTGCGCAGCTGCGTGCCGCCGAGCAATGCCAGGGTCGGCAGCCCGGGCGGAGCAGACGGGGCAGGCTCGCCTCCGCCGGCGATGAGAATCTGTCCGCCGCGGGCGCTGCCCGAAGCATCGATGACCGCCGCCTGCAACGTGAGGTCATGATCGGCGCTGAGCGCGATGGCGCCACCCTGGCCGTCGGCGGCCGTGGCGGCAATCTCGCCCGCGACAGCCATGTCGTGCGTGGCGTCAAGCGTGACGACACCGCCGTTCGCGCCCGAAACATCGAGGCGACCCGCGGCTGTCTGCGTGATGTTGTTAGCGGTGAGCACGATGCTGCCGCCGGACGCGGGCGCGAGTGCTGCCGGCAATTGTCCGCCCGCAGCCGTGATCGTGCCGCTGTTGATGATTTCCGGCGCCGTCAGCTCGACGCTGCCCGCGGGACTGCCATCGGCGCCGGCGCTGGCATCGATGACGCCGCTGTTGTCGATGGCGTCGCTCGCGTCGAGCACGATGCGGCCGCCTCGTTCCGACAGCCCGGTGGCTTCGAGCGTTCCGGAATTGTTGACCACCCCGCCCTGCAGTCGATCGAGCGCCTTCGCCGAGAGGATTATCAAGCCACCGGGCGCGAGCACGGCGCCCTTGTTCTCGACCAATGCGCGAATGGCCGACGGTTCCACCGTGATGCCGGCGAGATGACCGCCGTCAAAATTCAGCGTGAACGATTCGCCGGAAGCCAGGGCTACCGTGCCCAGGCGCGCGACGATGACACCGCTGTTGCGCACTTCGGGCGCGAGCAGCGCGACGTACCCACCAAGCGCGGCGCGCAGTTCACCGTCGTTGACGACGCTGCCGGTGGCGCCGCGGCGATTGAACGTATTCTTGCCCGCCAGAAAATCGGCGTTGTCGATGCTGTGCGTGGTGGCGGCGAGGCTGCCTACATCGGCGGTCGCGGTCTTGCCGAAGTACACGCCGTTCGGATTGGTCAGGAACACCTGACCGGTGGACGTGATGGAGCCGAAGATCTGGCTCGGGTTGCTGTCGAGCACGCGGTTGAGCGTCGAGGAGTCGCGGCCGGGCTGGTTGAAATTGACTTGCGCGGCGCTGCCGACGTTGAACGTGTTCCAGTCGATGATCGCGCGCTGCGTGCTCTGATCGATGTTGAGCACGGCGGTTCCGGCCGGGTTGGTGAGGATCGCGGAGCCCGCCACCACGTTGCCGCCGGTCGGCAGCGCATTCACCGGCGGCGCAACCGCGACCTCTTGTGCTTGCGCTTGCGCACCGAACAGGGCGAGCAGCAGAGCCAGCAGTCCCGCCGGTCGGCCGCTGCGCTTGCCCCGGCCGCGCGAAGTCTCGGCGGCTGGTACCCAGCAATCGAGTGATTCATTGCGGACGAGACGAAAGGCGCGGTTGGTGCTGCCGTGTTTGTGCATGGAATATTTCTCTCAGAAGGGCATGCTGACTTGCAGCCAGAAACGGTTTTTCTCGAGCGATCCGTCCTGGTCGTCACCAGAGCTCGTGGGATTCGGATTGGTGCCGATTCGGCGCGACACGGTGGCCTGCAACGTGAGGCCGAAGCGCGCGGTCCAGCCGGCGCTGATCCCCATACCCTTCAGATCGACGTCGTTGTGCGTGGCGGCACCCGGGATGTCATTGAACTTGTTGACGCGCACGCGACCGGAATCGAAGAAGCCGGTCACCATGAAATTGGCCGGCAGGCGCACGCGCGTTTCGAGCGTCATCAACATGCCCTCGGCGCCACCGCCCTCGTCCTGCGGGTAGGCGCGCACGCCGGTGGAGCCGCCTAGATAGAGCTTCTCCGACGAGTCGAGATTCTTGTTGGCGGTCTGGCCGGAGACGCTGGCGTACAGCGAGAAGCGGTCGGTGAGAACCTGCAGGCGCGAGACCGAGTAACGCAGCTTCTGGAAGCTGCCGGCCGTGCGGGTCGTCAGCGCGTCGATCGCTTCGTTGGGCGAGCCCGACAGATCGATGCGGCCTTTGACGAGTGCCAGGCTGGCGTTGGTCGAGCCGCCGCCGAGCACCGTGTCGAACAGGTTGCCATAGAGGCCGAGAGACGCCGACTGCGCCGAGTACCGGGTCGTCGTCAGGCCGCCCGACAGGTTGTCGAAGCGCTTGTCGTCACCGCTCAAGCCGACATAGAGATTCTTCATGCGCCGTCGCAGCAGCGGGTAGCTAGCCTCGATACCGACGGTGTCCGAGGTGCCGTGCGCGTCGAGCGCGGAGAAGTCGCTGGTGACGATGCCGTAGGTGAGATGCGAGGCGTTCACGCCGGCGCGAATGCCGCGGCTGCCGACGGGCAGCGAATACGCGAGCCGCTGGTAATCGCTGCCCTCGCTGTGCAAAACGAGGCCGTCGGCCCGGTCGCCTATGCGGAAGGGCCCATTGAAGCTCGCCGCGGCGATGAGGCGTGCGGCACCGGTGAAACGCGCGCCGGCGTCATCGATGGTGAAGCTGCCATTCACCGCCGGTCCGTCCTCGACCGCCAGCATGAGATCGGATTCGGCGTGATTCCTGCCGGCGCCCAATCTACCGGTGGCGAGCACGCCCGGCAGATCGTTGATCAGCAGCAGACCGCGATCGAGCGAGCGCACGTTGAGTGGCGCTCCGGGGTGTTGCGCGGCCGTGATGATGTTCTCCATTCTCGCGGCGGAGACGCGCTTGGCCTGGCCCTCGATGCGTACCGCACCGAGCGTGGCTTCGATGATCTGGATGGTGACTGTCCCATCGGTGATTTCCTGCTTCGGCAGATAAGCGCGGACCACCCATCCCGCCTCGCGGTAGGCGTTGGCGACCGCAACCGCGGCCTCCTGCAATTCCGCGAAGCCAATCGGGCGACCCAGGAATTTCGCGACCGCGGGCGCGAGTTGCCGGCTGGTCAGCATCTTGTTGCCGTCGAAACGGAAGGTGGTCACGGTGATCGTGGCGCCGGCGAGGGACTGCATCGGCGCCGGCGGCATCAGCAGCGGCGCCGACTGTGGTGGCAAGGGAGCGTGCCGCTCCTGTTCGATCTGCCGCAGCACGGATCCGGCATCAGGCGCGGTTTGCGCGTTGAGGAGGCCGGGAAGCAGCAGCGCAGCGACGGCGATGGTGGGGACCAGCGCGCGGTTTGCGCCCCGGCAACGTGTCGATACGCCCATTCGAACTCTCCGGCGCGAAACCGGATTCGCGTGGCGCCCAGGGGCGCATCAAGGACCGGATCGGCGGCCCGGGTAGTTAGCAATGCCCGATGCACGGCGGGCTGGCCGCGGATCGACGGCCATGACGTTCGAGCCAGGATCAAGTTCGAAGGCCTGCTCCGATCGTATCGGTCGCGCCGCCACCGAATCTTGCGGCCAGCTCACAGATTCGGAGCGCGCCCTCGCCGCCGACATCAGACTTTTGTCTTGCCTTCCCGCTTCTCTTAGGGCTTCGACGCAGCGACTACGGCAAGTTTTTGCCGAGAAATGCTTTGGCGTCGTCCGCCCAGACGTGCATGCCGCTCGCACCGCCGAAGCAGTGGCCTTGTTCTTTTGATGACCCGGTCGCCGGATACACCTTGACGGTCAGCGGCGTGCCCGCGCGCACCGCCGCCGCGCCGAGGACGTGAGCTGGCCCGAGGCTCGCGTCCTTCGGTGGCTGGATCAGCAGCACCGGGATGTTGATTCGACTGACGGCTTTGACCAATCGCGCTTGCAGGTATTCATTCCGTTCCCAGCTCAACGCCGCCGGCGAGATGCTGATGGCCGCCTTGTAGCCCGCGCGACTTTCCGCGCCCAGCAGTGTCTCGATTCCGCCGTAGGAACATCCCGCCACGACGATCCGCTCCGGATCGACGAATGCGAGCCGCGACACGTAGCCAAGTGCCGCGAGCTGATCGTTCAGTTGTTCGGATTCCAACAGTTTCACGGTCAGGCGATTGGCTTCATCCGGTCCTTGCAGCCTGAATGTGAACTTCACCTGATCGACGACGTACTCTCCCTCCGATTCACCGTGCCCTCGCCGCTCCGGTGCAAAGACGACGTAGCCTGCCGGCACGAAGACCGACGCCACGGTATCGAACTGGCGACCAGCGCCGGGATCCTTCTCGCTGCCGTGATTCCAGATCAATGCAGGCCAGGGGCCGGCGCCTTCGGGCTGATACAAGAAGCCGACCAGGGAATATCCGCCGCTCTTGAACGTCACCCGCTTGGCGGGTGGCGGTCCGGCGGCAGCAACCACCGACACGCTGACGAGCAAAGCGGAAAACCGCGTGAGCAGTTGTTTCATGGAGTTGACCATCCATAACGCCGGCTGCCTGGATCTTCAACCCTGGACACGACTTCTGCAATTCCGCGGCCGCGCTTTCAAACTAATCCCGAGGCTCGTACGTCTGAGGTGGATAGGAAGAGATCTCACGATGGTTTTTGGCGTACGACCGATCGTCCCGATGCGTGCCGCGCTCGTCGCTGCCGCACTGCTCGTGAGTGGCCAAGCCTGCGCGACGTATTCCATCAGCGCTTGCGACTCCGATGGGGCATGCGGCGTGGCCGTGGCCACCAACAATCTCGCGGTCGGTGCCTCCGTTCCTTTCGCTCGCGCCAACGTGGGCGCCGTCGCCACGCAGTTCGAAACCAATCCGGCGCACGGAATCCGCGGGCTATCGCTGCTGGCCACAGGCGCATCGCCCGCGCAGGCGTTGGCAAAAGTTCTCGCCGAAGATGGCAATTTCGAAGGGCTCAGTGTCGATTTCCGCCAGACAGCCATCGTTGGCATGCGCGGTGAAGGTGCCGACTTCACCGGCCGCGAAGCTCAGGCTGCGGCCTGGGCGGGCGGCCGCCGAGGTGAACGCTACGCCATCATCGGCAACGGACTCACGGGAGAGCCCGTACTCGCCGCGATGGAAGCAGCGTTTCGCAGCACGCGGGGGCCGCTCGCCGCGCGCCTGCTCGCGGCCCTCGAAGCCGGACAGGCGGCCGGTGGGCAAACCATCGGGGCGATGTCCGCGGTCTTGCTCGTGAGGACGCCCGCGGGTGGTTTCGCCGATACGGACCTGCGCGTCGATGCGGCACCCGAACCGGTGAAGGCGCTGCGGCATCTTTTCGATTTGCGCCTGGCCCATGCCGTGATGCTCGACGCTGAGCGCGCGGCGCACGAAGGACGCCGCCGCGATGCGTTCGACGGTCTGGAGACAGCGATGCGGCTCGGCGATAGCTGGGATCGCATCGTGCGCCGCGGCGTGCGCCTGTCGATCGAGCTGGGCGAACGCGAACGCGCACTTCGTCTGTTCGCGCGCTTCGCGGCGCTGAATCCACGCTGGGCGTCGATTGAGCGGACCGATGATTTCTACGCGCCACTATTCAGGAATGACTGACGCATGCGTGCATGGTTGATTCTCGGCGCGCTCTGGGCAGTCAGTCCCGCCTTTGCGTGCACGATCTTCGTAACCGAAGGACAAGGACATGTGCTCGTCGGCAACAACGAGGACGACGCACCCGGCCAGCGCAGCTATTTCTGGTTTCGACCGCATCGATCGATTGGATATGTCCTTTGGGGCCACGATCGAGAAAGACCCGAGGGCGGCATGAACGACAAGGGTCTGTTCTTCGATGCGGCAGCACTGCCTGAGTCGATCCCCATCCACAAGACAGCCGGGCGCCCCGACTTGAACAGCTATGCGGTCGAGCCTGTTCTCAGACAGTTCACGACCGTCGCGCAGGCGCTCGCGTATCTGAACCGCTTCAATCTCGTCTGGCAGGAGAAGGCCCAGATCTTCCTCGCCGACGCCAGTGGCGATGCGGCGATCGTCCACCCTAACTACACCATCCACGAACGCGCGAGCACGAACCTCGCGCTGACGAATCACCGGCTGGATACGGCAAAACCTGCCGCCTGCTGGCGCCGGGATCTGGCCCGGTATCTGCTAGCCTCATCCAATGCGCGTGACATGGCGCTCGTCAGCAGGACATTGGCAGCAACGGCGCAGGCCGATCTGGGCAATTCGACGCTGTATTCCCTGGGCGCCGACCTGTCCACCGGCATCATTACTTTCTACTACGATCGACGGTTCGACAACGCGGTCGAGCTCAATCTGGCGAACGAGCTGCGAAAAGGTGTGCGCGTCGTCGACATGTCCACGCTGGTTCCGATGTCCTGGAGCGATGAAATTGCCGCGCATGGAATGGAGGCGACCAGGGCCCGATTGGGCTCACTATCGCCCGACGCGACGCTTGAATTGTCACGCACAGGATATGAACTCCTCAGGCGCGACAAGGCCGCGGAAGCAATCGAGGTCTTCCGAATCGCAAACGAGAAACTCCGCACCGCCGCGTCCTATTCCGATCTCGCCAATGCGCTCAACTTCACCGGCCGGGCGGATGAAGCGCGCCTCATGTATCAGCGCGCTTTGACCATCGATGAGTCCGACTACTCCGCCAACCTGATGGGTGGACGGAATGGCTTGGTGACGTTCCGACTGAAGGCCTTTTCCTTTGCCAAGAGAGTCAGTGTTCCCGCGTCCTTCAATGGAAACGACGCGCAGGCACTTGAATTGAGAAAGATCGGCGAGGAATGGTTCGGCTCGATCACGCTTCCCAAGGGGCGGTACTTTTACAGCTTCCACGTCGACGATTCCTGGACCACCGATCCGCTGAACGGCTTGTCCGCGAAACCCAAGGAATATTTCTCTTCGGTCTTGGTCGTACAATGAAGCGAGCGCAGAAGCGGAGCCCGATTCACGGGCTCCGCCTGGCCGCCTGGCCGCCTGCTCGATCAGCTTGATCACGGCTTGCGGCTGCGAGACGTAGATGGCGTGACTGCCCCTGACCTCGGCCACGGTCGCATTCGTCCGCTTCGCCATTCCATGCTGGGCCGGCGGTGACGATGCTCCGCGCTCATTTCGCTGCGCGGCGATCCAGGCTGAGGGGACCAGCGCCATGCGCAACCAGCAGCAGGAAACCGCCGGCGATGGACACGTTCTTGAGGAACATGATCATCTGCATCTGATTGGCGAAATCGTTGTGAAAGAGCAGCGCGCTCAGCAGCGTGAAGCCCGCGAGCAGAAAAGCCACGATTCGTGTGTTCCACCCGGCGATGATGGCGGCCGCACCGAGCACCTCGGTCGCGATGACCAGCGGCAGCAGCACGCCCGGCACGCCAATCGACGCCATGTATCCGGCGGTGGCGGAATACGCGCCTATCTTCCCGACCCCGCTGAGGAGAAAGAGGCTGGCGAGCAGCACGCGGCCACCGAGCTCCGCGACATTCTGGAAGGTACTTGCGGAAGTTTCCGCGGTTCGAACGTAAGTTGCAGCATTCATCACGAGACTCCTGTGTGGTTTGGAAGCGTTGATTCAGAGCCGGCCCCGTTCCTGAAGCTGCCGGCCAATGCGTGAAATTTCTTCTTCGCCCTGCGCCAGCGCTTTTTCGCTGGTGTGGACCGAGTAGTAACCCAGCACCAGCGGATGGGGATGCTTGATCGCGCTGCCGAAGACGAACGACGTGTCGCCCTTCGCGCGCACCTCGATGGATTCCTCGCCTTCCGCGAACACCGCGAGTTGGCCGGCGCCGATTTCTGCGGACGCCAGCAGGTTTCCCCTATCTACCGCCAGCCACGCCACGTTGTGCCCGGTCGGCGGGTCATAGCGCCAGCGCTGCCCGTCCTCGAGACGAACGTGGAGATAGTTGATTCCTCGTGGCGCGCGGATCTGGCTGCGTGCGCGACCATGCTCGCCAAGCACGACTCGCGCCGGGCCGTCATGCTCGACAGCGCCTGCCGGAACGTACTGGCTCTCGGGCGCCGAATTTTCTTCCGCGGCGGGCAGAGCCACCCACAGCTGGAACACTCGCAGCGGCTTGCCTTCGAGCGGACCGCCGTCATGCCAGACGCCGTTGCCCGCCTTCATCCATTCGAGACCGCCTTCGGCCACCTGCCCGCTTTTTCCGGTGGTGTCCTCGTAGGCGAGACCGCCCTCGAGGACGACCGTCAAAGTGGCGATGCCGGAATGGGGATGAATGCCGAACAGTGGCTTGCCGGTGTACTTCGCTTCGGCGTGATCCAGGAATACGAAGGGCTTGATCAGCTCGCCGACATCGGAAGGACTGGCCAGACGCACGACGGAGCCGTGGCGCCGCCCACTGGTGCGAAGCACGATTTCCCGCGCGGGCGCGGAAATCGCGGGCGCCGGGCTGCGCTCGAGGGTTGCTGTCTGGCTCATGGCGATCTCCAATTCCGTTGACGTGCGAGGAGATTAGGGATTCGCGCGCCATCTCGGAAGCCTATATATTTCGATGAAATCCATCGTCTGAGGCGATACATCATGCTCGACGGCGTAACGCTCGATCAGTTTCGGACCTTCATCGCCGCGGTCGACGAAGGCAGTTTTTCCGCTGCGGGCCGCAAGTTGCGCCGCGCGCAGTCGGTGGTGAGCCAGACGCTCGCGAATCTCGAAGCGCAGCTCGGGATCAAATTGTTCGACCGCTCCGCGCGATACCCCAGGCTCACCGAGGAAGGTCGCAGCCTGCTCAACGACGCGCGATCGATCGCGAACACCATCGACGGATTCAAGGCGAGGGCCCGCGCGATGCGCGAAGGCCTCGAGCCGGAGCTCGCCGTCGCCATCGATGTGATGTATCCCATGAACGCGGTGACCAGGGCTGCAAGTCACAGCCGGAAGAAATATCCGCACACTTCGTTGCGTCTGTACGTCGAGGCGCTCGGAGGAGTCATCAAACCGGTGCTGGACCGCAGCTGCAGCATTGGCGTCATCGGCTCTCTGCCGCTGGTGCCGGATGAGCTGCACGCCGAATCGCTGCTCGACGTCCGCTTCGTGACGGTAGTCAGCCCGGATCATTCATTGGCGGCGGTGCGCGGCACCGTCGGAAAGGCGGTGATCGAAAAGCAGGTGCAGCTGGTATTGACCGACCGGACGACGCTCACAGAAGGTCGCGATTACTCCGTGATGTCGCCGCTCACCTGGCGCCTGGCGGATCTTGGCGCCAAGCTCGCATTCCTTCGTGCCGGCCTCGGCTGGGGACACATGCCGTTGCACATGGTGAGTGCGGACCTCGACGCAAAATCACTGGTCGGGATCCGCGTCGAAGACGTGGCGAAGAACCCGGTGATGTCGATGAAGGCGGTTTACCGCAAGGATTCACCGCCAGGTCCGGCGGGACGCGCCTTCATTGCCCAACTCAAATCATAGGAGTCGTCGAGCAGCGCATCGACGAACCGGTAGCGCGCGCCGCAGCGGCCGCCCCCTCAGCTTCACAAGTTCTGGCGCTTGAATTTTTTCCGAAGACTGATCGAGCGGCCGGCGACCATGAACTGTCCCTGACCCCGGTAGTGAATGGTGCGAGGGTTCTTCGGACTCTTCGCGACGTGCGCCTTGACGACTTCCCACACGAAGAATCCGTACCTGGAGATCATCCTGGCGTCAGCGAGCCGGCACTCGAAGTTCGCGTAACACTCCTTGATCAGCGGCGCTGTGACTTTCTCCGCTGCCACCGGCGTCAGCCCTATCTTCTCGAACTTGTCGAGCTTCGCTCCCGTGGTGTTGCCGACTGCCACGACCTTGTCGACGAGATCGACGGTGGGAACGTTGATGACGCATTCCCGGGATTTCCGGATCATCTCGAAGCTGTGGTTGGCATCCCAGATGTAGCAGCCAAACAGCGCCGGCTCGAACTCCATCATCAGGTGCCAGCCCATGGTCATGACGTTGGTCTTCCCTTTCCACGCGGAAGTCACCAGCACGACCGGGCCGGTCTCGAGATGCCGGCGGATCTGATTCAGCGGAAAGTTCTGTTTCGGTCCCATTTTCTCGTGTCTCGCTGCGTCATGCGACAGGGTCAGGACATGCATGGTCACTTCCTCGGCGTGCATATCGCAATCGGTATCAGGGCCTATCTATGTCGCAGCGCACTCCTACAACGACACGCGCCCGCGATCTCCCATTCGAGGCCGCCGTGTGATTCAATCCGCGACCACCGCATCGTCGGTCAATGTTCAGGGGGAACATCATGAAAACAGGGAATGTTTCGAACGCGTATCCGCGTCTTCTGTACTGGCTCGTACTCCTGCCCTTTCTGCTCGCCTTGCGCGGCACGGCATTCGCCGCCACCGACCAGACTATCTACGATGAGGCGCTTGCGCCGGGATGGGAGAACTGGAGCTGGGCTGCGAACGATCTCGCGAGCACGGCGCAAGCCAACACGGGCACCGTCTCGATAGCCGTTACCCCGGCGGCGTTTTCCGCGCTGTATCTGCGTTCCGCCCGTGCGCCGGTCGACACCAACGGCTATCTGAATCTCACCTTCTATGTCCACGGTGGAACCACCGGCGGGCAGGTCTTCCAGGTGCAGGCGATCGTCAACGACGCCGCCCAGCCCGGCGTGCGCGTCGCCCCGCTCACCGCGGGCGCGTGGCAGAAAATCACGGTGCCGCTCGCCTCACTCGGCGCGGACAACCACACCGACGTGAATGGCTTCTGGCTGCAGGAGATCGCGGGCGTCGATTCGCCCACCTTCTACGTCGACACCATCGTGCTCGAATCCGGTGTTCCGCCCACGCCGCCGCCGCCGGTGAACGGCATGGCGATCTATCAGGATTCGCTCGTCAACGGCTGGAACAACTGGAGCTGGGCCTCCGTCAACACCGGCAGCGCGACGACGGTACACACCGGCTCCAGTGCAATCGCCGTGACGGCCGATGCATTCGAAGCCTTGTATCTGCAGCACAACGCCCTGCCCACCGGCACCTACGAGAGCCTGAAATTCTGGATCAACGGCGGCGCCACCGGCGGGCAGACGTTGAATGTCGTCGCGTTGCGCAGCGGTGTTGGGCAGCCGGCGCTACACATCGGTCCGCTGCCGGCCGATACCTGGCAGGAGGTCGTCATTCCGTTAGGACAGCTCGGCATTGCGAACGTCGCCGATCTCGACGGGCTGTGGCTGCAGGAGAACGGCGGCGTCACGCAGCCCACCTTCTATGTCGACGACATCTCGCTCGAATTCGCGCCGCCACCGAGCGTCGTGAATGTCACCGTGAATCCCCAGCAGCGCATCCGCAAGGTAGATAGGCGCATGTTCGGCCTGAATGCGGCGGTCTGGGACGGCGCATATGCCTCGCCGAACACCACTGCGCTGCTGACCGAGCTCAACAACCAGTCGCTGCGTTTCCCGGGCGGCTCGTTGTCGGATGTCTATCACTGGCAGACGAACACCAGCGAAGGGGAAACCTTCGATTGGGCCACCAACTTCGATGAGTTCGTGGCGACCGCGGCGGCAACGCACGCGGCCGTGTACATCACCGCCAACTACGGCACCGGCACGCCGGAAGAAGCGGCTGCCTGGGTGCGCTATGCCAACAAGGTCAAGCGCCACAACGTCAGGTACTGGGAGATCGGCAACGAGAACTACGGCACCTGGGAAGCGGACAACAACGCCCGGCCGCACGATCCGGTCACCTATGCCAATCGCTTCAAGGAATACTGGCGGCAGATGAAGGCCGTCGATCCCTCGATCAAGATCGGCGCGGTAGTGGTGACCGGCGAAGACAACTTCGCCAACTACACCGATCACCCCGTGACCAACGCGCGGACCGGCCTGGTACACAATGGCTGGACGCCGGTGATGCTGGACACGTTGAAGCAGCTCGGCGTCACGCCCGACTTCGTCGTCTACCATCGTTATGAGCAGGGACCGGGCGGCGAAAGCGACTTGTTCCTGCTCAACTCGGCCGCGAGCTGGGCGAATGACGCCACCGCCCTTCGCCAGATGCTCGACGACTACCTGGGACGGAAAGCGCGGCAAGTGGAGCTCGCCGTCACCGAGCACAATTCAGTGTTCAGCAACCCGGGCAAGCAGACCACCAGCCTCGTCAACGGACTGTTCTACGCCGACGCCATGGGCAACCTGTTGAAGACGGAATTCAACGCGATGCTGTGGTGGGATTTGCGCAATGGACAGGAAGCGGGCAACAACAACAGCTCCACGCTCTACGGCTGGCGTCGTTACGGCGACTACGGCATCGTCAGCGCCGCCGATCCCGCAGGCCCGGCCGACCGCTATCCGACCTTCTATGTGAACAAGCTGCTCAAATACTTTGCTCGCGGTGGCGAGAAGGTGGTGCAGGCAAGCAGCGACTACGGCAGCCTCGGCGTCTACGCGGTGACCGGCGACGACCGAAGCCTGCGCATCCTGGTCATCAACAAACATCCGTCGGCGGCGCTGAATGCCACCATCTCCGTCCCCGGTTTGAGGAAGGGCGAGAAGGCGAAGGTATTCAGTTACGGCATCGCGCAGGATGAGGCGGCGCACACGGGCGAAGGCTCTGCCGACGTGCAGCAATCGACGCTCACACTGCAGGGATCGACCCTGACGTTCTCACCCGCGCCCTACTCCGTCAGCGTGATCCAGCTCACTCCGCGCGAGCGTCGCAGGGGTGACAGGCACGATCCGTGGTGTGACGACGACGAGTAAAGCCCGCGGTCTAGCTACCCTGCCCAGGGAAGATCCCGTCCGATCACGGCCCATGAAGGGATTCATGGGCTGGTTCGTGCCGGCACTGGCCTGCTGCCTGGCGCTGACCGGTTGCGCCCTGTGGGGCACGGACCGGGAGACCGTGACCGTTTGCGGTCGGGGTTTTACCAACGACCTGGATTGGGCTCGCGCGTCGCCGCACTCGCGAACGGCCCGCGCACTCTGGAAGATGTCTCCGGGCATCGAGTTCGAAGGTAAAACCGCCCGACCTTCGAAAGCCACGACGATCTGGTTCAAGAATGCCGAGAGCTCCGAGTTCGCGAGTTGTTCCAGGCACTCCTGCGATACCGGCCGTTGTGTCTGGCGGGTTCGGCTGTATTCCAAGGAGGACGGTCAATGGCGCATCCGGTTTGAGTACGACCTCGGCCGCCCTCGCCAGTGAACGTCCGGACGGACTTCGTCAGGCAGTCACGAGGCTTTTTCCACCTTCAGCGTCGCGCGATAGTCCTTCGGGGCAATCTTCGCAGCGCTCGTGCGTTGCGGCTCGACTCGCACGAGCGTCACGCGATATCCACCGGCGGCGGTGCTCCCGCCCTCGCGGATTTCCACCTGAGACGCGGCCGGCGCGACTCCGATCGCGAACAAGACTTTGATCTCGCCCGCCCAGATGCACGTGACATCGCGGGGGCAGCGTGAATCCTCGGTCACGGCAACAAAGCGCACTTTCATCGCGGTGTTCTTCACCGAGGCCGTAGCGCCTGCCGCCAGCGTGACTTCGGCGCCAGGATTCACCACCTGCGTCTCGGAGACTGCAATGGTGCAGCCCGCCAGAGCGAGGCACATCAGGATGGCGGTGAGGCGGGTCATGCGATGAAGTTACACAAATGACGTGGGCCCTGCGCGGTAAACGCAGGACCCACGTTCCGTCCGTCAGCTTGATCAAACTATTGCTGCGTGATCCTCACGTCGTCGATGCCCGCCTCGACGAGACTGGCCGTCCCCGCATCCGCGGCTTCGATGAGCAACCGCACCGTCTGGCCGGCAAAGCCGTTGAGACTCGCGGTCGCGGTGGCCCAGACGCCATCGACATCGGCCGCCGCGCCGAGCCGCTGGAACACCACGCTCGTGGAGCTGCCAACGACGCTGACACGCAGGAAATCCGCGGTCGTCGCGTTCGAGCCGTGCGCCAGGTAGTAGCTGAACGACAACGTGAGCGTGCCCGTGGCCGGCAAGGTGATCGCAGGCGAACGGATCGAAGTCACACCGCCGTCGATGTCGTTCGCACCGCCGCCGCCCGTGCCAGCCAGCCGGCCCGTGACGAGGTCATTGGTTCCGCTCACAGTCGTGCCTAACTGCTTCGGCCCGCTCGAATCGGTCGCTTCGGGATCGCCGCGCTCCCACGCCCCGGTCGTTGCGGTGTCGGTGGCATTGGGATTGGTCTGCCATCCGAGGTTGGTCTCGAACGTATCCGCGAAGACAGTCGTGCCTCCGCCACCACCCTGGCAGGACGCCGGAACGTTGAAGCCGTTCGTCGGCGTCGTGCTGGCGGCGCCGCCACTCACCGCATTGGTGCCGAGGCCGAAACCCGCGAACGCCTCCCAGATGCGGCACACGTCTTCGCCACCGTGATTGTCGACAGCCGCCTGGATGATGCCGTCGCGAATCTGCGTGAAGGTCGGATTGCACGCGGTGTTCTTCAAACCTTCATTCACGTAGAGCATCGCGCGCTGGTTGCCGGCGCTGCCCGCCGCGTTGTAGAGATTCGCGTCGAAGCCGTGAGCGTCGACCAACTTCCAGTACACCTCCCACGCGCCCTGTGCCCACACCGAGCCGACGCCGTGCGGAACGGCCATGCCGTTGATGCTGGCGTAGGTCCAGGTATTCACTGCCGGGTCGGTGCTGTACCGCTGCGTGCGGATGCCGAGGCCGGTAGTTTGCTGACCGAGCGCATAGGTGCCCATGCCGCGCGGCATCGGGCCGGTGTCACCGGGCTTGGCGGTGTACGCCAGCGCCCACCAGTCCGACAACCCCTCGCCGGCCTGCTGCCGATTGGTCAGGCAGTTGACGTTGCCGCCGCCCACCTGACGGTTGGAAATGCCGTGGCCGTATTCGTGTATGACGATTCCCGAGTCGAGATCGCCATCGCGATCGGGATTGGGGCTGGTCCACACGAACATCTGCATGCGCGGGCGCTGGCCATCCGGCGGCGTGCCGAAGTTCGCATTGTTGGTGCCGGCACCGTCCTGTGCTTCCGCGCGTACCGAGTCGTTGCCGGCGCCGCCGCGGCCATAGTTGTTGACCTGGAAATTGCCGGCCGCCTCATCGAAGCCGTACTGGTACTGCACGTCATGGATGATGTTGTTGAGGTAGAAGAGGTTGGTCACCGCCGCCGGCCGGTACGCGCTCGGTGCCTGCGCCAGATTCAGCGGGAAGTCGAAGTTCAGCGCCGCGCCACCGCTCGGGCTGGAGTTCGCGTCCGCAGTGTTGTTCGCATCGATGTCAGTGTAGGCCTGGACGTTGTTTCCCACGGTTGTGGTGGCCTCGGCACCGGCAACTCCGTTGGTGTCGTGCCAGCCAAACGGCGACGCCAGCGAATTGGCCGGATTCACGACCAGCGCGCGGCCATCCGACGGCGGTAACGGCGTCGTGTGGTTCGGGCTCTCGACCGGTCGCGGATAGACGCGATACTGATCGCCGGCGACCCAGTCGAAGCGCGTCCACACCTGGCCGGTGCCGGCGTCCACGGTGAGATCCCACGAATGCTCCTTGTCGAGCGTGTGGATCTGGAAATTCCACACCAGCCGTGCCTCGCCGGGTCGCACCGGCAACAGCATCAGCGAGCCGTCGATGGGCTCGAGCGAAATCCCGGCGTTCGCGACGCGCGAGCGCCCCTGCGGGTCTTTGCCAGTGCCGGCGATGCCGGAAGCCGGCATTTTCATTCCGGAGAATCGCAACGCTTCGCCGACCGCCGCGGGTAGTTGGATGCCCGCCTTCAGCGAACGTACCGCGCGCTGCAGTCCCGCCATGAAAGAGTTGTTGACGCTGATGATGCGGCCGTCGCGATTCACGTTGATCTGCAATTGCGCGTTGTAGACCGGAACGCCCTGGTACTGCTGCTGCAGATATATGTGAGTCGCTCCGGTGATCTTCGAATACACGACGTTCGATACCGCGTATCCCTCGAGATCGGACGCCTCCAGGCCCAGTGCCGACAGATTCCTGCTGACGAAGTCGATGGCAATCGCCATGGGTTTGCCCGAGGTTGCGGCGCTGAGAAAGCCGCGTTCGCTTGCGAGCGAGCGCACTGCCCCGGTCAGTTCGTCGACTTCCAGCGCCGACAGCTCCTGGATATCGGCGGAGAGACTCGGCGGCGCCAGTGCCTGGGAACGCAACTGATCGAGCGTGGCCGCGTGGCTCAGGCCCGCACGTGCATCGTAGTGACGCTCACCGTCGCTGACACCCTGCGCTGGCGCCAGATCGGCCCAAAGCAACAGGGGAATGAAATACGGAAAGAGAGAGTGCGAGCCGTGACCGGCCCGCGATTGACGTGTGCTCATGGCGAAATTCCTTTTCAGTTGAGCCAAGCGAAACTCTGCGCAGGTCACGCGACCCGGTTGCACCGAAGCGCAACACGCCTAACTATCATCATTTTCCATGGGAGAGAGCCGTAGCACCTGCGCAGACCTTCCCTGTTGTGCTACGTAAGGCGCGGGCGATCCTCAAACACACCTGTTGCGGTGTCAATACGTAGCAACTGCCGCGGCGGTTTGCCGGTTGGCGATGCAGCAATACGGTGCATTCGAAGCGTGCGCAGCAACGACTCGATCGCGGGGCTCAGCCTTGCGCGGCAGCGAATTCTTCCGGTTTCGGCTCACCCTGCACTTCGGTGCACGCTCCCACCCACTCTCGCACTGAACCATCTTCGTTGCGAATGGGCGTCGCGCGCATCGTGCAGCGCCGATACTGCTGGCTTCTCGCATGCCACAGCCTGGCGGCATGCGTGTACGGCTGCGCCGCGAAGCACGCGGCCGACCACGATGCCTGGACGCCGCTGCGATCGTCGGGATGAATAGCCTCGAACCAGCCGTGCCCCGCATGCGCGTCCCACGTCTGGCCGGTGTAGTTCTCCCAGGCGGGCTGAAGCTCGGCGAACGCGCCATCGCTGCGCGCCTGCCACGGCACGTCGATGAGGAGCTGCGTGAGGGTACGCAGGCGTTCTTCGCGCCGGCGCTGCTCTTCGTCATGGCTCTTGCGTTCGATGAGATCGGCGGCGAATCGCGCCAGGATGTCGAGCAATCGAAGATCGCGCTCAGACGGCGTGTGACAGCGCTTCCAGTGCGTCGTGATCATGCCGACCAGCTCGCCCGATCGCGAAAGCAGAGGAGTCGTCTGGGCGGCGCGAATTCCCGCCGCGAGGAGCTGCGCCTGATCCTTGGTCCCCGCCATGAACGCCGCATTTTCCACGTCGACGGCGATCACGCGCTCGCGCCGCACGATGGCGACACCGCAGGTGCACGAAGAATCGGCACGCACCCAGGCCCAGAACCTGGCCGCGGCGTCGCTGAAGCCGTGATGCCCGATCAGTTTCAACTCGCCACGCGCGCCGAGATGCGGGAAATACTCCTGCATGCTCGCGAAATCCGCACGCATGATGTTTCTGGCGACATCGATGAGCTTTACATACAGCGCGTCAACGTCGACCTCATGCGCCATCTCGATACTGAGCGCCTGCAGCATGCGGGTCGCATTGAGTTCCTCCGCGAGCAGCGCGTTGGTACGTTCACGTTGAATCGCGAACGCGAGCTGGCGTGCGATCGTGAGGCTCACGGCTACGTCGTCCCTCGTGAAGGTGTAAGGCTCGCGGAAATAGGCCATGAACTTGCCGATCAGCGCGCCATCTGAAACGAGGGGAATGAATGCGACAGCCTGGACGCCCTCGCCCAAGACCCGGATCTTCAGTTGTTCTTCCAGGTCCGCGCTCGCGACATCGGGGATGGCAATCGGCAACGGTTCGATTTCGTCCGCGGCCCAAGGCGAGTGGCCGGTGACGGCCGCACGATAGTCGTCGGAAAGTCCATGCGAGGCGACGAATTGCATGATGCCGTCAGCATCGCGCAGCAGGATGGCGGATCGGTCGCAGTCGAGCGCCGCTTCGATCGCATCCATTGCCGCCGAATAGATTTCTTCGCCGGAATTGACTCGATGCAGCTGCTCACTCAACAAGTAGAGCGCGTCACGCTGCCGATTGGCGGCTGCAAGCTCGCTCAACGGGGGCAGCTGTGCACGATGCGCGCACTGAGCGGCGACGCCTGTGGTATCGATCACAGAAAGCGAGGCACTCTGACTCATGGACTCCTCCCGGGCCGTTGAGCAGGCTTCTTGGGTAGAGCAAGTTTAATCGGGTCCTTCCGGCAGTCTTGCCGGCCGTTTCCTTACATTGCGTAGGAAAATTCCGACTACTGGCGACGTCTGGGCGAAGTGCCGTCATCGATGTGCTTTGCGCCCACCGGGTCGCTCGCGGGAAAGGTATTGGCGAGCGCGGCATCGAGTTGCTCCTCGTCGTCCGACAGATGGGGCACGCCGCTGCGCCGCGGCTCGCCCGGCGCCTCAGTGCCCTCGGCGCCAATGCGCTGGTTCGGCTCATCGTCACCGCGAAGCTGCGTGCGCGATGGCTCGCGCTCGAGCGCCGCGCGAATCTCCGGCGCGTCGCGCGTGCCCGCTTCCATGGCTTTTTCGAGATTACGGGCGAACTTCTCGATGCGCTTCGCGGGCAGCAGTGGCTCGTGCGGATCGACCGTTGCCTCGATGAGCGCTGGGCCCGGCAGAGAGAACGCGCGATCGAGCACCGCGCCTACCGAATCTGGCGAGTCGGTGCGGAAGCCGGTAATGCCGAACGCCTCCGCCGCCTTCGCGAAATCGATGGGGGTCAGGTCGCATTCGAACTCAGGGTTGCCGAGGAACTGGAGCTGCTCCCATTTGATCTGGCCGAGCGAGTTGTTCTTCATCACGACGATCTTGATCGGCAGCTTGTAGCGCACGATGGTCGCAAGTTCGCCGAGCAGCATCGACAATCCTCCGTCGCCCGTGAATGCGACTACCTGGCGGCCCGGGAGCGCGAGCGCCGCGGCCACGGCGTAAGGAATTGAACAGGCCATGGTCGCGAGAAGCCCGGAGCCGCTGAATTTCTGCGAGCCGCGCGCTGGTGCATAGCGCGCGAGGACGCCGGTGTTGTGCCCCGAATCCCACGCCACGAGCGCATCATCCGCCAGTCGCAGGCCCACCTCGTGTGCGAGTTTTCCCGGAGTCAGGCGGCCGGTGCCATTGTCGAGCGAATGCTCGAGCAGGTTGTTCCATTCGAGCTTGCGGCGTTGCGCGCGTTCGAGGAATCCGCGCTGCGCGTGCGCCTTGAGCCGCTGACTCAGGATACGGAGTGTCTTCTTCGCACTGCCGACGAGCCCGACTTCCACGGGAAAGCGCAACCCGATTCGCGTGGCGTCACGATCGATCTGCACGCCGCGCGCCTGCCCGGGCTTGGGGTAGTACTCGACATACGGAAATGTCGAACCGACGATGAGCAGCGTGTCGCACTCTTCGAAGACCTCCTGCGATGCGCGCGTGCCCAACAAGCCGATGCCGCCGGTGGTGAGCGGATGATCGTCCGGCACCACGGCCTTGCCGAGCAATGCCTTCACAATGGGAGCGCCCAGCAGCTCCGCGACCTCCAGCAGCTCGTCACGCGCATCGAGCGCCCCGTGACCCGCAAGAATAGCGACGCGCTTGCCGCGATTGAGGATTTCCAATGCCCGCGCGATCTCCGGCTCTTCGGGCACGCGCTCGCTCTCCTGCCGCGCGAACGACACATGATGTTCCACATTGCGGGTCGAAGCCTCGACCTCGTCGAGCGATTCTTCCTGGACATCGGTGGGGATGGCAACGTGGCTCACCGCGTGCTGCGTGCACGCGATGCGGCACGCCAGAGTCACGGCGTTCTCGACATGCGCGGCGCTCATGATGCGTGTGCTGTAGGCCGCGACGTCGGCGAACAGCTTCGGCAGGTCGACATCCTGTTGCGTGAACGTATCGATGAGATCGTGATACGGCAATCCCGTGATCGCGATGACGGATGCCTTGTCGAACTTCGCGTCGTACAGGCCATTGAGCAGGTGTACGCCGCCCGGCCCGGTGGTCGCGAGGCAGCACCCGAGGCGGCCCGTCCACTTGGAATATGCGCAGGCCATGAGCGCGGCGGATTCCTCGTGTCGCACCTGGATGAAACGAATGCGATCGGCTCGCTTGCGAATCGCCTCGATGACGCCGTTGATGCCGTCGCCCGGCAGACCAAAGATGGTGTTGACGCCCCAGGCGATGAGGCAATCGATGAGGATGTCCGAGCCATTGCGTTTCATGTGGCCTCCTATTTCGGTGGCGCAACCGTTTGCTGATAGGTACCCACGAGCTCACCCGACGCGAGCACGTGACCTTTCATTGCGGTGAGCACGACGTCGCGCTCGGCGCCCGGCGGCACGTCCAGCATCGAATCCAGCGCGAAGACCTGGAAGTGGTAATGATGGGGCGGATCGCCCACCGGGGGGCGCGGCCCGAGATAACCCACCGATCCCCGCGTCGTGCGTCCCTGCAGTAGCCCTTCGGGCTCGGTGAGCCGCGCCTGCTCCTGCAATCCTTCGGGCAGCGTCGTCACCTCGGCCGGAATGTCATACGCCACCCAGTGTACGAACGGCTTGCCCGCCTGCGCATCCGGGTCCTCCACGATCAACGTGTATGACTTCGCCGCGCCGACCTTGCTCCAGGAGATCTGCGGCGAGACGCCGTCCGCATACTCGGAGTGCCGCTTCGGAATCACGCCGCGAATGGTGGATGATTCGACCATCAGTTTGCCCGTCGCACGGGTCTCGGAACGCTGGATTGCCAGCGGGACATTCATGCCCTGCTTCATCTGCGCCTCCATTGCTTTCGCAGGAGCCTGCCCGGCAGCAGCGGACGCACCACCGCCCTCGTAGGCAATCCGATAAATAAAACCGTTCGCATCATCGGCGACCAGCAGCGACCCGTCCTTCGCCTGCGCGAGCCCCATCGGCCGCGCAAAATGCGTGCGCCCACCATCACTCAGGAATCCGGTGAGGAACGGCTCGATCGACTGCGGTTCGCCGTTCGTGAACTGCACGCGCACCACTTCGTAACCGGAGGCAGGTTTCCTGTTCCACGAGCCGCGGAACGTCACGAACGCGTCACCGAAGTATTCTTTCGGAAATGAGCCGCCGCGATAGAACAGGAGCTGCATCGGTGCGGCATGCGCGGTGTAGCCCATCGTCATCGGCTCGCTTTGTTCGCGCCACTGCTCCTTCGTGATGCCCCCGGGCGGCGTGCTTTGCGGATTGAGATCGCCCCTGCCGAACACGTGCGGCCAGCCATATTGCTTGCCGCGCACGATGTGGTTCAGCTCTTCGGGCTGCTGGTCGTTGCCCAAGAAGTCGATGCCGTTGTCGAAGCCCCACAGCTCGCCAGTCCCGGGATGCCAGTCGAAGCCGATCGTGTTGCGCAGCCCGCCCGCGAAGATCGCGCGCGATTTTCCATCGGGTGAAACCTGCAGGATGGTTGCGGACTCGGGATTGCTTTCATTGCATGCATTGCAGGTGGATCCGGCGCTGATGTAGAGCTTCCCATCCGGACCGAACGCAATCGTGCGATTGCCGTGTTGCCCGCCATCGGGCAGATCACCAAGAAAAAGTGCCAGGTCGCCGAGTGTGCCGTCCGGCTTCACGTCCGCCACAAAGATTTCCTTGACGGTGATCAGGTAAAGCTTGCCGTCGTGGATCGCGAGCCCGTGCGCTCCGGCGCGATGCGCAATGGCGACTGGAGAGGCGTCCGCCTTTCCGTCGCTGTCGCGGTCCTTGAGCAACAACACGTCGCCCTGGTCGCGCCGGCTCACGTAGACATCACCGTTCGGCGCCACCGCGATGACGCGTGAGTTCTCGAGGTCGCGGGCGAACACCTTCACGGTGAAACCGGTGGGCACTTTGAGGTGCGCAATGTGCGCCGCATCCGCCGCGACCTTCGCGGGCTTCCACACGACCGTGCTGATCGCCACGTCGGTGCCGTCACCCTGCTGGGCGCGGGCTGTCTGTGACCTCATCATCGCGATCGGCAGGATTACGGCAGCAAGCGCCGCTATCGCCCAGCGTGGAAGTCGATGGCTCTCGTTTTTCATGTTTCTCCTGCTCGCGTTTCGCCGAACAATCGCGCTTCGAGCACGCCGGCGCATGCAGGAGCTATCACACTGCTGTTGTAGGTAATCAGGCCGTCGCGCTTCGATGTACTACGATGCTCTGTGGACCTTCCCACGTCTGAAGCGCAACGAGCTCGCGCGGTTGGGCGTGCGTGCGCCGAGCACGCAGTGCAAGCTCGCAATTGCTGCGCGCAAGGCCGTCGAGGAGGCGCCGGCTATCGTGTCGCGCGGCACCACGAGGCCTAGACCGCGAGTATGTGCGTCGCAGGCGCTCATCCAGACACAGCTCTCCGCTGACACACCGAGAATGATCAGCGTGTCGATCTGTTCGTGATCCAGCAAGACCTCCAGTGGTGTGCCGAAGAATGCCGAGTGCCGCGGCTTTAACACGATTGAATCTGTCGGGGCCGGCAGCAACGAGCGCACCAGCTCGGCGCCCGCCCGCTTGGAGTCGGTACAGCGTGCGATCAGGGCCTGCGAATCGCTGCGCCAACGGCCGAGATTGTCATTGGCGTAGATGACGGGTACTTCATTCGATCGGGCGCGGGACAGAAGGCCGCGTATCGCAGCGGCCCGCATCTGCAGCGCTCGCCGGACACGAGGGCCGTCGGGGAACGCAAAGTCGGAGATGAGGTCCAGCGCCAATACCGCCGCGCGACCGGGCCCATCTTGTCGCGGCTGCAAACCTCGGCTCGGCGGCATCGTCGTGCGGCGGAACTATTTCTTTTTCGCCGTCCGTCGGCGTCCGCTCGACCGTGACGGTACCTTGCCGCCCGCGCGGCGCGCTTCCGAGAGCCCGATCGCGATCGCCTGTTTGCGGCTGGTCACTTTTTTCCCCGACCGACCGCTGCGCAGCGTGCCCGACTTGCGCTCGTGCATCGCGCGTTTCACTTTGGATTTCGCCTTGTTTCCATATCGGCTGGCCATGGAGACTCCTGGAGTTGATAGGGGCATTGCGACTTTCCAACGCTGGGGCTCTTCGGCCCATCAGTGTCCACGCTGTCCGCGCGTCGGAAGAGCACAGCCGAACGGGCCGCGACTTCCCACGCAGATCGCCGATCAACTCTGATGGGGAACGGGTGCCGCGCCGGGCAGGCTGCTCGGGCCCTTCAACTACGCGGAGCACTTCCATGAATTCCACCCGACCCTTCGCCATCGTGACCGGAGCCTCCAGTGGTATTGGTCTCGAGCTGGCCCGCGAGGCAGCGACCCGCGGATATGACCTGCTGATCGCCGCCGACGAGCCGCTCGACGCGGCGGTGGATTCCTTGCGTGCGCTGAATGCCAACGTGGAAGCCGTCCAGACCGATCTCGCTACCCGTGAAGGGGTGGAGCAGCTTTACGCGAAGGCGCGCGGTCGCAATATCGACGCGTTGCTGGCGAATGCCGGTCATGGACTCGGCAAGGGTTTTCTCGACCAGGAGTTCGCCGAAGTCCAGCACGTGATCAACACCAACATCACCGGCACGCTCGATCTCGTGCAGAGAGTCGCGCGGCAGATGC
>DASYKM010000271.1:0-11817 GCA_035995425.1 Steroidobacteraceae bacterium
TGCAATGTGTTCGCCCGCACGAAATGCCAGCGCCTGAATCGTCATGGTCGGCTGGCCGCGCCCGGAGGTCACCAGGCTGCTGCCATCACAGACGAACAGGTTCGGGATGTCGTGGCTGCGGTGGTACTTGTCGACCACCGATGTCGCCGGATCGTTCCCCATGCGACAGGTTCCGAGCAGATGGAACCCCAAACTACTCTCGGTTACCGGTGCCTTGGCGACGCGCAACGCGCCGGCCGCGTCGAGAATTTCCGCGCCACGATCCTGCAACCAACGCGCCGTGGCGAGATCGTCGGGATGATCGCGGTAGGTGACGCGGATTGCGGGTACGCCCCAGGCATCTTTCACCGTCGGATCGATGGAGATGTTATTGGTCTCGAGCGCCAGCGAAGTGGTATGGCAGGCCACCTGCATCGAGCGCGGGAATTCGCGCAGGTGTTCCTTCAATCCCTTGCCCCAGCCGGGTCCGTCGCCCGCGGTGCGCAGCGCCCAGGTCGTGGGCTGCGGCCCCATGCGCGCGTCGAGTCCGCCGCCGCCATAGAAGCCGCGCTTCGGATCTGAATCGTAGAAGTCATGCAGGATGCGCGTGACCTGCACGCTCTTGTATTCATTGAGCTCGTGTTCGAAGACGCCCTGCACGCGCGCGGTGTAGTTGTACATCAGGTATTTGCCGACCACGCCGCTCGAATTCGCGAGTCCCTGCGGAAAGCTCGCATTGACCGAGTTCAGCAGCAGCCGCGGCGTCTCGCCGCCGTTCGCGGCCACCACCACGGCGCGTGCCTTCTGAAAGTGCTCGCGCTTGTCGGCATCGAAATACGTGACGCCGGTGACGCGCCCACGCTTGTTCATTTCTATGCGAGAGACATAGCTGTCGGCGCGCACCTCGCAATGCCCGGTTTCTTCGGCCTGCGGAATCACGGTGGTCAGCGACGAAGCTTTCGCCATGACCTCGCAGGCGAAGCCGTGGCAGAAGCCGCAATGCACACAGGCGGGCCGGCCGCCGTAGGCGACCGAGTTGATCGCGAGCGGTGCAGGTACGGGATGCAGGCCCAGCTTGCGCGCGCCGCGCTCGAACAACACGCCCGAGGACTTCACCGGCACCGGTGGCATCGGGTAACCCTTGGTGCGCGGCGAGTCGAAGGGATTGACGCCGGCGAGGCCCGAGACGCCGATGTCCCAATCGACCTTGGTGTAGTAGGGCTCGAGCTCGGCGTAGTCGAGCGGCCAGTCGGCGAACCCCGTGCCGGCAATGGCGCCGAGCAGGCTGCGCTCGCGGAAGTCGACTTCGCGGAAACGCCAGTAGTTAGCGGTGTAGTGCAGGGTGGTGCCGCCCACGCCGCGCGCATAGAAGAGCGGCGTGCGCACCAGGGTTCGCTCGGCGGTTTGCGTGGCGTCGCGGCGGAAAGTCTGCGGATTGGTCTGCGTGTCGGGGGTGAGGCCGCCCATGAACCAGTACTTGAGCTCGTCGTGCTCGAAATCGGCCGGCGCGCGGCGCGGGCCCTGCTCGAGCACCACCACCGAAAGGTTGGCGCGCGCGAGCTCGCGGGCGATGACGCCACCGGCCGCGCCCGAGCCGACGATGAGGAAATCGACGGAGTCGGAGTCGCGAAACTTGCGCACCTTCATGAACCGATCCGATCGTAATAGCCGAAGGGTGGCTCGAAGACGTGCTGGTCCTCGAAGCCGATCAGCTTCCAGCCGAGCCCGTCGCGATTGCCGCCGTACTTGGGACTCGAAAACATGCCGCACAGCGTGAGCATGCGGGCCTGATCGAAGAATGGCGTGCCGTCGATGGTGTGCAGGAATTCGATCTGCCGTTCCGGGGACAAGGCGGCGAAGGCCGCGCCGGTTGGATCGTGGGCGCGGCAGGCGGCCTGGAAACCACCGAGTCCACGCATGAAGCTTTCGCGCCAATGCGCGAAGAGTGTGCCCAGCGCCCGATCGATGAAAAAGGTGACGCCGGCTTCGCGGGCGCCCGGCGTTTCATCGCTGGGCACGATCTGCGAGGTGAGCGCCTCGACGTCGGCCGCATCGCCGGGGGCTAACAATGTGTAGGCGAGATTCGTCGGCGACTGCGCCGCGACGTGCGCGTCGTGACCGGCCTGGGCGATCGCCGCCCAGTCGAGAGTGACGGCGCCCATCGCGGCGATGAGCTGGCGCAATGCAGAGCGTCGTCCGTGACCTTGGTGGTTCATGCAACCTCCGAAAATACCCATCAAAAATCGGGCGCCAAATGTACACCGCGAATTTGCGATGCGGGGAAAAGTAGTTGCATCGAGATGGGGAACCGATCGTGCGTGTCGCGGTACCTATGCCGATCTGTGCTTTTTTGTCTGAATCTGCCGCTCGAATGTCGGGCGCGGCGTTAGAATTCGTGCGATGCGCTACTTCAAATCCGACAACACCGCCGCGATCTGCGATGAAATCCTGCAGGCGATCGCCGCCGCAAATGCGGGCACCGCGCTCGCTTACGGCGCCGATCGCTGGTCCGTACGACTCGACGCGGTGTTCGGCGAATTCTTCGGCACCCCGGTGCGCGTGTTTGCGGTGTCTTCCGGCACTGCGGCAAATTCGCTTGCGTTGGCTACGCTCTGCCCGCCCTGGGGCACGGTGCTCACCCACGCCGAGGCGCACATCGAGCGTGACGAATGTGGCGCGCCGGAATTTTTCACCGGCGGCGCGAAATTGTCCCTGGTCGGTGGCGCGGGCGCGAAGATCGCGCCGGCTGACCTCGCCGCGCGACTTGCCTGGTTTGAGCCGCATGTCCACGGCGTGCAGCCGCGTATGTTGTCGATCACCCAAAGTACCGAACGCGGCGCGGTCTACACGCCGGCCGAAGTCGCAGCGCTCGCGAAGATGGCGCGCGAGCGGGACATGTCGGTGCACATGGACGGTGCGCGCTTTGCCAACGCGCTGGTGGCGCAAAAGGTTTCCGCCGCCGATCTCACCTGGAAAGCCGGAGTCGACGTTCTGTCGTTCGGTGTCATCAAGAATGGCGGCATGAACACGGAGGCCGTGGTGTTTTTCGATCCGGCCCGCGTCGCCGACTTCGAGTTCCGCCGCAAGCGTGCGGGGCAACTGTTCTGCAAGGGCCGATATGCGGCCGTGCAACTTCTCGCATACCTCGAAAGCGGTATCTGGCGGCGCAATGCGGAGCGGGCCAACGGTCTCGCGGCGCGCATCGCCGCGGCAACGCCGCAGTTCCTCAGCGAGCCTTTCGCCACCAACCAGGTGTTCATGAAGTTGGGCGCGGCACGTATCGACGCGCTGGCGGCGCAGGATTTCGCTTTCTATCCGTGGGGGCCGGCGGGCTCGGGCGAGGCCCGTTTCGTGTGCTCGTGGGACACGCCGGAGGAAGACGTCGACGCGCTGTGCGCCGCGCTCGAGAAGCTTCGGTAGCTAGTTGCTCCGGAAAGCGAAGTAGGCGGCCGCCACCAGGCACAGCCCCGCCCACAGGAAGTCGAGTTTCAGCGGCTGCTTCATATAGAAGAGGGCGAACGGCACGAACACCGCGAGCGTGATCACTTCCTGCATCACCTTGAGCTGCCCCAGCGACAGCGTGGTGTAGCCGATGCGATTGGCCGGCACCTGCACCAGGTATTCGAACAAGGCGATGCCCCAGCTGACGAGCGCGGCGATCACCCAGGGCCTGGCGGCCATGTTCTTGAGATGCGCGTACCAGGCGAACGTCATGAACACATTCGAAATGACCAGCAAGCCCGCGCTTTGCGCCCAGGCGGGAAGATTCACGCGACGCGACCCGCCTTGAGCGAGGCGATCTCGGCGCGCAGCGCGACGATTTCACTTTCGAGCGCCGCAACGCGTGCAATGAGCTCGGCGTTGGTCGGGCCGCGCGTGGCAGCCGCGCCGGCGGCGTTCGCCGCGATTTCATCGGCCGTGGCCGCCGTAGCCGATGCCGGCAACTCTTCGAACAATTGTGCCCAGCGCGCATCGCGGCGGTTGGGCTCACGCGCCAGCTGCACGACGATGCCGCCGCCCGGACGGTTCGCCAATCCGGCCAGCACCGACTCGACCACGCCCGGATCGGAAAATTCCGCCATCCGCGGCGCGCGCGAGCGCAGCTCGCCAGGCGTCTGCGGTCCGCGCAACAGCAATTCGCACACGATCGCCGTTTCCTGCGCCGTGAACTTGAGGCTGCCGAACTCGGTGTTGCAGAAGATCTGCTGATACTTGGGTACGCGACTGCCAAACCCCGACTTCTCCACGACGAAGTGGCGCCGGCCCAGGCCATCGACGACGAACTTGACCGTGGGCTCGTCCAGCTGCATGAAAGGTTCCCGGTTGCTCTTCTGATTGCATGCATTGATGAGTGCATTGAGCGACAGCGGGTATTGGTCGGGCGTGGTGATCTGCTTTTCGATGAGCACGCCGATGATGCGCGCCTCGATTGCTGTCAGTCGTATGTTCATGCGCGAAGTATACTGAGGTGTGTCCCGCCGTCTGATTTACCTCATCGCGCTGTTCGTGCTGGCGGGCCTGCTCCTTTTCGCCCCCATGCCGTTCGCGGCGACATACTTTGGCCGCACCATCGAGAACGCCGGCCATACGCCGTTGTTCTGCCTGCTGACGCTCGGGATCATCTACGCCCTGCGCGACGATCGCCGCTTCGCCGGCGCGCGGCTCTACGCGATCGCGGGCATGGTCGGGGCGGGCGCCGGATTTCTGAGCGAGGTGATCCAGCGGCCGCTCGCCCGCGATGCGTCGTGGGAGGACGTGGGTGCCGATGCAGTGGGCGCAATCCTGGCCCTGGCGGTGTACGCGCTGTTCGAACGCCGCTCCGCGTTTCGTCGCTGGCACCGGGCCGCCGCGCTGCTGGTGGCTTGCGTGTGTCTCGCCCTGTACGTGACGCCGATTGTTAGGATGACGCGCGCGTATGTGCACCGCAACGGGCAGTTCCCGGTGCTCGCGGACTTTCACTCGCGCATCGAGCTCTACTGGACGATGAGCATCGGCGTCAATCGCGAGATCGTCGGCGACGCGCTGGCGGTGGATCTCATCGCCGAGGTCTTTCCCGGCGTCTCGTTTCATGAGCCCGTGCCCGACTGGCGGGGTTACAAGACCCTGCTGATCGACGTGGAAAACCCGGGCGTGGAGTCACTCAAACTCGGCGTGCGCGTGCACGATCGCAAACACCGGCACGCCTACAGTGACCGTTTCAACCGGCGCTTCGAGCTGGCACCAAAGGAACGGCGCACCCTTTCGATTCTGCTCGAGGATATCCGCCACGGACCTAGAGACAGGCTCATGGACATGGCGCATATCTCCGACATCACACTGTTTCGGGTGGCCCATGGGGGGTCGCGCCAGCTCCTGGTCTACTCATTGCGGCTGGAGTAGCGGACCGGTTGAACATAGGTTGCTCGCGGCGGCAATTGAGGCTTTTCGCATCAAGGCGCCGATGCCTATACTGCGCCCCATGGAACCGATCGCCGACACCTTCGATGCCGCCTTCTCCAAGACCGTGGATCTCGCCAACAAGATGGCGGACAAGGACAAGGACGCGGATCTCTGGGACATCGCCGATGGAATGCTCGCCGGAGCCATTCAATATTGGCTGTATTCGCGCCAGCCCTGCGGTGACACGCGCTGCCAGGACTGCATGCCCATCAGCACGGCCGAAGGTCGCATGTCGGAGCTCAAGCGCCTCATCGAACAGCTCGCCTCCGAGAGCGAATATTTCCACACGCCCACGGACTCGAACGCCGGTCGCGCGTAGGGTCGAGACCGTCGGCGATGGCGTCCCCCAAGAAGCCGACTACCGTTTCCGAGTACATCGCCGCCGCTCCCAGGGAAGCCCGGGCGCGTTTGCGGCAGATGCGCGCGCTGGTGGCGGCGGCCGCACCGGGCGCAACGCAAGGTCTGAAATGGGGCATGCCGGCGTTTTCATACGACCGCATTCTCGTGACCTTCGCGGCCTTCAAGCATCACATCGGTTTTTTCATCACGCCGGACGTGAAGCGCGCGTTCGCCAGGGAGCTCGCGGATTTCAAGACCGCGCGCTCGTCGGTGCGGTTGCCGTTCGATGAGCCGTTGCCGAAGGCGTTGATCAAGCGAATCACCGCGCATCGGGCCCGCGAAGCGCGCACCAGGGATGCGAAGTGGCGCTCACAGCGTCCAGCGGACGGATGAGCATCAACCGCGGACGCGCGAGCATGCGCGCGGACGATCGGGCATCGGTGCAGGACGCACGATCATTCGAATGAGAAACGCCAATGGTTAGTCTGCCGCCCGCATTGGGGGTATCGGCAAACTAACTACATGGAGTTTCTCATGCGTATCAAGATCGCGCTGGCAGCAGCGCTGCTCGCCTCGTCCGCGTTCGGTCACGGCGACGACAATCCCGACCTGGGCCGCGGCAAGCCGCCGCCATTCGCCGTCCTGCAGCTCGACCAGGTGCGTGACGCGACCGCGCGTTTCATCGACGTCGCGCAGGCCGAGAAAGAGGGCTACCACGACATCGGCTTGTTCGTGCCGCACATGGGCTGGCACTACATGAAGGACAAGTTCGTCGACGGGCGCTTCGATCCGACCAGGCCCGAGCTGCTGGTGTATGTCGACGATCCTTGCGGCGGCAAGCGCAAGCTGGTGGCGGTGGAGTACGCCGTGCCGTTCTCCGAATCGAAGCATGCCCCGCTCGGTTTCGTTGGCCGGGCCGATGAGTGGGATGCGAACCAGGACTTCAAGCTCTGGACGCTGCATGCCTGGCTGTTCGAGTACAACACCAACGGCGTGTTCAACCCGTTCAATCCGCGCGTCCCGTGAGACAAGGTGCCTCGGCAAAAAGGGGACATTCCTATTTTCCCGTTTCGGGAAAATAGGAATGTCCCCTTTTTGCCGGCACCAACCTCAGGCGACGGCGGTCGCCGCGCCCTGCATCACTTCCGCGAGCGACTGCTCCAGCAATCCCAAGCCTTCTTCGAGCTGCGCTTCGGGAATGGTCAACGGCGCGAGGATGCGGATGACGTTCGAGTAGATGCCGCAAGAAAGAAGTATGAGTCCGCGCCGGCCCGCGGCCTGCACCAGTGCCTTGGTGAGCTCGGCGTCGGGCGCATCCGCGCGACGATTCTTCACGAGCTCCATGGCCACCATCATGCCGAGCGCGCGCACTTCGCCGATGCAGTTGAACTTGGCCTGCAGCTGTTTGAGCCGCGCAACCAGCTTTACCCCGAGCTGCTCCGAACGCAGACTGAGTTTTTCCTTCTCGAGCACTTCGAGCACCGCCAGTCCCGCGGCGCAGGCCAGCGGCGAGCCGGCGAACGTGCCGCCGAGTCCACCAACGACGGGCGCATCCATGATCTCCGCCTTGCCGATGACCGCCGACAGCGGCACGCCGCCGGCGATGCTCTTGGCCACCGTCATGAGATCGGGCTCGACGCCGGCGTGTTCGATCGCGAACATCTTGCCGGTGCGCGCGAAGCCGGTCTGGATTTCATCGGCGATCAGCAGGATGCCGTGCTTGTCGCATAAGGCGCGCAAGTCGCGCAGGAACTGAGGCGGCGCGATATAGAAACCGCCCTCGCCCTGCACCGGTTCGATGATGATGGCCGCGACTCGCGCCGGATCCACATCCGCCTTGAACAGATTGTCGATGGCGGCGAACGAATCCTCAGGCGTCACCCCGTGATACGCCATGGGGAAGGGCACGTGAAACACTTCGGGCAGCATGGGCCCGAAGCCCGCCTTGTACGGCTGCACTTTGCCGGTGAGCGCGATGCAACCCAGCGTGCGTCCGTGAAACCCACCCGTGAATGCAATGACCGCGGAACGTTTCGTGGCGTAGCGCGCGATCTTGATGGCGTTCTCGACCGCCTCGGCGCCCGTCGACAGGAATATGGTCTTCTTCGGCGTCGGTCCCGGCGCGAGTTTGTTCAGCGCTTCGGCCAGCGCGACATAGCTTTCGTAGGGCGTGACCTGGAAGCACCCGTGCGTGATCTTCTCGAGTTGCGCCAACATGGCGGCCTTCACATGCGGGTGCACGTGGCCGGTGTTGACCACGGCGATGCCGCTCGCGAAGTCGACATAGCGCCGGCCTTCCACGTCCCACAGCTCGGCGTTTTGCGCGCGCTCGGCGTAGACCGCGAGTGAATTGCCCACGCCACGCGGAATGGCGGCGATGCGCCGCTTGTGCAAGTCAGCATTTTTCGACATTGGAGCCTCTGCTTACGCCAGGTTGTGGCGCGACAACGGAAGTGACCGAAGTCTACTCCCGGTGGCCGTGTAAATAGCATTACAGACCGCCGGAGCCACCAGTGCAGTTGCCGGCTCGCCGGGGTAACCCGACCATCGCGCGTTTCATGGTGGACGATTGTGCCGTAAATTGGCGGCACTGACGCCGATAAGATCCCGATCGACCATGAACGCCCGGTCTGAAGAAGCCGTCGGACCTAACTACGATAGCCAGAAGATGCTCGAGGCACGGCAACACACCTTCCGCGCGATTGAGCGGATCGCTGCGTCGGTGCGGCCGGGCATGCGTGAGAGCGAGGCGGTGGTGACGCCGCGGCCCGCGACGTGCGCAAGGTGTTCGATCCGGTTCGCTGGCGGCGATTTATGGGTTCTCGAAATCCAGATCCATCATCCAGAGCGGCCGTTCGGCGCGTTCTTCGAAGACCTGCTGCTGGAATCCAGACGATGGAACGGTCCATGAACGTACAGGCGGCGATTCGCATTGTTCAAACTCACGCGTCCCCCGCACGACAACGACAATTTCATCCCGGCGATGCGGGAGTTTGGGCTTTGATCTCCGCGGTACGGTGAATGGCGGCGCGGATCCGCTGGTAGGTTCCGCAGCGGAATATGTTTCCCGCCATGGCGGCGTCGATCTCGGCATCCGTGGGTTGAGGAGTCGTGGCGAGCAGGGCGGTGGCGGACATGATCTGGCCGGACTGGCAGTAGCCACATTGCGGCACGTCGTGCTCGATCCAGGCCTGCTGTACCGGGTGGCTGCGATTCGATGACAGCCCTTCGACGTGGTCACCGGCTGATCGCCCCACGCGCTGATGGGGATCTGGCAGGAGCGGACGGCGTTGCCGCTCAGATGGACTGTGCAGGCGCCGCAAAGGGCCATGCCGAAGCCAAACTTGGTGCCGGTAGGCCTATGACATCGCGCAATACCCAGAGCAGGGGCGTAGCGGGGTCGACATCGACGTCCACGGATTTGCCATTGATCTTCAGCGTGGTCATGCCCACCGACCATATGCCCGCCGGGTTGTCTGCAGGAGGGGGGAGATCGTACAGCCTGGGTTATAGTTGCGGCCCTCAAACTGTCGCCAGCTCGTTGAAGGAATTGAGTTTGTCCGAGATTTCCCCGAAGCCGCCCATCGTCACGGAAGTTGTGATCATCGGCGCCGGCCCATGCGGTCTGTTCCAGGTCTTTGAGCTCGGTCTGTTGGGCATGACCTGCCATCTGGTCGACTCCCTCGGCACCCCGGGCGGGCAATGCACCGAGCTCTATCCCGACAAGCCGATCTACGACATTCCGGCGCTGCCGATCTGCGGCGCGCAGGAACTCATCGATCGGCTGTTGCAGCAGATCGCGCCGTTCAACGCGCCCATGCACCTCGGCCAGGAAGTGGCCGCCTGCAGGAAGCGTGAGGATGGTCGCTTCGACGTGGAAACGATTCTCGGCACGCGCTTCGACGCGGGCGCGGTGGTGATCGCCGGCGGCGTCGGGTCGTTCCAGCCGCGGCGCATCGGCGTGCCGGGCGCTGAAGTCTTCGAGGGCAAGAGCATTCACTACCGCGTGCGCGATGCCGCGAGCTACCACGGCAAGAAGCTGGCGATCTTCGGCGGCGGCGACTCGGCGCTCGACTGGGTCATCGACTTCGCCGGCAAGGCTTCCGCCGTGACGCACATCCATCGCCGCCCGGAGTTTCGCGGTGCGCCGGCCTCGGTCGCGAAGATGCGCGCGCTGGTCGACTCCGGCACGGTGCGTTACCTCGAAGGTCTCGCGGACTCATTGAGCCTGAGCGGTGACACGCTGACAGGCATCAACGTGAAAGGCACCGACGGCGCCATGCACAACGTCGAGGCCGACCATGTGTTGGCATTCTTCGGCCTGCATCCGAAGCTCGGGCCCATCGCCGAGTGGGGCATGGAGCTCGAGAAAAAAGCGCTCAGGGTCGACACCGAAAAATTCTCGACCAGCGTCCCCGGGATCTTTGCCGTGGGAGACATCAACACCTATCCAGGTAAGAAGAAGCTGATTCTTTCCGGATTTCACGAGGCCGCTCTCGCGGCCTTCGCGATTCAACATTACCTTTACCCGTCCAAGAAGCAGTTCCTGCAATACACCACCACCAGTCCGGTGATGCAGAAACGCCTGGGCGTACCCCACTAACTACTCAATCATCATCAACAATTCGGAGTCAACCATGAAAGCCATCCGAGCCATTGCCTGCCTGTCCGTACTGTTCGCCGCGCCCGGCGCGTTCGCCGCCGACAAGGTCTGCAAGGTCGACATCGCCGGCACCGACATGATGCAGTACGACAAGAAAGAGATCGTCGTCGCCGCCGACTGCACCCAGGTCGAGCTGACGCTCAAGCACACCGGCAAGCAGACGGCCTCGGTCATGGGCCACAACTGGGTGCTGACGCGCACCGCGGATGTCGCCGCCGTCGCCACCGATGGCATGGGCGCCGGACTTCCGAACGACTACATCAAGAAGGACGATGCGCGCGTGCTCGCGCACACCAAGGTCGTCGCCGGCGGCCAGAGCGCCTCGGTCACCTTCGCCACCTCGCTGCTGAAGAAAGGTGAGAGCTACAGCTTCTTCTGCAGCTTTCCCGGGCACTACGCGGTCATGAAGGGCGCCTTCAAGTTCGGTTAGGCGAACGCTGACCATGGACACGCGCCTCGCCGATCTTCAGCGGCAGTTCCAGCTCGAGCGTCTCGAGGTGAACCTGTTTCGCGGCGAGAGCCGCGACACCGGCAGTCCGCAGGTGTTCGGCGGCCAGGTGCTGGGCCAGTCGCTCATGGCGGCGCAGTCGACGATCGACGATGGGCGCGTCGCGCATTCGATGCACGCGTATTTCCTGCGGCGCGGCGACTTCACCAAGCCCATCGTCTACAGCGTCGATCGCAGCCGCGATGGCGGCAGTTTCTCGGCGCGACGCGTGGTCGCGGTGCAGAACGGCGAGCAGATTTTCATCTGTTCGGTTTCGTTCCAGACCCCCGAGAAGGGCCTCGAGTATCAGGCGACGGCGCCCAAAGTGCCGCCGCCTGAAGATCTCAAGCCGTTGACCAAGCCGTCGCAGGCGGAGATCGACAAGCTGCCGGAGAAGCTGCGGCGCTGGTTGCAGATCGAGCGGCCGTTCGAATTCCGGCCGGTGCAACCTTACAACCCGCTGGCGCCGGTCGCCTGCGAGCCGGTGCGGCAGATCTGGATGCGCGCCGTCGACAAACTACCCGACGACGACATGCTGCACCAATGCCTGCTGGCGTACATGTCCGACTACTGGCTGCTCGACACGACGACGATGCCGCATGGCTCCTCGTTCCTGCGCGGCAACCTCGTGATGGCGAGCATCGATCACGCGATCTGGTTTCACCGGCCGGCTCGCGTCGACGACTGGCTGCTGTACAGCCTCGACAGCCCCAGCAGTTCGGGTGCGCGCGGTTTCGCGCGCGGCAGTTTCTATTCACGCAACGGAACCCTCGTGGCCAGCACCGCGCAAGAGGGGCTCATACGACTCGTGCAACCGCAGTCCTGACGTTTGTCGCCGCGACCCTCGCGGGTTCGGCGGGCGCCGCGGTCGATGAACGCGATGCGTTGAGCGAGTTGTGGACCGGCATGT
>DASYKM010000272.1:0-7216 GCA_035995425.1 Steroidobacteraceae bacterium
GTTTGGGGCCAGCGGCAGCACACGAGCACTTGCGAGAGAGGAGTACCGTCGGTCGGTGCACGAGCCCGCGAGCTGCCGCCAGCGAGACGTTGGTGCCGGTGTTCTTCGCAACAGCACCCTGAGAGGGTTTACGGCGGCAAACCGGCCAGATTGAGCCGCCAAATGTGACGGGCTTCGCGAGTGCGCGGCAATTATTTGAACCACGTCTCTTATGTGTAGTTGTTAGGCGTGACCCCATCGAACATGACGCGACGTGTTTCACGTTCGCGCTTCTTATTAGGTAAAGGAGGTTATGCCCGCTGCTCCACGTGGAACATACGTAGTTAGCGCAGGGAAAATGCGGGCGAAAAAAAACGCGCCGGTGGCGCGTTTGGGAGCATCAGCCAGGCGGCCGATGAGCTCGAGGCCTCATGCCTCGGCAGAGAGAACTTTGCCCGAAGACGAGGAATAGGGGTTCGATTGACCGCGCGGGCCATAGCCGCGGGGTTCGGCGTTGGTGCCGGTCATGGCGCCGAGCAGGCCTTCGACCCGCTTGATCTGCGCACCGACCAGCACGCCATTGCGATCGTTGAGATCGCGGCACCGGCGCGCGCGCGTGGCGCACTCTTCGTAGTGTCTGCTGAGCGAACGGGCCGGATCGCACCAGGCGATGAGTTTCGCGAGGCCGGCAAGATCCGTGTCGAAGCCGAGCATGCTGCACATGGAGCGGCGCTCGTCCTCGATCTTCAGAAGTTTGATGACGCTCGCCTGGCGCGCTTCGGCCAGCGTCTCGAGGGCGTCGATGTCACGGGAACGCAGGGCACCGTGCTCTTTGTCGAGCAGGGTTTCGAATTCACCGAGCGCGCCGTTTTCCTCGGCGAGCAAACGCGCGAGAGCGTCACGGGTCAGTGTTGCATCCACGTCGAAAGAGTTCCGGTGTTACTTGTGAGCGGGAATAGTGGCCAGCAGATCCACTTCGAAGCGCAGCATCTTGTCGGCGACGCGCTGCGGATCCACGTGGTAGCGGCCTTCATCCATCGCCCGGCGCACGGCGTCGACCCGGCTCTCGTTCACCACCGGCAGCGTGCCGATGTGATTCTCGAGGGCGGCGAGGGTACGCGCGGTGTCGGAAACGTCGATGTTCGAGACAGTGCCGGTGGCGTCGGTCTTGCGGCCTTCCGACGTGGCATCGCGTGCGCGGGATACGGGGGCACCGCCACCGACCTGCACCGGACGTCCGTCAATTCCACTGATCTTGTTCGCCATCGCCCATTCTCCAAGGGGTATCTACGAGCCTTTTAACGGCTTTCGGATGAGAAACTTTAGGGCTACTGACAAGAAATTGGCGCTTTTGTGGCGGTGGCCGGGCCTTGGTGATCCAGGTCACGCCGCGGCTCAAGGACTCACGCGGACCACACCGTCGGTGTCGGCCACGCCTTCCACTATCTTTAATGAGTTGAGATTCTGCACGCGCACGCGCTGGTTGGCGGCGGCGTCCGCCATGGCCAGTCCCGGCGCGCGGACTTCCACGCCGGCGCTGCTCGAGGCCAGCGTCACGCTCTGCCCTCTATGTATAAGGAGTGCGGCCTGCAGGGCGTCGGCGGGCAGGGCAGTTCCTTCCGGAATGGGGCGGCGCGTGAGGCGGCCATTCAGATCCGCGACACTTGCAACATAAGGTGAAGCCAGACCTGGCAGCACGCGCGATTGCACGGTCACGTCGCCCGCGCCGATGCTTTCGCCGCGCGCTACCGCGCGTCGCATGACGAGCACGTCGGTCGTGCGTGCCATGTCCACCGGTACGTTGAGAGTCCAGTTCGCGGTGGTCTTGCACGCGACCCGCACCAGCACGCGCGTCTGCGCGCCACGCGGCAGCGTGGCGCTGGACACGAGCGGCGCGCCGCAGGCCGGCAGGCGCATGCGCGAGTCGAGCTCGGCCGCGGTGAGTTGCACGCCCGTCAGACTGGGGTCGAGCTCGCGGCGCAGGCCGGCTTCGGCGGCACGGCGCACCGCGGCCAGCGACTGAATCGAGGCATCGGCCGGCGCCGTCTGCGCGCGGACTGGCGCGGCGAACCCGCACATCAGCGTGACGAGCACGAAAGAAAGGGTCAATGAATTGACTGGCATGCGCTGTAGTTAGCAATCGACGTGCCATGGATGGCGGTGTTCAAGAAAAGAACTGCGCGGCCGCTACAGCTTTACGACGAAGGCGGACATCTCGCCTGCAGTTGCTGGCCGCCGGGCGGCAATGCGCCGCCGTCCTCACGCGCGCCGCGTCACAACTTCCAACCCCCGATACGCCGCAGCCGCCCCCCGGTCGCCCGGAAGTCTCCGTGGCACGTCACTTGCTTTGGTCCCCGTACGCACGTCGGATTGCCGACGCGAGGAGAGGACCCATGCCCATCAACCTGGATCAGTACGTCAGCGTGCACGCAGCCGCACTCGAAGTGCGCGCGCGTCGCGGCGAGCTGATCGCCAACAATCTCGCGAATGCCGACACGCCGGGGTACCAGGCGCGCGACATCGACTTTCGCCAGGCCATGGCGCGCGCGGCCGGTTCGCCGACCGCCGGCGTCTCGCTCTCCACCACGCAGCCCGGCCACATCGGTGGATCCACCGCGGCGGACGCCGCCACGAACCCGGATCTCAAGTACCGCACGCCGCTCGCTCCTTCGCTCGACGGCAACACCGTCGACGCGCAGATCGAACAGGCCTCTTTCGCCGAGAACGCCGTGCGTTACCAGGCGACGCTCACTTTCCTCAACGCCAAATTCCGCGGATTGCTGACCGCAATCCTCGGTAGCTAGGAACACTCATGTCATCTTTCAAGGCTTTCGACATCGCCGGCTCCGGCATGGCCGCGCAATCGGTGCGGTTGAACACGACCGCCAGCAACCTGGCCAACGCCGACAGCGTCAGCGGCGATCCCGCCACGGTGTACAAGGCGCGGCACCCGATCTTCCAGGCGGTCAAGGCGATGCTTGCTTCGCAAGGTACCGGCGAACAGGGCGGACCGGCGGTGAAAGTCACGGGTATCTACGAGTCCACCGCGCCGGCGAGCGCCCGCTACGAGCCGGGCAATCCGCTCGCGGATGCCAAGGGCTATGTGTACGCGCCCGCGGTCAACGTGGTCGAGGAGATGGTCAACATGATCTCCGCCTCGCGCTCATACCAGAACAACGTCGAGGTCATGAACACCTCGAAAGACCTGCTGCTCGCGACTCTGCGACTCGGCCAGGGCTAAGGGAGTACTGACTCATGCCTATCGACATGGACATCGTGAATGCCGCAATGGTGCGGCAGCGGACTCCGGAGGAGGCCGCCAACGTGCGCGCCGCCAACGAGGCGAAGAAGACCGAGCTCGGCCAGGACGATTTCCTGCAGCTCATGATGACGCAGCTCAAGAACCAGGATCCGTTCAAGCCGCTGGATCCTTCGCAGTACGTGGGTCAGCTTGCGCAGTTCAGCTCGGTCGCCGGTCTCAAGGAAATCAACACGGCGATTGCCGGCTTGACCGATTCGCTGCGCGGCAACCGCGTGCTCGATGGCGCCGCCATGATCGGCCGGACGGTCGTTGCCGAGGGCAGCCAGGTTTACCTGGAAGCGCCGAGCGAGGACCGCATCGGTATCGCGGGCGCGATCACCGTGCCCAAGGGTACGACCTCGCTGCAGCTCGTGGTCAAGGATGCGAGCGGTGCAACCATCAAGACCGAAGCGCTCAGTGCCACCTCAGGCATGCACGGCTTTCAGTGGGACGGCACCAATGATGCCGGCACCGCCGTGGCCGCCGGCTCTTACAAGGTCGAGCTCATGGCCAACGTGGCGGGCAAGACCGAGTCCCTGCAGACCAGCATCGCCGCCAACGTTTCGAGCGTGGCGCTCGATCCGACCACCGGCGCGCTGCTGCTCGACACCGACACGCTCGGTGAAATTTCCATGAGCGACGTCGAACGCGTCCTCTGAATCAAAGTTTCCTAAGGAGATCGAACCATGACATTCCGCATAGCCCTCTCGGGGCTCAACGCCGCCCAGTCGGATCTCGACGTGACGGCTAACAATGTGGCCAACACGGCCACCAACGGCTTCAAGGGTTCGCGCACCGAGTTCGCCGACCTGTTCGCGGTGTCGCTGCAAGGCGTCTCCTCCAACTCCAGCGGCAACGGCGTACGCGTCGCCAACGTCGCGCAGCAGTTTGCCCAGGGCAACATCGAGTTCACCGACTCGAACCTGGACCTCGCGATTTCCGGCCAGGGCCTGTTCGTCCTTTCCGATGCGGGCGCCTTGTCGTACACACGCGCAGGCGCCTTCCAGGTCGACCGTGACGGCTATGTGGTCAATTCCTCGCAGCAACGTCTGCAGGTGTATCCGGCGCTAGGTTCCGGCGGCTTCAACACCGGCGGTCTCTCCGATCTGCGTTTGCAGACCACGGACGCCGCGCCCCAGGCAACGACCGAAGTCGAGTACGTACTCAATCTGCCGGCCAACGCCTCGCCTCCGGCGGTGGCGCCGTTCGATCCCAATGACCCCAACACTTTCAACCAGGCGACCTCGCTGACGCTGTTCGATTCGCTCGGCGCCGCGCATACCGGCACGCTGTACTTCACCAAGACCGCGGCCGCCAACGCGTGGAACACACGCCTGTACATTGACGGCACCGCGGTCGATGGCGGCGTGCCGGGCGCCTCCGTAGCACTGCAGTATTCAAACGTCGGCGGCCTCACGGCGCCAGCCGGCGGCCTCGCGGCGTTCCCGGCGTATACGCCTGCAACGGGTGCGGCGAACATCACCGTCACCGTTGATCTGTCGCGCTCCTCGCAGTTTGGTTCCAACTTCGCGGTGAACTCCGTGACGCAGGACGGCTTCACCACCGGCCGCCTCATCGGTATCGACATCACCGAGACGGGCATCGTGCAAGCCCGTTTCACCAACGGCCGCTCGCAGCCGCTCGGCCAGGTGGCCATCGCCAATTTCTCGAACGTGCAGGGCCTGCAGCAGCTCGGCAACACCTCGTGGGCCGAAACCTTTGCCTCCGGCCAGGCGCTGCGCGGCCAAGCCGGCAATTCCGGTTTCGGGCTGGTGCAGTCGGGCGCGCTCGAAGCCTCCAACGTCGACATCACCGAAGAGCTCGTGAAGATGATCACCGCGCAGCGCAACTTCCAGGCGAACGCGCAGATGATCAGCACCGCCGACGCGGTGACCCAGACCATCATCAACATCCGGTAATAGTTAGGACGCAATAACCATGGACCGCATGCTCTACGTGGCGATGGCCGGCGCGAAGGAAACGCTTCGCGCGCAGACCGTCAACAACCACAATCTCGCCAACGTCAGCACCAATGGCTTCAAGGCCGATCTCGAGGCGTTCCAGAGTCGCAGCGTCGACGGATCCGGCTTCGCTTCGCGCGTCTACGCGCAGAGCACGCCCAACGGCTGGGATTCCACCAGTGGCGCGCTGCTGACCACCGGTCGCGACCTCGACATCGCCGTCAACGGCCAGGGCTGGATCACGGTGCAGGGAGCGGACGGCAAAGAAGCCTACACACGCGCCGGCGATCTGCAGCTCGATCCGACCGGTGCGCTCACCACCGCCACCGGTCATCCGGTGCTCGGTGATGGCGGACCCGTGGTCGTTCCTCCGTATTCATCCATTCTGTTCGGACGCGACGGATCGATCTCCATCGTGGCGCAAGGCCAGACTCCCGAGACGACCTCGACCATCGGCCGGCTCAAGCTCGTCAATCCGCTGAAGGACCAGATCGTTCGCGGCGACGACGGTCTGTTCCGCATGAAAGACGGCAGCGAAGCGCCCTCGGACGCGGCCGTGCAGGTGAGCTCGGGCGTGCTGGAAACCAGCAACGTCAACGCCGCGGAAGCCATGGTCAACATGATCGAACTGGCGCGGCATTTCGAGATGCAGGTCAAGGCCATCCGCAGCGCCGAAGAAAACGGCGCCGCCGCGGCGCAGCTCATGCGCCTCGGCTGATCGCAATCATTTGGAGTAATACATGAATCCAGCACTATGGGCGGCCAAGACCGGTCTCGACGCGCAGCAGACCAAGCTCGCCGTCACCTCTAACAATCTGGCGAACGTCAGCACCGCGGGCTTCAAGAAGGGCCGCGCCGTGTTCGAGGACCTGCTGTACCAGAACCTGCGCCAGGTCGGAGGTTCCACCTCGCAGGACACCCAGTCGCCCACCGGCGTCAGCCTCGGTACCGGCGTACGCGTGGTGGCCACCGAAAAAATCTATACGCAGGGCGGTTTCACGCAGACCGACAACGCGTTCGACGTGGCCATCGAAGGTCGCGGCTTCTTCCAGGTCCAGCTTCCCGACGGCACCACTGCTTACACGCGCGATGGCAACTTCCAGTTGAATGCGCAGGGCCAGATGGTGACTTCGAGCGGCTACGTCCTGCAGCCGGGCATCAGCATTCCTGACGGTGCGCAATCGGTGACGATCGCGCGCGACGGCATAGTCAGCGCGCGCGTCGGCGGGCAGAGCTCGCCGGTGCAGATCGGCCAGCTGCAGCTCACGGATTTCATCAACCCCTCCGGCCTCGAACCGCTGGGTGAGAACCTGCTGGTCGAGTCGGCCGCAAGCGGCCCGGCGCAGACCGGCACCGCCGGGCAGAACGGCCTCGGCACGACGCTGCAGGGATTCTTCGAGTCCTCGAACGTCAACGTGGTCGAGGAGCTGGTCAACATGATCGAGACGCAGCGCGCCTACGAAATGAATTCGAAGGCCATCTCGACCGCCGACCAGATGCTCGAATACGTCAACAACCAGTTATGAAAACCGTTCAGCTGATCGCCGTATCGCTGCTGCTCACCGGCTGCAGCGTGCTGCAGGAAGACGGCGGGCGCGACTTCGACCCGACGTGGCCCGACGTGTCCGAAGGACCGAAGGCGCAGCCGGGCGCCATCTACGCGCAGGGCACCGATGTGTCGCTGTGGAACAATGTCACGGCGCGCAACATCGGCGACACGCTCACGGTGCGGCTCGCCGAGAGCACCGAGGCGGAAAAGACCGCGACCACCACCGCCAGCAAGTCGTCGAAGGCGGAGCTCGCCAGCCCGACGATCGCCGGCCGGCCGATCACGATGGATGGCACGGTCCTCCTCCAGGGCGGAATCGACAACTCTTCGGAATTCGCCGGCAACGGCGCCGCCGCGCAGAGCAACAAGCTCGACGGCTTCATCACCGTGACCGTCGCCAAGCGCTTCTCGAACGGCAACCTGCTG